>NZ_JBHVVJ010000003.1:0-312462 GCF_042883665.1 Arthrobacter sp. NPDC058192 | reverse complement strand
GCCCGCCGCACGGTTCCCACCATTGTCATCAGCAATCCGCTGCAACGCCTCCAGATGGCCCACCATGCCCCGGGACCTGAACTCCGCCAGCACCGCCCTCGGATCCACACCACCGGTAGGATTCAGCCGCGAGGCAGTGCAGCCAGAGAGCACAAGACTGATTGCGAGCAAGATGGCTGCGGCCGCAGCCGGTCCGGGACTTTTCATCATGTGGACATCCTCCATACACGAAGATAACGCCCAGACCGTTCCAGAGGAAGACTTTGCCCGGGTGGCAACGGCTCCCGTCCCTCATTGCGGTGGCCTCCGGCTCGCCCCCGCACAGCCTGGGGAATACTCCAACGCGGCGGACTCGGAACCGGGGGCCGGGAATATCCGGTGGCCGTGGATGTTATACCTGCCGATACATGCAAATGCATGTATATCGGAGTATAGTGGAAGCAGTTCCCGGATCAGCCCGGCCACGGAAAGGCACATCATGCAGATCGGCGTCTTTAGCGTCAGCGACATCACCACTGACCCGACTACGGGCAGCACCCCCACGGAGCACGAACGCATCAAGGCGTCCGTCGCGATCGCCAAGAAGGTCGAGGAAATCGGCATGGATGTCTACGCCATCGGCGAGCACCACAACCGGCCTTTCTTCTCCTCCTCCCCTACCACCACTCTGGCCTACATCGCCGCCCAGACGGAGCGCATCATCCTGTCCACGGCCACCACGCTGATCACCACCAATGACCCGGTGAAGATCGCCGAGGACTTCGCCATGCTCCAGCACCTCGCGGACGGCCGCGTTGACCTGGTGCTGGGACGCGGCAACACCGCCCCCGTCTACCCCTGGTTCGGGAAAAACATCCAGGACGGGATCGAGCTTGCGATCGAGAACTACAGCCTGTTGCGCCGCCTCTGGGACGAGGACACGGTGAACTGGTCCGGCAAGCACCGCACGCCGCTGCAGAACTTCACGTCCACGCCGCGCCCGCTCGACGGCGTCGCCCCCTTTGTGTGGCATGGCTCCATCCGCACGCCGCAGATCGCCGAAGTGGCCGCGTACTACGGTGACGGCTTCTTCGCCAACAACATCTTCTGGCCGAAGGAGCACTACCAGCAACTGATCGGCCTCTACCGTGAGCGCTACGAACACTACGGCCACGGCAAGGCAGACCAGGCCATCGTGGGCCTCGGCGGCCAGTTCTTCATGCGGAAAAACTCCCAGGACGCCGTCAAGGAGTTCCGCCCGTACTTCGACAACGCCCCGGTCTACGGCCACGGCCCGTCGCTGGAGGACTTCACCTCCCAGACTCCGCTGACGGTGGGCAGCCCGCAGGAGGTCATCGAAAAGACCCTCACGTTCCGGGAGTACTTCGGCGACTACCAGCGCCAGCTCTTCCTGATCGACCACGCCGGACTGCCGCTGAAGACCGTACTGGAACAGCTCGACCTGTTCGGCGAAGAGGTCCTGCCGGTGCTCCGCAAGGAATACGCGGCCCTCAAGCCCGCGCACGTCCCAGAACCGCCGACACACGCCGGCCGGGTGGCCGCAGCTCTGGCCGCGGGCACCGTGGATGCTGACGCGGCAGAATCCAACCAGGACGCGTGATGCAAGCCAAGACCGCAGAATCACCGGTGCGCTTGGCCGCGGAAACCTGGGAATCCTTGTTCCGTGCCCAGGTGGCCGTGATGCGCCGGCTGCAGGCGGGCCCGGCGTTCAAGAGCCTCGCCTTGAACGAGTACGACGTCCTGTTCACGCTCTCCCGCTGCCCGTCCGGCTGGCTGCGCCTGAACGAGCTCAACGACAACGTCCTCCTGAGCCAGTCCAGCCTGAGCCGTCTGGTGGAGCGGCTCGAAAAGCGCCGCCTCGTCGAACGCACGCAGGCCCCCGACGACGGGCGCGGCGTCCTCATCCGCCTCACTGATGCGGGACGGGACCTGCAGAAGCAGATCGGCAGGGAGCACGTCCGCGACATCGCCGCACTCGTGGGACCTGCACTCTCGGCCGCGGAACAACAGGAACTGCTGCGGCTGACTGAAAAGCTCCGCGCCTCACTCGCCGCGCGCTGAGCGGGCCGACTGGCGGCCGAACAGGTAACACCGGACAGTCGCCCGGCGTTACCTGCTAGCGGATGGTGACGAGCTTCGTCGGGTCTTCCTCCGGCAGCACGTCTACGGTCGCGGTGACAGCCAGTTCTTTCAGGGAAAGGCTGCCACCCACCGTGGACAGGAAGGCGGTGTCCGAGGAATCGCGCCCGGCCGTGATCCGCAGCATGCTTTCCCGCGGTGCCAGGCCGGTGGGGTCGATGATGTGCCAGGCTCCGTTGATGTGCGCCTCCGCCACGGCGTGGAAGTCCATCGGGGACAGCCCCGGGGCATAGACGGCCGCCAGCCGCGCCGGGACGTCCTTGGACCGCAGCAGGGAGATGGCCAAGTGCGCGAAGTCGCGGCAAACCCCGCGGCGGTGCAGCAGCGTTTCGACGGCCCCATCGGTCCCCCGTGAAGATCCGCTGATGTACCGCAGTTCGCTGAAGACCCAGTTGCGGACGGCGTTGAGCAGCTCTTCGCCCTGCAGGCCGCCGAATTCAGCGTAGGAAGTCGGCAGCAGCCGGTCCGACTCCGCGTAGCGGCTGGGCCGGACATAGCGGATGAGTTCCATGAGCCCGGGTTCTTCGGGCAGGGCGAAGCCGGTGACGGTGGCTGAGTATTCAACCAGGACTTCAGTGGGTTCGCCGAATTCCATGTAGTGGAAGCGCCCCCCGTGGTGGTCGGAGAGCTCGGTCACCGGTACGTCGGCGCCGGCCGCGGTCACCGTGAGCGATTCTTCCAGAGAGTCGTACCCGGCGTTCCGGGCCACGGCAACGGCGAGAGCCACCTTGGTCTCGGCAACGGTCTTGAAGGCCAGGCGGGCGGCCACGGTGCGTTCCATTTATCTCCGGGATGTGAAGTGAGGGCAGGGAAAAGTCGCCGTTGACGGCCCGGGGATGTGCGGGGGTGCGGGACTAGTTTTTGATCCTCAGAGACATTAGCATCCGCTGGACGTTGGCGAATTCTGATCCCTTGTCGACGTACTTGGCCGCCTGGTCGAGGGTGTCGAAAGCCTTTGCGGGGGCGACCTTCTGGTCGGGGGCCGGCGGCTTGAGCACCGTCAGGTCCCCGAAGGAATAATCTCCCCTGCCCTGGGGGCCGCGTACGACGTTCTGCAGCGCGCAACCCTTGCCGCCGGCACCACCCACCACGTTGGTGATGCCGTAGGAACCGAAGTATTTGTAGCCCCGGATGACCCTGAACACGACGTGCGGATCAATCGTCCCGGCCCCGTCCCGGTGCGGCAGGTCCACAGGCACGCTGCTGATCACCACGTAGTCTCGTGCGGCGCCGCCCGGGCACGCCGGGGCTGGCCGCGGTGGAAGACCCGTCTGCAGAGTGGCCAGATACGCGCCCTTGGCATCCTTGACGTCGACCTTCAGCGCCCCCGGCAATGTCCCCGGATCCGGAGCGACGGACTGCACGATCCAGTCCTGCGGCACCTCAAAGCTCACCGTCCTGGCCGGATCGCTGAAAACCTTCCAGGCCGATGCCGTCGCACCCGGCGCGGCAGAGACGCTGCCCGACGCCGTCGGACTTTGGGTGGAAGAGCTGCCCGACGGCGTCGGACTCTCCGCAACGCTGCTGCCGGCGGTCCACACCGGCGCCCCCTTGCCGTTGCTGCCGCAGCCCGAGAGCGCAGCCGCTGCCACGGCGAGCGCGATGCCACAGCGCAGCATCACGCCACAGCGCACAACTGTGGCATTGTCCGATTCTCCGAAAGGGGCCGTGCCGGTCATAAGGCCAGCGTAGCGGGGCCCGGCCCCTGGGGGTGAAGGGGGCGGTCCGGCGCCGGAATCCGGGGTTGGCCTTGCGTCCTGGTAAAGCCGATACGCTGGGGGCATGGCCGAACAGCACTTAGACGGAACGCAACTTGGGCAGCAGGGCGACGTTGCAGGCATGTCGGCCCTCGACATCGCGGACTGGCGGCTGCGGACCTTTGCCCTCTACGCCGCCACGCGGAAGATCGCGGCGGACAGCCCCGCCGAGGCCCATTCCTACTGGCGCCATGAACGGGACCGCATGTTCGGCATCCATCCGGCCTCAGCGCTGACAGCCGAGGCAAAGGCCGACTTCAGCGGGCTGAAGACGGCGGACTATGATCCGATCTACCGGTTCCACGTGCCCCTGACGCAGGAGGGTGCCGGGCGGGAGATGAATGTGGAGACGGGAACAGACGGCCTCGTGCGGTTCGTCCGGCTGGGCACGTTCGACCTTCCGGAAATGGGACAGCTCGCTGTCTGGAAACTCCAGGGCTACGGCGGCGGCATCTTTGTCCCGTTCCGCGACGCGACCGCCGGCCAGCCAGGCGGCAGCTACGGCGCGGGGCGATACCTGCTGGACACCATCAAGGGCGCTTTCCACGGCGTGCGCGGCTCGGGACCCACGGCCGAATTCGTCCTGGACTTCAATTTCGCCTACAACCCGTCCTGCGCCTACAACGAAGCCTGGGCATGTCCCCTGGCGGGTCCGGCCAACCGGCTGGCCGTGGACATCCCCGTGGGCGAGCTCTACTGAGCGGATGGAGTCCCAGCTTGAACAGCAGTCGCCCGCCGTCGTCGTCCGGCCGCATGCGCGGCGCCACCGCGGGATCCTCCGGTACCCCGTGGTCCGGCAGCTCATCCGGTTCACGGGCGTGGGTATTGTCTGCACCCTGACATCGCTGGCCTTGTACGCGCTGTCCAGGCCCTGGCTCGGAGCCCAGCCGGCCAACGCGGCGGCCCTGATCCTGACGTCGTTCATGAACACCGCCCTCAACCGGCGCCTGACGTTTAAGATCACCGAACGCCGCCGGATGAAGCGTGACCACCTCAACGGCCTGGCCGTGATCCTGGTGGCGCTCCTGCTCACCGGCGGCAGCCTGGCCATCCTGCACTGGCTCCGGCCCGGGGCCACAGTGGCCGAGGAGCTCTGGACCACCACACTTTCCGGCTTCGCCGCCACTGCCGTGCGCTTCACGATGCTGCGGCACTGGATCTTCCGCCGCGCCCGTCACCGCTAGGAGGTGGCGAGGGCGCGGACGCTGGCGACGGCGGTGCGCACGGCGGCCGCCGCTTCCTGCAGCTGCTCCGCCGTGATGGTCGAGTCGAAGCTGAAGCGCACCGCCGTCTGGGCCACCTCGGGTTCGATGCCCATGGCCAGCAGCACGGGTGAGGGCGCGTCCGAACCTGCCGCGCACGCCGATCCGCTGGAACACACCACGCCCTGGCGCTCGAGTTCCAGCAGCACGGACTCGCCGCTGGTGCCCGGGAAGCAAAAGGATGCCACCGAGGGCAGCCGCTCGGTGGGGTGGCCGGTGAGCACCGCACCCGCAACCCCGGCCAGTACCTCCGCGATGAACCCGTCACGGAGGGCCGCGACGCGCCCGGCAGACTCCCCCGCGGAGCCAACAGGTGCACTGGTGTCCCCGGCCCGGGCGAGCGTCAGCGCCGTGGCCAGCGCCACCGCCCCGGCGACGTTTTCCGTACCCGACCGGCGGCCGCGTTCCTGGCCGCCGCCATGGACCAATGGTTCAATCCGGGTCCTTCCGCGCACGAACAACGCGCCGCTGCCCTTGGGCGCGCCCAGCTTGTGGCCGGAAATGCTCAGCGCGTCCACGCCCAGCGTGCAGGTATCCAGCGGCAGCCAGCCGGCGGCCTGGACGGCGTCGGTGTGGAACGGAATTCCGAGCGCGCGTGCCTGCGCGGCGAGCCGGGCGACGGGCTGGACGGTGCCGACCTCGTTGTTGGCGTACATGATGCTGACCAGCGCCGTCCTGGGACCAAGCACCTCCGCCAAGGCTTCTTCGGTGACCTGCCCGTAGCGGTCCACGGGGATCACATCGACGGCGAAGCCATGGACACGTTCGAGATACCGCGCGGATTCTTCCACGGCGGGATGTTCGACGGCGCTGATCGCCACCCGGTCCAGATGCCGATCGACGGCGCGACGGGCCAGGGCGATGCCCTTGACGGCGAGGTTGTCCGCTTCGGTGCCGCCGGAGGTGAAGACGACCTCCCCGGCCCGGCAGCCCAGGGCCTTCGCCGTCGCGTTCCGGGCCCCGGCGAGGGCCATGGCGGCTGCCTCCCCCAGGCCGTGATGGCTTGACGGGTTGCCGAACTCGCCCGTGAGGTAGGGCCACATGGCCTCCAGCACTTCACGGCGGACCGGGGTGGTGGCTGCGGCGTCGAGGAAGATCATGGTGCCAGCTCAATATCGAGTCCGAGGTCCAGGGCGGTGACGCTGTGGGTGAGGCCGCCGATCGAGATGACGTCCACGCCGGTGGCCGCAATGTCCGCCACGGTGCCGAGATTGACGTTGCCGCTGGCTTCCACCCGGGCCCTGCCGCCCACCAGCCGCACGCCGGCGGCCAGGTCAGCCAGGGAGAAGTTGTCCAGCATGATGGTGTCCACTCCGGCGGCCAGCACCGGTTCGATCTGCTCCATGGTGTCCACTTCCACCTCGAAGTGCGTCGTGTGGCCGAGCTGTGCCTTGGCCTGGCGCAGCACTGCGGTCAGTTTGGCCGGGTCGCCGCCGGTGAGGACGGCCAGGTGGTTGTCCTTGGCCAGGACTGCATCGGAGAGGCTGAAGCGGTGGTTGGCGCCGCCGCCGCAGCGCACGGCGTAGCGTTCGAGCACCCGGAGCCCCGGCGTCGTCTTGCGGGTGTCGGTGATCCGCGCCCTAGTGCCCTCGACGAGCGCCACGAACCCTGCCGTCCTGGTGGCGATGGCACTCATCCGCTGGACCAGGTTCAGTGCCACGCGTTCGGCCAGCAGCACCGCTCGGGCGTTCCCGGTCACCCGGGCCAGTGCGGTTCCGGCGGCAAAGGCCTCGCCGTCGTTGACCAGCAGTTCGACGACGGCGTCCGGGTCGGTGAGTTTCATCGCCGCGGCGAAGACCTCGCCGCCGCTGAACACGCCGGGAACGCGGGCGTTCAGGACAGCCGTCGCGCGGGCCCGCGAGGGAATGAGGGCCTGCGAGGTGATGTCGCCGTATGGGGCGTCTTCCTGCAGCGCCGTGCGGAGCACGGCCAGCACGGCCGCTTCTGGCAGGCTCCCGGCGAGCGCGGCGGCGCGGGCGGGCACGGTTTCGGGGGCGGGCACGGTTTCGGGGGCAGCGGTTGCTGTCATGGCTAAATCCTTTGCATGGAGCGGGCGGTGGCCGGATGCCGGCCGCCGGAGGTCAAGGTTGCGGTGTCTGCGCGGTAGTGGGCGCCGACGGATTCCGTCCGGTTCAGTGCGGCCGCCACCAGGAGGCGGGCCGCAAGGAGCAGGTTCCGGTCCTCGTGGGCGTCCTGGTCCGCTGTGTCCGTCACGCTCTCAGGACGGACGACGGCGGCCCACCGGTCCAGCTGCTCCGCGGCGGCATCAAGATCGACGCCACAGCGCAACACCCCAGCGTGCGCGGTCATCAGCCGTCCGAGAGCAACCCGCGAGAAAACCCCGGGATCAGGCACCGATTTCATCCCAACTTCGGGGGCGGTCCGTGAGGGTCCTTCCGCGGAGGAGTCGCGCAACGGTACTGCGGAAGCGTGCGTCAAGGCGAGGCCGCCCGCGGCCGTGGGCCCACACGATCCGGGTTCCCTGGCCGAGCTTGCGAGGTTAGGGCGATCGTGGGGAGCACGCGGAGCAGTGCCGTGGTGCGGCGCCTCGACTCTGAGGAAATCCTCCACGGCGCGGCGGCCGAAGACCAGTCCCTCCAGCAGCGAGTTGCTCGCCAGTCGGTTTGCCCCCTGGGCACCGGTACGGGCGACCTCGCCGGCCGCGTACAGGCCCGGCACGGATGTGCGGCCCTGCAGGTCGGTGCACACTCCGCCCATCCAGTAGTGGGCCGCCGGCGAGACGGGGATCAGCTCGGCGGTCCAGTCGTAGCCGGCCGCGAGGGTCGCCGCCGTGATGGTCGGGAACCGCCGCTGAAGGAACCCGGCGCCGCGGCCGGTCTCAATGCCGCGGGCGTCCAGGTAGACCGGGCTGTCCGGCGCGGCCCCCGTGGCGGCCAGGTGCAGGGCGATGCTCCGGGAGACGACATCGCGCGGGGCGAGTTCGGCATCCGGATGGTAGTCGGGCATGAAGCGGTACCCAGCGGCGTCCAGCAGCACCGCTCCCTCGCCGCGGACTGCCTCGGAGATGAGCAGTGCCGGCGGCCCGCCCGGAATTTCCTTGGCCGCAAGGGTGGTGGGGTGGAACTGGAAGAACTCCAGGTCGCGCACCTCGGCGCCCGCTCGCCAGGCCAGTGCCAGCCCGTCGGCGGTGGCCACGGAGGGATTGCTGGTCCGGGCAAACAGCCGGCCCGCTCCGCCGGTGGCGAGCAGGACGGCGTCGGCGGCCAGCCGCTGCGGCCGGCCGCCGGCGAGGTAGGCCACTCCGGTGACCCGCGCCGGCGTCGTGCTTCCCGTCGTCGTGCCTTCGGCCTCTGCCGTGAGCAGTTCGGTGACGAACGCGCTGGTTTCCACGCGGAGCCGGCCCTGGCCGGCACGTTCGAGGACTGCGCGTTCCAGGACGGCGGCGACGAGCCCCCGGGCGATGCAGGCGCCCGTGGCGTCCCCGCCGGCGTGCAGGATGCGCGGCGCCGAATGCGCGGCCTCGAGCCCCAGCGCCGGCCCGCCGTCGGGACCCAGGTCGAAGTGCACCCCGTAGCGTGCCAGGCCGGCAATATCCCGGACCGCCTCGGCGCACAGGACGCGCACGGCCTCGGCATCGTTCAGCCCGGCACCCGCGGCGAGGGTGTCGGCGATGTGGGCGGCCACGGAGTCGCCGGGGGCGGCGTCCTCCGGCGCCAGGACGGCGCAGACCCCGCCCTGGGCGTAGAAGGTGTTGCTTTGCTCCAGCGACCCCTTGCTCAGCAGGACCACCTCCACGTTCCGGCCGGCGCCAGGCTCGGATGCGTGCAGGGCGGCGTAGAGCCCCGCGATCCCGCTGCCGACGATGACAAGCCGGGTGGTCACGGCCGCGCCGCCAGCATGCGTTCGAGCGCCACCTTCGCCGTGGCGGCGACGTCGTCCTCAACGGTGATGCGGTTGACCACCTCGCCGCGGACGAGGGCTTCCAGGACCCAGGCCAGGTAGCCGGGGTGGATGCGGTACATCGTGGAGCAGGGGCAGATCACCGGGTCCAGGCAAAAAATCGTGTGCTGCGGATATTCAGCCGCGAGCCGGTTCACCATGTTGATCTCGGTGCCGATCGCAAACGTGGTGGGTTCGGTGGCGGCGGCAATGGCCTTCTTGATGAAATCCGTGGAACCGGCGGAGTCGGCGGCGTCGACCACCTCCATCGGGCATTCCGGGTGCACGATCACGTTGACGCCGGGGAATTCGGCACGTGCCTTGGCGATCTGGCCGACATTGAAGCGCTTGTGGACGGAGCAGAAGCCGTGCCAGAGGATCACGCGGGAGTCCTGCAGCGTCTGTTCTTCGTTGCCGCCGAGGTCCTTGCGCGGGTTCCACATCGGCATCTGCTCCAGCGGGACGCCCATGGCCTTGGCGGTGTTGCGGCCCAGATGCTGGTCCGGGAAGAACAGCACGCGCTGGCCGCGTTCGAACGCCCATTCGAGCACGGTGGCGGCGTTCGAGGACGTGCAGACGATGCCGCCGTGCTCGCCGCAGAACCCCTTCAGCGCGGCCGAGGAGTTCATGTAGGTGACCGGGATGACCGGAACCCGGCCGTCGGCGTCGGGCTCCGTGCCGAAAAGCTCCTCGAGCTGTTCCCAGCACTCGGTGACCGAGTCAATGTCGGCCATGTCCGCCATGGAGCAGCCCGCGGCGAGGTTGGGCAGGACCACGGCCTGGTCCGGCCGGGACAGGATGTCCGCGGTTTCGGCCATGAAGTGCACGCCGCAGAAAATGATGGCCTCGGCGTCGGGACGGGTCAGTGCCGCATTGGCGAGCTGGAAGGAGTCGCCCACGAAGTCCGCGTACTGGATCACCTCATCACGCTGGTAGAAGTGCCCCAGGACGACGGCGCGGTCCCCCAGCGCCGCTTTGGCGGCCCGGATCCGGGCATCAAGCTCGGCGTCGCTGGCCAGCTTGTACTCCTCCGGCAGCTGCCCCTGGCGTGGGGTCGACGCCGGGGCGACGTCGGCGGCGGAAGCGCCGGGGCCGTAGGCGGGCGCTCCCGCGAGGGCCTCGGCAACGTCGAAGTCCCACGGCCCGCGGGCCAACGCGGGGCTGCACGTGTTGGCCGCGGCGCCCCCTGCCGTGGCGGCGGCCTGCTCGCGCGTGATCAGCTGGATTGCCGTGTTGACGCTGCTCATGGTGTGCTCCTGTTGTCTGGGTCAAGGCCGGGGCGGCCGGTAAAACGGTAGAGGCGGGGCGGGCGGTGCTTGCCGCCCTGCAGGTACTGATCGGTTTCTTCGATTTCCGGGGCGGCCTTGATCTGCCGGCGGAAGTTGGCCGGGTCGAGCTCGCGGTCCAGGACAGCCTCGTAGACTTCCCGGACTTGGGCGAGGGTGAAGTATTCGCCGAGCAGGTGGTACGCGATGGATCCGTAGGCCATCTTGTTGCGCAGCCGCCAGAGGGCGTAGTCGACGATCGTGCTGTGGTCGAAGGCGAGCTCGCCGAGCCGGTCCGCGCGGAACCAGCGCACATTCTCCGATTCGTCCGCGAGCGCGGCTTCCGTGGGCTGAACCAGCGCCCAGTACACGATCGAGACGACCCGCTGGCTGGGTGAGCGGTGCAGCCCGCCGAAGGCGTAGAGCTGCTCGAGGTACTCCGGGGCCAGACCCGTGGTCTCGCGCAGATTCCGGGAGGCGGCGTCCTGCAGGGACTCGGAGTGCGTAAGCGGTCCGCCGGGCAGGGCCCAGAGACCCTTGAACGGCTCGCGGATCCGGCGCACCAGCGGAATCCACAGCGTCGGGCGGCCGGACCGCTCGCTGGGACGCAGTGCAAAGATCACAGTCGAGATGGCCAGCGACGGAGGCGCAAGCTGGCGCTCCGAGACGTTGGCAGCGGTGGTATAGACGGGGACCCACCTACTTTCTGAGGTTCCGGGCGGGTCCTGTGACGGGAGGCCCGGACAGCTCCGGCCGACCGCCGGATGAGTTATGGTCATCTTGACCAAAACTAATGATACGGCCGCGGCCCCCGGGCGCAAAATGTTTCAGGTCACACACCGGATCTGGTGTGCGGACCGTCCTTGTGCGCCGCCGCCGGCAACGGTATAAATCGGCGCTATGGACATCAACCCTGTGGACGCAGAAGCAGTCAGGGCCTGTTACGCGGGAGCGGCCCAGGCATTCATGGAGCTCTCCGGCCGCGTGCCGCCTCAGGCCTGGACGCGGCAGGCGCTCGGCGAATGGGATGTCCGGGCACTGACCGGCCACACGAGCCGCGCCCTGACAACCGTGGAGGCCTACCTCGGCTCCCCCGCCACCGGGGAGCTGGTGCCGGGCCCGGTGGAATACTTCCTGACCGTCCGTGGTGCCACCTCGCCGGACGCGATCGCGCAGCGTGGCAGGGAAACCGGCGAAGCCTTGGGTGAGGACCCGGCCGCAGCCGTCCGGGAAGTCGTCCAACGCGTCACTGCCCTCGTCAGGAACACGCCAGACGACGCCTTGGTGGCCACTCCCGCCGGCGCCATGACGCTCATCGACTACCTCCCGACCCGCACCTTCGAGCTGGCCGTGCACACCATGGACTTGGCGCGGGCCGTGGGGCTACCGCCGCCCGCCTCCTTGACTCCGGCGCTTGCTGCGTCCCTGGAGCTCGCCGGAGCCATCGGCTCACGGCTGCCGTCGGCCGGCGAATTGCTGCTCCTGCTCACCGGCCGGACCGGCTTGCCCGAAAACCTGAGCGTTCTCTAGCCCGCCGGTCGGTCTCAGATCGGCTAGCCGGCCCCGCGCTCACCGGACCGGCCTGTCACTTGCTGCGGCGGCGGCTTCCAGGAGGGGCAGGGTGCGGCCCTGGAAGTGGGTATTGAGCACGATCACCGACGAGGACCGCAGCACGGTACGGGTGGCGATCATGGCATCCAATACGCGCTGCAGGTCCGGGTTGGAGCGGGCGGCTATGCGGGCCATCAGGTCCGAACTGCCTGAGACGGTGTGGATCTCGATCAGTTCCGGGATCTCGGCGAGGGCCTCGACGACGGCGTCGTGCCCCAAGTCCTGATTGATGGTCAGGGAACAAAACGCCACCACCGGGAAGCCGAACTGTGCCGGGTCAGGCTGCGGCACCCACGACCCGATCACGCCGGAGTTCTGCATCCGGTCCAGGCGCGACTGCACGGTGGCCCGGGCGACTTTCAGCACCCGGGAGGCCTCCAGGACCGACGCCCTTGGCGAATCCGTGAAGAATCGGACAATTTTGGCGTCCAGCGGATCAACGTCCATGGATTTTCCCTTCCCATACGTCCAGGGCCAGACAAACCGCTGCCGTAGCCGGATTTTAGTAAGCAAACTGCCACCATGCTCTCACGGCCGCGGCACCCAGGTGGCCGGTAGAGCACGGCCGAAGACGGTAAATTCAATAGGTCCCACAAGGACGCCCAAATCCAAACCACACGAAGGTTCGCCAGCATGACAACGAAGTCCACAGCGAAGTCACCCACCGCGTTCCCGGGGCAGGCCGATGCCCTGGCCCAAGCCCCCAGCCCGGCAGCACCCCCGGCCTTGGGGCACAGCATGAAACCCCGCCAGCTGACCATGATGGGGCTGGGCAGCGCGATCGGCGCCGGCCTGTTCCTCGGCTCCGGGGCCGGAATCCAGGCGGCCGGGCCGGCCGTGCTGGTCTCCTATCTTGTCGCCGGAACACTGATCATCCTGGTCATGTGGGCGCTTGGCGAGATGGCCGCGGCCAACCCCAGCAGCGGCGCGTTCTCCGTCTTCGCGGAAAAGGCCATGGGCCGGACCGCGGGCGCGACCGTCGGCTGGCTCTGGTGGCTGCAGCTCGTGGTGGTCATCGCGGCCGAGGCCCTGGGGGCGGCCGCGCTCCTGTTCACCGTATGGCCTGCGGTCCCCGTCTGGGCGCTGTCGCTGATCTTCATGGCCCTGTTCACGGCGGTCAACCTGGCCGGGGTGAAAAACTTTGGCGAGTTCGAGTTCTGGTTCGCCGTCCTCAAGGTGGTTGCCATCCTGCTGTTCCTGGCCGTCGGCGCGGCCCTGCTGCTGGGCTGGCTGCCGGACGTACCGTCCCCCGGGCTCAGCAACTTCACCTCCGATTTCGCCCCGGCGGGCCTCGGCGGCATCGCCACCGCACTGTTCGTCGTGATCTTCGCCTTCGGCGGCACGGAGATTGTCAGCGTCGCCGCCGCCGAGACGGAGAACCCTGAGCGCAGCGTCGGCCAGGCGATCCGCACCGTGGTGTGGCGGATCCTCGTGTTCTACATCGGCTCGGTGTTCGTCATCGCCGCCGTCCTGCCGGCAACCTCGGACGCGCTCAAGTCCCCCTTCGCCGGCGTCCTGGACGCCGCCCGGATTCCGGGCGCCGGCGCCGCGATCACACTGGTCGCCGTCGTCGCACTGCTGTCCGCCCTGAACGCCAATCTCTACGGCGCATCCCGCATGGTGTACTCGCTCTCCGAGCGCGGCGAGGCCCCGCGGTTCCTCTCGAAGCTCAGCAAAGCGCGGGTCCCGGTGGTGGCCGTCAGCGTCTCCGTCGCCTTCGGCTTCCTGGCCGCGGTGCTGGAGCTGCTCTTCCCGGACCAGATCCTGCCGGCCCTGTTCCAGCTTGTCGGCTCCACCTGCCTTGTGGTGTGGGGTTCGGCCCTCGTGTCGCAGCTGATCCTGCGCCGCCGGGCCGACCGCGACGGCACGCCTTTGCCGCTGCGGATGAAGGGCTTCCCCGGACTGACGGTCTTCGGCCTGGTGCTCCTGGCGCTGATCTTCGCTGTCGGCTTTAGCAGCCCGGACAGCAGCAAGCAGCTGTTCAGCACCCTGGCGCTCGTGGCCGGGATCGCCGCGGCGTGCTGGATCGGGGCACGGATCGCCGGCAGCCGCCAGCCCAGATAGCCCCCCCAACCCCGGGGGTGTACAACTTGTCACCCACGACGCCGGCAGGGCGAGCAGCTTTGCGCAGATTGGCCAGAGATTCCTAGGCTGATTGCCCACCACGGGGCCGGTGACTAGGGTCACAGGCATGGACACACTTTCCCTTGTGGCAGCCGACGACGCCGCCGCGCCCCTGACCGCCGACGAGCTTCGCGAGCTCTATTCGCTGATGGTGGCCGTGAGGCACCTCGACACCTCGGCGATCGCCTGGCAGCGGCAGGGCATCATTCCCGGGTACGCCCCCGAACTCGGCCAGGAAGCTGCCCAGGTGGGCAGCGGCTATGCCGTGGACACCACCCGTGACTTCGTCTTCCCCACTTACCGCGAGATGGGCGTCGCGCGGACCATGGGGGTGGACATGGTGGCGTACATGTCCACCCACAAGGCAACCTGGCACGGCGGCCTCTACGACCCGGTGCAGTCCCGGCTCGCGCCGATCCAGGCCGTCGTCGCCGGCTCGGTCCTGCACGCCGTGGGCTGGGCCCACGGCCAGACGCTGTCCGCCAGCGCCGGGACCAACACCACCGGCAAGCTCGGAGTCGCCCTGACGTACTTCGGTGACGGCGCATCCTCCCAGGGCGATGTCCATGAGGCTTTGAATTTCGCCGCCGTGATGAAGGCGCCGGTGGTGTTCTTCAGCCAGAACAACGGTTGGGCAATCTCCGTGCCGACCGAGCGCCAGGTGGCCGGCGGTTCCGTCGCCGCTCGCGCCGCGGGCTACGGCATCCCGGCGCTGCGGATCGACGGCGACGATGTCGTCGCCGTCGTCGAAGCGACCCGCCGCGCCTTCGCGCACGCCCGGGCCGGGAACGGCCCGGTGCTGATCGAGGCCATGACCTACCGACGCGGCCCGCACTCCACCTCCGACGATCCGGGCCGCTACCGCTCCCTGGACGAGGAGCGCGACGGCGCCGGCGCCGATCCGCTCGAGCGGTTCCGGCAGCGGCTGCTCGCCGACGGCGTCGCGGACGAGGCCTTCTTTGCCGGGGCCCTGGCCGCCGCCAAGGCCGAGGAGGAGCTGATCCGCAGCGGGATCGAGGCCCTCGCCCCCCGGCCCGGAACCGAAATGTTTGACCTGGTCTTCCAGGAAACCACCCCTGCCCTGCAGGCCCAGGCCGCCAACTGGCGCGAGGAGTCCGAACATGTCTAACTCGATTCTCGAAGGCGGGAGCACCGTGGGCACCGTCGATCCGGCTGAAACCACCGTGCTGTCGATGCAGCAGGCGCTCAACCGCGCCCTTGACGAGGTCCTGGCGGAGAACCCGAAGACACTGATCTTCGGCGAGGACTGCGGGCGGCTGGGCGGCGTTTTCAGGATTACGGACGGGCTGCAGGCCAAGCACGGCGCCCAGCGCGTCTTTGACACCCCGCTGGCGGAATCCGGCATCCTCGGCATGTCCGTCGGCCTGGCCATGGCCGGCTTCCATCCCATCCCGGAGGTCCAGTTCGACGGCTTCGCCTACCCCGCCATCAACCAGATCGTCTGCCAGATCGCCCGGATGAACTACCGCAGCCGGGGCACCCTGCCGATGCCGATCACACTGCGGGTCCCCAGCTTCGGCGGCATCCGCGCCCCTGAACACCATGGCGAAAGCCTTGAGGCGCTCTTCGCCCACGTACCGGGCTTGAAGGTGGTGTCGCCGTCGAACCCCCACGAGGCCTACCACCTGCTCAAGTACGCCGCGACGCGTCCGGACCCGGTGATCTTTATGGAACCGAAGTCCCGGTACTGGCAAAAGGGTGAGGTGGACCCGGCCAGGCACGAGGCAGACGGCGGCGTGTCCACCGGCGCCAAAATTGTGCGCGCGGGCCGCCACGTCACGCTCGTCGCCTGGGGCGCTATGGTGTCGCGGTGCCTGCAGGTGGCGGAGCTCGCGGCGGAGGACGGCATTGACGTCGAAGTCCTTGATTTGCGCTGGCTCAAGCCCATCGATGCCGCAGCGCTGGCCGCCTCCGTAAGCAGGACGCGCCGCGCCGTCGTCGTCCATGAGGCCCCACTGACCTCCGGTCTCGGCGCAGAGGTGGCGCAGCTGATCACGCAGCACTGCTTCGACACGCTCAAGGCTCCGGTGGAGCGCGTCACCGGCTTCGACGTGCCGTATCCCTCCGGCGACCTGGAGGACGAATACATCCCGAACATTGACCGGATCCTCTTCGGCATCCAGCGAGTATTGGAGTACAAACGTGGCTGAAATTTCCTTCCCGCTGCCGGATCTTGGCGAAGGGCTCATCGAGGCAACCGTGCTGGAATGGCTGGTCTCCCCCGGCGACCAGGTGGAGCGCAACCAGCCGCTTGTGGAGGTCGAGACCACCAAATCGGCCGTTGAATTGCCCAGCCCGCAGGCAGGTAAGGTAGTGCGTATCCACGGCGGGCCCGGTGACAAGATCAATGTCGGCGAGCCCCTGATTGTGTTCGAGGTGCCGGACAACACCGCCGGCATCGTGGGCACGGTCCCGGCGGAAGAGGCACCGAAGCGCCGGGTCCGCCTGAGCGCCGTACTTGATGAGGACTGACACCATGAGCGGCAGACACACCGGCCAGCAGCACTCCCACACCGTGGAGGGCACCGACCCCCAGCTCCACATGGAGGTGCACGAGCCCAAGAACGACGCCGGGCTGCGCCCCGTCCTGCTGCTGCACGGTTTCTCCTCATCGGCCAAGCTCAACTGGGAGGACACCGGCTGGCTGGCCGCCCTCCTGGAGGCCGGCCGGCGCGTCATCACCGTGGACCTGCCCGGCCACGGCCGCAGCGGCGCCCCCGAGGACATGGATTCCTACTCCCCCAGCCGGATCCGGGCGGACCTGCTCCAGATCGCGTTCGACGCCGGCGCCAGGCCGCTGCGCGACGGCGACCCCACCAGCGGGCTGGACGTCATCGGCTACTCACTGGGTTCCCGGCTCGCCTGGGAGTTCGGCGCCACCCAGCATGAACTCGTCCACCGACTGGTCCTGGGCGGGCCGAACACCGCCGATCCGCTGGCTGAATTCGACCTGCTGGCCGCCCAGCGCTACCTCGCCGACGGCACCCCCATCGCCGACGAGTCCACGGCCGGGCTGTTGAAAATGGCCCAGTTGCTGCCCAGCAACAACATCTTCGCGTTGCTGTCCCTCGTTGAGGCCATCAAGGGCGAACCGTTCGACCCCGCCGAGGCCGTTCCGCACGTGCCGATGCTGCTCGTGGCCGGGGAAAACGATGAGCGGTCCACGTCCCTGCCGGACCTCGCGGCCATCGGCAGCAAGGCCGGCGCGATGGTGGAGCAGCTCGTCCTGCCCGGCCGCAACCACACCAACGCCATCACGAGCCGGGCGTTCAAGCAGGGGGCCATCAGCTTCCTCGGCGTCTGAGCTGCGGCTTCCGGGCGCCGGGCGCGGGAAGAAGAACCATGGGCACACGCTTTCAAGACCGCGAGCAGGCCGGCCGGCAGCTCGCCGGTCTCCTCTCCCGGTTCCGCGACCGGCCGGATACCCTGATCCTGGGGCTGGCCCGTGGCGGCGTCCCCGTGGCCGCCGCGCTCGCGTCCGAGCTCGGATTGCCCGCAGGCGTCCTGGCCGTGCGCAAACTCGGCATCCCGGGGCACGCGGAAATCGCCTTCGGCGCCCTGGCCTGGTCAGGTGGACAGCCCGGCGGACAGGTGGTGCGGATCGTCAACCGTTCGCTCGTGAACCGGCTGCTGGCCCTGGGCCTGACCCAGTCATCCTTTGACGAGGTTGAACGGCGGGAACGCGCCGAGCTGGAACGCCGCGCGGCCCGCTATCCGCAGCCCGCCCACGACCTCGGCGGCAAGACCGTTATTCTGGCCGACGACGGCCTCGCCACCGGGGCGAGCATGCGGGCCGCGGTCGAGTCCGTTCGCGGAGCAGGCGCGGCCCGCGTCGTCGTCGCTATCCCGGTGGCCTCCATGACGGCCCAGGCATCGCTGGAGCCTCTCACCGAGGCTGTCCTTAGCCTCCACACTCCCGGCCAGTTCCACGCCGTCGGAAGCTACTACCAGGTGTTTGAGCAGCTGGAGGACGACGACGTCGTGCGGCTGCTGCCCGGCGCGACCGGCTAGGCAAAAAACAACGCGGGGTCACTCGCGGCCCATCGGGAGGTCCCGGATGGGCGCGCGAAGCGACCCCGCGCTGGTTGGGTCTGGGTCAGTGGTGGGCGCTGACGCCCAGCGGCCGGCCGCGGGTTTCCTTGGCCAGGATGACGCCCACGGCGGAGATGACGGACAGGATCATGATGTAGATGCCGATGGAGCCGGTCCAATGGGTGCTCTGCAGGAGTGCCTCGGCGATCGTGGCCGCGAAGGCGCCGCCCAGGATGGCGCCGAAGGCGTACCCGATCGAGATGCCGGAGTAGCGGACCTTGGCGGGGAACATCTCGGCGTACATGGCGGACATGGGGCCGTAGGAAAGGCCCAGGCCGATCGTGAGGACGAACAGCGCCACCCCGTAAAGCACAATGTCCTTGGTGTCGATGAGCGCGAACATCGGGATCATCCAGGCGAACACAATCGCGTAGCCGATCAGGAACGTCTTCACGCGGCCGATCTTGTCCGAGAGCCAGCCGCCGACCAGCGTGAAGACCAGCCAGCCGAAGGACGCCAGTGTGGTGGCCAGCAGGATCTGCGGAGTGGGCATCTTCAGTGTCTTGGTGGCATAGGAGATGAAGAAGGCGATCAGCAGGTAACCGGCGGCGTTGTTGCCGATGAAGATCAGCGTGGAGTAGAGCACGGCCTTCTTGTGCTTGCGGAGCAGTTCGCTCAGCGGCGCCTTGCTCTCCTCCTTGCGGGCGGTCATCTCCTTGAAGACCGGGCTTTCGCCCACGGCCCGGCGGATAAGGTAGCCCACCACGATCAGGACGATGGACAGGAGGAACGGCACCCGCCAGCCCCAGGCCGCGAAGTCCTCCTTGGACATCGACGTGTTCAGCATGAACAGCAGGCCGGTGGCCAGGATCATCCCCACCGGCACACCGATCTGCGGGTAGGCGCCGAACAGGCCGCGCTTGGTCAGCGGAGCGTGCTCGACGGCCATCAGTGCGGCGCCGCCCCACTCGCCGCCGGCGGAGAAGCCCTGGATGACGCGCAGGGTGATGAGCAGGATCGGGGCCAGGACGCCGATCTGCGCGTACGTGGGCAGCACGCCGATGAGGGCTGTGGCCGTGCCCATCATGATCAGCGTGAAGACCAGCATGGCCTTGCGTCCGAGGCGGTCGCCCAGGTGGCCGGCAATGATCGCGCCGAGGGGGCGGAACAGGAAGCTGATGCCGATGAGGGCGAAGGAGAGGATCTGTGCCAGGCCGGGGTTGGACTCATTCAGCGGCGCCAGGAACAGCGGCGACAGCAGCGTCGCCGTCAGCTGGGCAAAAATGAAGAAGTCGTACCACTCGATGGTGGTGCCGACAAGCGTTCCGGCGAGGACCTTGCGTTCCTCTTGTTTGCTGCTGGGGCCCGCAGGGGAATCTACGGCTGAAGTTGCGGTCATTGGAACTCCGTTGCTGGGGGCTGATGCTGCCCGAAGTGGATGCGAAGTGACTAACTGACGCCTCTCGAGTACCGGCCTCGGGAGTGCCTGCCTCTTGAGTACCTGTCCCTTATTTGGCCGTTGCTGCTGCGGAGCGGCCGAATTACCGATCGAACGGTCAGTTAGTAGACAGGATTCTACTATGGAAAATGTGATGATGCGCACATTGGTGTGCGCGGGTCAGTCCGGGCGGCCCAGAAACGCGCGGATCCTGGCCCGGACCGGTTCGCGGTCGTAGGTGTTCACGAGGGCGCCGGCCATGCGGACGGGGTCCCCGAAGAAGAAGTACTCGTAGAGCGACTGCCGTCCGGAGAACCCGGAAATCGAGGCATCGAAGGCGAGCTTGAACAGCCGGACGCGTTCGGGCCCCGTCAAAGTCTTGCCCTGCAGGTACATCTCGATGTCCGCCCGTGCAGCGCCGTTGACGTCCGCCTCGCCCGGAAGCGCCATGAGGCCCGACGCCGAGAACTTCCGGATGATCTGCGGGAAGCGCTGGGCAACCTTGGGGTACCAGTTGCGGGCGGCATTCAGGGTGGACCATTTCGGCAGCATGACCCCGGCGTCGTTGAGCGCGGCGTCGGCCTCGGAGGCGCGGACCAGCGCCTTGCCGATCTCGACGTCGATAATCAGCTCGGCGATGTCCTCCTGGATGTGCTGGAACCCGTCGATGCCGATCGAGTCGGCAAGTTCCGAGGCCAGGCCCAGGAAGAACTCGCTCTTGGCGATGGTGCGGGTGACCACCTGGTGGGTCATGAGCGCCCCGGCGCCGGTCTCGGCATAGAAGGCGTTGCACAGTTGCGGGTGCCCGAGCATGAAGATGCGCTCGTTGGGCACAAACACGTGGTCAAAGACCGCGACGGCGTCCATCTCCTCATAGCGGGAGGCCAGCGGTTCGTCGTGGGTGCTGCCGCCGTTGTAGAGCGAGCTTCGGCAGAGGTAGCGCAGGCCCGGGGCATCGTTCGGAATGGCGAAGGCGTAGGAGTAGGGTGCATCCTCCGGGGCTCCCCGGAGCACTGTGGACGGGAAGACCAGGAGCTCGTCGGCGATCGGGGCGATGGTGGCGAGCATGCGCGCGCCGTGGACGACGATCCCGCCTTCGCGTTCCTCCACAATGCGGGCCGAAAGCTGGCCGCCGAGCTGCTCCGAGCCGGAAACGGAGCGGTTCACCTGCGGCGGGATGAGGGTATGCGTGGCCAGGACATCATTTTCCCGGGCCCACTCGTAATAGTTGCGGATGTTCTCGCCGAAGCCCGGATCCGCCTGCGAGAACCACTTTCCGGCCGTGCCGAGCGCCGTGAGCGCGGAATTCATGTAATCGCCGGAGCGCCCAAGGAAGCCGTTGGAGGACTCGGCCCAGGTGGAGATGGCGCGGCGGCGGCGCTGCAGGTCCTCGACCGTCTTCGGCACCAGGAACGAGGCATTCACCAACTCGCCGGTGCTCGGCGACGCGTAGGTCAGCGCCTCCTGGTATTTCGGATCATGCTGCATGTCAAAAAGCTGGGCGTAGGAGCGGGCCACGTTGCGGAAGGCGGGGTGTTCGGCGATCTTCTCGCTGACCACCTCACCGTCGATCACCACATGGGGGCTCATGGCGTTGAGCTTTTCCAGGTACTGCTGTCCGGTACGGATACCCATTTCCCTCTCCAGTCGTCGTCGAACTGAGTTGCCTTGATGAGTTGCCTTGAAAGTGGTGTGGGGCTAGAGCAGGTCTTCCATGCCCAGCTGGCTTTCCGGGATCGTGGTGAAAAGGCCGTTGGCGAACGCCAGGGCGTCGCCGTTGCGGTAGTTGAAGTCCGCCACCTCGCCGATGTAGAGGGTGTGATCGCCGCCGTCGTACGCCGCCCAGGGCTTGCATTCGAAATAGGCAAGCACGTTGGAGAGCCGCGGCGCGGTGCCTCCTTCCACCCAGGGTGGCTCGGGGCCCGGGCGGCCTGCGAAGTGCATGGCGAGGTACCGCTGCTCGGCACCGAGGATGTTCACCGTGAACGGCCGGCCGGCGAGTTCATCGTGGGCCTTGGCGGTGCGGGCGATGCTGACCAGCACCAGCGGGGGCTCCATCGACACCGACGTGAACGAGTTCACGGTGATGCCGTGGCGCTTGGTCGCCCCGTCGAAGGTGACGATCGCGACGCCGGTGGCAAACCGGCCGAGGCTGCCCCGGAAGTGGGTGGCCCGCGGGGCGGACAGCCGGCCCGGGACGCCTCCGGCGTGGTTGCGCGGCGTGGCAATCATCGGTGATCCCTTGCGTTCAGTGGCGGTGTTCTTCGGGCCTTCCCGGGGCTGCGCTCTCCCGGGCCTGTGCTTTCCAATAGTCGTGTTCTATAATCGAACACGTAATTCCTATACAGAACGCTAGCGGACCATGATTCGGAGCACAAGAGCCGACCGGCGCCCGGCTTCCAGCGACCCCGCCCTAGGATGGACCCCATGACCCCGAACGCCGGCACGGCTCAGGCTTCCCCGTCCCAGACGCTCTCCCGCGGCATCAGGGCCCTGGAGATCCTCGCAGAAGCCCAGCAGCCGCTGACCATCGCTGAACTCGCCGACGCCATGGGCGTCCACCGCTCCGTGGCCTACCGTATTCTGCGCACGCTGGAGGATCACTCCCTGCTGGTGCGCGACGACGGCGGCCGCGTCCAGCCCGGCCCAGGCCTCGCCGTCCTGGCGCGCGGGGTTTCGCGCAACCTGCAGTCCGCCGCCCTGCCCGAACTGACCCAGCTGGCCAACTCCCTGACCATGAGCGCCTTCGTGGCGGTCTGGGACCGGGAGGAGTGCGTGACGCTGGTGACGGTGGACCCGCGGCACAGCGGCGCCGCCGTCGTGCAGCATCCCGGGTCGCGGCATCCGATCAGCGCCGGCGCGCCGGGCATCGCGATCCAGTCCGCGTTCACCGAAGAGCAGTGGGGGGCGCTGGTCCCGGGCATTCCGTACCGTGCCGAGGCCGCCGAGGCCCGGCGGCTCGGCTATGCCGCGAGCCATGACGAGGTCATCGCCGGCGTGTCCTCGGTCGCGGTGCCGCTGCACGTGCCGGGCGGCCGGCCCGCCGCCCTCGCCGTCGTCTACATCCGCGCTGCGCAGGATCCCGGGGAGGTTGCCGCCTCCCTCACTGCGTCCGCCCGGCGCATCGAGGCGCAGCTGGGCTAAGTTCCCGCGCGTTGCCGGAGCACGAGGGCGGCGGCCGTTCCCAGCAGGAACAGCGCGGTGGCCGCGCACACTGGCACCAGGAATGCGGTCGAATACCCGAAGTTCTGGGCAAGCTGCCCGGCGATGGAGGCGCCGAGTGCGGTGCCGGCCACGATGCCGCTGGCCAGGGCCGTCATGACCGTGCCGAGCCTTCCGGCGGGCGCCACGAGGCCGCCGATGGCGAAGATCGTGACCATGAGCGGGCCGACCGGGAGGCCCAGGACCAGCAGGACCAGGATCATGGGCAGCGCCGTCGACGGCCAGAGCAGGAGTGCGGCGAATCCGGCCATGAGGGCCGCGCAGGCCATCCAGCGGGCGTTCACCGCGAACCGCCGCGGCCAGTACGCGACCGAGAGTGCCGCGGCCGCCGAGCTCAGTCCCATGACGGCGTAGAGCAGCCCCGCGAGCTCGGACGTGGCGAAGCTGGCGGAAAAGGAACTCAGGGATGTCTGGGTGGACCCGAAGAAGGTGCCCATGCAGACCATGGCCAGCACGGGAAGCGCGACGGCGGCCAGGGTCCGGGCGCGCTGTGCCGCCGTGCGGGCGCCCCGGTGCCGGTTCGCCGCCGGCCCGGCTGCCATCGTCGCTGCCGGGCCGGTTTCCTGGCTCGGCAGCGTACGGGGCACCGCGCGGTGCGTGGGATGGACGGCGAAGGCGGGCACGAAGATGATGGTCAGCGCCGCGGCCAGGGCCAGGGGCAGCCACGGCGCCAGCAGGCTGGCGATAGCCCCGACGAGGGCGGGCCCGAGCACGAACGTGAGCTCGTCCGCGGTGCTCTCATACGACAGGGCCGTGTCCAAGTCTGCGGAATCTGCACCCGCCCCGCGCCCGGCGCCGGATGTCCGGGATGTCAATGCCATCCAGCGGACCCGGGCCAGCGGCCCGACCTGCGGGCAGCTGGCCCCGGCAACGAAAGCCGCCGCGAGAACCGGTACGGCGGCGGCAACGTCCTGCACGCCGGGTATCAGGTGCGCCGCGAGAATCAGGGCCACGATAGCCACGGCGTTGGCGGTGGCGGATACCAGCAGCACTCCGCGCTGGCCAAGCCGGTCCGCGACGACGCCCAGGACGGGAGCACCCAGCGCGGAACCGATACCGACGGCACCGGCCGCGGCGCCACCCACGGCATAAGAGCCGGAGACGGCGGTGACGAGTGTGAGGGCTCCGACGGTGAGCATGGCCAGCGGAAGGCGGGCGACGAGCCCTAAGGGGATGAAGCCTCGGCCGGCAAGCAGCGGCAACCGTGCTAAACGGCCGCCTTTTCCGGGCACGCGGGCAGGGGGCGCGGCCGGTGTTTCGGCTGGTGCCGGCGCGGGCCGGGTGCGCGCCGGAGTGGCTGCGTCAGGGGAAGTTGTCGCGTCGAGGGAGGACGCCAGAGAAGACGGTGAAAGGTTCATGGTTTCCGGGTTCGCTCAATGGTGCGCATCGTCCCTCCTCCCGATGCGCGCGACCCGGTAACAGCTCCATGTTACCGGGTCGGTTCAGACCTTGGACTCGTCGCTGATGTGCAGGGTGGAGCCGTTGCGGCCCTTGACCACTTGAAGCTGCGTGCCGATGCGCTGTTTCATCTCCGCCACATGGCTGACGAGCCCCACTACCCTGCCGCCATCCCGGAGTCCCTCGAGGGCGTCCATGACTTGTTCCAGTGCCTGGTCGTCGAGGCTGCCGAAGCCCTCGTCCACGAACAGGGTCTCGATGTCCACGCCGCCCGACTCGTGCTGCACCACATCGGCCAGGCCGAGGGCCAAGGCCAGCGAGGCCATGAAGGACTCGCCGCCGGAGAGCGTGGACGTATCGCGGCGCTGGCCGGTCCACTCATCCACAACTTCCAGGCCGAGGCCGGACCTGGCTCCGCGGGCTGCCTTCGCGTCGGAGTGTTGCAGCGTGTAGCGGCCGTCGCTCATGCGAATCAAACGTTCCGAGGCGGCGACGGCGACCTGTTCCAGCCGGGCGGCGAGGACGTAGCTGTTCAGGCTCATGCGGTACGTGTTGTCCCCGCTGCCCTTGGCGGCGTCGGCCACCGCGGCCAACAGCGCGGCCCGTTCCCGAGGCTCCCTCCCTGCCGCGGCGACGTCCGCGTAGTCGCCGGCGATGCGTCCGAGGCTCTGGACGGAGTTGTCCGCCAGGCCGGCCGCGAGCAAGGCGTCCCGGGCAGTGCGCTCCGCCGCGGCCGACTCCAGCCGGAGTTGTTCGAGGTCGGCATCGCCGGGGATCTCCCCGGCGGCCCTTTCGGCGGCTGCCAGCATGAGTTCCTCTCCGGCGAACAGTTCCTGGATCCTGGCGGCTTCGTCTTGTCCGGCGCGGAGGGCCGCCTCCAAGCCGGAGGCCTCCGGCGCCGGAAGGAGGGCCGCCCGTGCCGCGGCTTCGGAGGGGAACCCGGCTGCGGGCAGTGCCTGCTCAAGCTGCTGGCGCGCTTCGGCCACCCGGGCGCCGGCCTGCTCCAGGGCCGACTGGGCAGCATCGGCGTCTTCGAGGACCGCCGTCGTACCGGTGAGGGCGGCGATCCGTTCCTCGAGGCCGGGGTGGCCGGCGCGGAGCTTGTCCAGGGCCTGTTCGAGGACCTCCGCCTGTTCCTCGACCTCGGCGCCCCTCGACTGGGTTTCGGCGATGTCGGAGGCGGCCTCAGCCTTCGCGCGTTCCGCGGCGCTGATTGCCTCGTCAAGTTCTGCCAGCCGTGCCCGGTTCGTGGCAAGCTCCGCGGCTGCACGGCCGGCCTCGCGGGCCCGGTCCCGGGCCAGAACCGCATCGGCACGTGCTTCCGCGACAGGCGTGCTGCCGCCCTGGGCCGCGAGGACGGCGACGTGCTGCTGGGCCTCGGCGAGTTCGCGCCCGAGCGCCGCGAACGCCACTTCGGCCGTATCGCAGGCATCCTGCGCAGCCTGTTCCGCCTCCGCAACGGCCAGGGCCGAGTCCGCGGCCGGGGCCGGCACCGGGTGGTCCGGACTTCCGCAGACCGGGCAGGGATCGCCGTCGAGGAGCTGGGCGGCGAGCTCGGCTGCGGCGTTAGTGAGCCGTTGTTCGCGGAGGTCGAGCCAGTGCTGCCGAAGATCCTGGTGTTCCGTCCGGGCCGCGGCGTGCCGTTCCTCGATGGCCGAGCACACGGCCTCCGCGTCGAGGTATCGGCCGATGATGGTCACCAGTTCGTCCGCTGCGGTGGCCTCCTTGGTACGCAGCTGGACTTCGGCGGCAAGTTCCTCGAGCGGCCGTATTCCGGCGAGCAGGGCGGCCGATTCAGAGCGCAAGGCATCCAGGGCGGCGGCGCCGGCCCGCCGCACGGATTCCAGGTCCTGCAGCTGGCGGCGCAGCCGGCCGCGGCGGTCCGTCAACCCGGCAAGCCGGGCTTCGTCCGGCAGGCGTTCTGCGAGCACGGCGCGCAGCGACCGCAGCCGTCCGAGCGCGCTGCGGAGGGCGGAGCTGTCGAAGGGCACTGCGTTGTCGAAGGGCGCAGCGTTGTCGAAGGGCGCTGCGCCGTCGACGGGCGCAGTCCTGTCAAAGGCGCCAGCGTTTCCTGCGCCAAAATCGAAGAGGGCCAGTCCGGCGAGCTCGGGGTCTGTAACAGCCGCGGAGCGCAATTCCCGTGCGGCCTCCGCCAGCGCTGTTCCCGCCCGGTCCTCGGCCGTCTGAGCGCTTTCAAGAGCCCGCAACTGGCCACCGAGCACCTCGGCCTTGCGGTGCAGGCCGAGCGTGACAGCTTTTTCTGCCAGGCCGGTGGCTGCAGCGTAGGCGAGATTGCGGCGCAGTTCCGCGGCAGCCAGTTTCGCCTGGCGGCTTGCCCGTGCGTTGGCGGCCTCCAGAAGTGCAGCTTGTTGGACCGACTCTTGTTCGGCTGCCGCTGCCGCGGTCCGGCGCACGTCCGCGGCAGTAGCCGCAGCGTCACCCAGCCATGCCAGCAGGGCATCGGGGGCGTCGCGGCCGGGACCGCCCTCTGCGTCAAGTTCGAGTGCCGCGGTTTCCGCCTCCGCCTGGGACAGCAGCAGGTCCAGCCTCGAGGTGAGGCTTGCCACCTCCGTCTTGGCGGCCTGCGCCTGCCGGGACAGTTCCTGCTCCACGGCTTCAAAGCGCTGGGTTCCGAACAGGCTCTGCAGCAGTTCCAGGCGGTCGGATGCCTTGGACCGCAAGAAGGCGGCGAAGTCTCCCTGCGGCAACATGACCACGCGGGTGAACTGGTCGCGGTTCATGCCCAGGACGTCGGCGATCTCCGCCCCGGCCTCATCGTTTCGGCCGGACTTTTCCGTCCATACGCCGCCGATGCGTTCGCGCAGCAGGGTGTTGGCCTGCTGGACTGTGAAGCCGTTCTTTCCCCGGGCGCTTGGCTTGTTCCAGGCCGGCGACCGGGAGACCTCGAAACGGCGGCCCTTGGCCGAGAACTCGCAAGTGACGCGCGGCTCGGCGGCGGTCTCCGCGTGGTCGCTGCGCAGCCGTTTGCCGTCCTGGCGCGCCCCTGGCACCGATCCGTACAGCGCGAAACAGATGGCGTCCAGGACGCTGGTCTTGCCGGCGCCGGTGGCGCCGTTCAGCAGGAACAGGCCGTGAGCGCTGAGGCGGTCGAAGTCAATCCGCTCCGTGCCGGCGAACGGGCCGAAGGCGGAAATTTCCAGGCGGTGGATCCTCACAGCGAGACCCCTTCCAGGCGGACAGCTTCGAGCGCCTCGGCGAGGACCGCTGATTCGGCGTCGGAAGCTGACCGGCCCCGGACGTGCTCGAGAAATCCGCAGCACACGGAGAGGTCGCTGTCGGCTTCGGCAAGCCGGCTGCTGTAGCTGGCCTTCGGCGCCGCGCCGGGGCCGTCGGGGTCGAAACCGAGCACCAGGGTGTCCGGGAACCGTGTCCGCAGCCGGTCCATCGCCTGTGCGGGGCGCGCCGGGTCCGTCAGGGTGATCTGGCAATAGGCGCTTTCGGCCCAGGCGAAGTCTTCGGACGACAGGAGGTCCTCCAGTTTCCCGCGCAGCACGGCGAGGTTCCGGGGCGGGTCCCAGAGTACTTCGCGTACCTCACCGATCCCGGCGGCGTCGACCTCCACCAGCCAGCTGCCCTTCTTGTGCTTGGCTTCGGAGAACGAGTAGGCCAGCGGGGAGCCGGAGTAGCGCACCGCCGCAGAGAGCTCCTGCCGGCCGTGCAGATGGCCCAGGGCGGTGTAGCCAAAGCCGTCGAAGAGATCCAGCGGGACCGCACCGACGCCGCCGATGCTTAGATCCCGTTCGCTGTCTGAGCTGATGCCCCCGCTGGCGAACGTGTGCGCCAGGACCACCGAATGGACGGTCCGGGTCCCGCGGCGGTGCTGCACGTCCGCCCGGATCCGTTCGGTGGCGGCCCGCGTGACTTCGAAGTGGCTCGCTGTCCCGACACCCAGCTGCTCGGCGACGAGCCGGGGCTCAAGCCACGGTATACCGTAAATGGCCAGCACCGGCCCGGCATCGCTGCCTGGGTCGAGCGGCAAGAGGACGGGCTGGTCGAGTTCGTCCAGCCGGGTGCGCAGATGCACTCCCCCGCGTTCGAGGAGCCGCGAGGCGAAGCCCAGCCTGATGGCGGAATCATGGTTGCCGCTGGTCAGGACCACTTGGGCGCCGGCCCCGGTAAGGCGCACCAGGGCGTCATCGAGCAGCCCGACGACGTCGACTCCCGGCAGGGCGCGGTCGTAGACGTCACCGGCGATGAGGACGACGTCCACCGCTTCGTCCCGGACAAAAGCCACGAGCTGGTCGATGAAGGAACGCTGGGCATCCAGCATGCCGACGCCGTGGAAAGACCGGCCCAAATGCCAGTCGGAGGTGTGCAATAACCGCATATTCCTACCGTATCGGCTGGCACCGACAGTCTTGCGCCACCACCCCACCGATGCACGCGGGGGCCGGGCGTCAGCGGTTGCTGTCGAAGAAGCTGCGGGCCTCGTCACCGCCGGCGCTGGATACGGGTGCGGCACCGGCGCGGGATACGGACGCGGCACCGGCCTTCGACTTTGCGTCGTCAGACATTGCGGCAAACTTTGCGTTCGACTCGGCGACCGGCCCGGCGGCGACCGGCCCGGCGTCGTCCGACTCGTCGTCGTCCGACTCGTCGTCAGCCAGCAGGCGGTCCGTGCTGGCAACTACCGCGGCGCTCGACTGCCCGAAGCCCCGGAAAACCAAGGCTGCGATGGCCGCGCCGACCAGGGGTGCCACCCAAAACAGCCACAGCTGCCCGAGCGCGTTCGGACCGCTGAAGATCGCCGACGCCGTGGCCCGGGCCGGGTTGAAGGGGACGTTGCCGAGCGCCTGGCCGAACTGCAGCAGCACCGCCGTCGTCAGGCCGACCGCGAAGGGGGCAGCAGCCCTGGCGGGATTCCTGCTGGCCGTCGTGGCGAGGAACACCGCGACGAGCAGGGCCGTGCCGAGGACCTCCATGAGCAGGACGCCGGCCATGGGCACCTGGATGATCGAGTGCTCGCCGAATCCTGCCGCCACGGTGGCAAAGGCGCCCTGGCTGTCGGCAATCGTCGGGACGGTGGACAGGACGCCAAACAGGGCGGCGGCTCCGAGCGCGGCGCCCACCAACTGGGCGCCGATGTAGGCGGCGGCAGGGCCAGGCTTGATCCGGCCGGCAATGACGTTGCCCACAGTGACGGCTGGGTTGAAGTGCCCGCCGGAGACGTAGCCGACGGCCAGCATTGCCGCCGTCAAGGCCAGCCCGGCGGCCAGGGCGGCGGGCAGCGGGTTCGACTGCGGAATGGTGAACAGTGGCACGCCAAGCCCTGCGACCACGATGATCAGAGTTCCGAACGCCTCGGCGGACAACCTGGCGGCGAGGCGGGGGCGGCGCGGGCTGCTGTCGACGGCGGCCATGGGCAGGACGCCGCCGGACTCGGGGGCAGGAACAAGCAGGGTCATGGTCAGGTTTTTTCCTTTGCTGATGGCGGCACGCCCCGGGTCCGGTTTTTTGCGCCGTCGCTGGCTGCCGCGGGGTCGTGCTCCGGGTGCGCCTTGGGCCACGCGGAGAATTGGGTCCACCCGCAGTCTGTCAGCGCCGTCTGGATGTTGGCTGGGTTGCCCCTGCAGGCCCGCTCAGTGCCCCAGGCCCACTGCGGCCACGGCGCTGGCGGCGAGGACGACGACGGCGGCCGCGGCCCAGCGCAGGAGCCCCGCCGGCGGCGCGGCGTTGGAGCGGCGGAGCTCCCGCCCGCGGACCAGCACGCACACGCCCAACACCAGGGTGGCGGCCATGGCTACGAGGGCGCAGATCCCCAGATAGTCAACAGGCCCCGGGACGCTGCGGGACGCTGCGAGCGCCCAGGTCCGCCATATCAGCAGGTCCGCAACGATCAGTGCCAGCAGGGTCCGGCGCCACGCCAGGGAAGTCCGCTCCGGCTGCAGCCCTGGATCCCGGGACTCGCCGGGGCCTACCGCACCCCGGCTCACCGGACCATCAGGATCAGGACGGCGAACACGAGGGCAGCGGCCGCGACGCCGATCGTCATCACCAGCATCACGCCGGAAAACGGCAGCTCCCGGTTATTGCGCATGGCCGCCTCCATGAGCCCCCACCGGCGATAGGCCAGGGCGGCCAGGCCGGCGCCCAGGAACGCGAGGATGACGCACAGCACGACGCGCACGGGTGCCGGCGCAATCTCCGGGGCTAGTTGGTCAATCGCCAGCGCGCCCGCGATCAGGGCCAGGGACGTGCGGATCCAAGCCAGGAACGTCCGCTCATTGGCTAAGGAAAATCTGTAATCCGGCGTGCTGCCGGTCTTCCGCCACGCTGGTTCGTGCATTGGTTTCCTCTTACTGGGCGTATCTGGGCCGGCCGGGCACGGCGGCGGCTGCTTTGCCTGCGTCGGACTGACCGCCGGACGGGTCCTAACTGCACCCTACCGGCGTTGGGCACCGGCGGGGCGGCATTGGGTGCGGCAGCTTCGGTCAGGCAGCACGGGGCAATGCGGGATCGGGCGTCATTGGGCGGTGCGCGGCGGTGCCGGTAAATTTGGGGACATGAGCACCGAGCCCGGGACCACGCCCGCACCTGCCCCAGTACCCGGCCCGCCGCACGCCCCGGCCCCGGCCCCGGACCCGGACCCGGACCACGGTTCGCGCATCCACGGCTGCCTGCTCGGCGGGGCGCTCGGCGATTCGCTGGGCTACGCCGTCGAGTTCGACGATATTTCCGCGATCCGTGCCCGGTTCGGCCCCGCGGGCCTGCAGGACTTTTCTGCGCTCGACGCCGGCAGCCCCTTCTCGGACGACACCCAGATGACGCTGTACACGGCCGACGGCCTGCTCGAGGCGCTGGAATGGGCCAGCGACGGCGTGGCGGCCGACATCAACGCGTGCGTGTGGCTGGCGTACCTGCGCTGGCTCGGGACCCAGGGCGTCGCGGTGCCGCCCTCGGCCCCGGTCCAGCCGCCACGCTGGATCGACGGCCAGGATGTCCTGAAAAACCGCCGTGCGCCCGGCAACGCGTCCCTCAGCGGACTCGCCACGGGCGAGATGGGTACCGTCCAGCGTCCGGTCAATCCCGATTCAAAGGGTTGCGGCACCGTGATGCGCTCGGCTCCGTTCGGCCTGATCCCCCACCTCGCACCCGAAACGGTCTATAAGCTCAGTGCCGACGCCGCGTCCCTGACCCATGGGCACCCCGCGGCACGGCAAAGCGCCGGAGTCTTCAGCCTGGTCGTCCAAGCCCTGGCTTCCGGGCTCGAACTGCGTGAAGCAGCGGAATCGGCGCTCGGGCACCTGCGCGGCGGGGTCCTGCGCAAGGGCGAAGAGCCCGATGCTGAAGTGGTGGCCCGGCTGGAGTCGGCCCTGCGGCTGGCGGGCGACCGGCTCAGCCCCGAGGCCCTGGTCAGCGAACTCGGCGAGGGATGGGTCGCCGAGGAGGCCCTCGCCGTCGCGCTTTACGCCGTACTGGCAACAGTCCCGGAAACGGGAACGACGACGGCGGCCGGCGCTGCTGAGGCCCATTTCCGCGCGGCGATCGCCGTCGCGGTAAACCACAGCGGGGACAGCGACTCGACGGCGTCGATCGCCGGGAACATCCTGGGGGCCTACTACGGCGAGCAGTGCCTGCCGGCCGGCTGGCTGTCGGCCCTGGAGGCGCCGGAGGTCATCCGGGGCATGGCGTCAAGGCTGGCGGCCGTCACCGGCGCCTGAACTCACCGGGGGCACATGTCCATTCCTGGCCGCCGCATCCCCGGCACATGCCCACCCTCCGCGGCGAGGAATGGACATTACGCCATCATGTCCAACCGTCAGCGCCTCCCGAGCACACGTCCCTCCCTGGCCGCGGGCTCGCCGGGACATGTCCAACTCCGCCTGCGAGCGCGGAACATGTCCGCCCCAGGTGCCACGCCACTAGGACATGCCCTGTGGCCCCTCGCCGCGGGGCACATGTCCATTCCTGGCCGCCGCACCCCCGGCACATGCCCAACCTCGGCGGCGAGGAGTGGACATAATGCCATCATGTCCAACCGTCAGGGCCTCCAGAGCACATGTCCCTCCCTGGCCGCCGGCTCGCCGGACATGTCCAACTCCGACTGCGAGCGCGGCGCATGTCCATTCCTGGTGCCACGCCACACTAGGACATGACCTGTCACGCCTGACTGCGACGGACATGTTCATCTGCCGCCGCCCAACCACGACATGCTCTGTGACCCCCTCGCCGCGGGGCACATGCCCATTCCTGGCCGCCGCACCCCCGGCACATGCCCAACCTCGGCGGCGAGGAGTGGACATAATGCCATCATGTTCAACCGTCAGGCCCTCCCGAGCACATGTCCCTCCCTCGCCGCCGGCCCGCCGGGACATATCCAACCGTCAGGCCCTCCCGAGCACATGTCCCTCCCCGGCCGCCGGCCCGCCGGGACATGTCCAACCGTCAGGCCCTCCCGAGCACATGTCCCTCCCCGGCCGCCGCGGCCCGCCGGGACATGTCCAACTCCGACTGCGAGCGCGGAACATGTCCGTCACATCTCCAGGCGCCAGTCTTACGTGCGCGGGAGCGCAATGTTGTTGCAGGCCTCGCAGACGTCTTCGGGGATGAGCCCGCGGCGCTGCAGGAAGCCGAAGATGCTGCAGCCGAGGCAGAACCCGGCGAACGCCTCCAGCGAGGCCGCGGCGATCAGCACGGCCAGAAGGACCCACGCCGCCGGGGCGAGGCCGGCGGCCAGTAGCAATGCGGCGGCCGTCGACGCGGCGGTGCCGATGCCCTGGGCGAAGCGCTTGGGCGGGCCGGGAACCAGCCGGGTCCGCCCGAGCCAAGGCGTCAGGATCTTGACGGAGAGCCGGGCCAGGGGCGAGATCCGCGGGCCGAACAGCACGCGCAGCCAGAACCCGGCCGCGATAATGGCAAGCCCCCAGCCGAACCCGGTCAGCAGCGTCACTGCGGAGAGCGCCACCACCAGGGCAGCAGTGATGCGGGCGGAGTACTCGTTCACCGGGTTAGGGAACGCGAACACCCTGCGCCAGTCGATTCCGTGCTCCGTTGCCGCGGCGGGAGCCTGTGGATCCGGTTTGCTCATGGGCCAAGAGTAGGGAGCGGCGCCCGCCGGCGGAATGATTGTTGCGCCGTGTGACCGCCCGCATGCTCAGGCCGGGGCAGCCGCCACGTGGCCGCCAACCATCTGAAGGAATTCCCCCTCGGACAGGACTTCGATCCGTTGCCCGCGTTCGTGCAGTTCCAGGACACGGCGTGCCTTGCCTGTGAGCCGGCCGGAGCGCAGGTCCGCGGCCACGAAGCCGTCGCCCACCACCAGGACGGTGGTCCTGGCCGTGACCCGGCTTTCGGGCCGGGCACCCAGCTCGGCGGAGCGGACCTTGGCTTCTGTGCGCGGCATCGCCAGCTCGCCGGTGAACACGACGGTCTGGCCGAACAGCGGGTGGCCGGGGCTGGCTGCGGCGTTGGGCTCGGGGTTCGGTCCTTCCTCAGGCCACCCGGCAACGAATGGCCGGCGGGAGGGCGCGGCCGTTCCACCGGCGAGCGCCTCCAGGGCGGCCACGCTGGCTTTGGACAGCGGGTCCAGCCGGGGGTCGAAGGCCGGCTGGTGCGAAACGGCCAGGCCGAGGGACAGATGGAGTTCGGCAATGCTCGCCGCCCCGTTGCGGCGGGCGATGTCGATCAGGATGCCGGCACAGGCACGGGCGTCCTCGGCGGCATCGTGGTGGTTGACCAGCGGCACACCGGCTTCCTCCGCGGCGTAGGGCAGCGAATTGGACACCAGCGAGTAGCAGCGCCGGGACAGCATCACCGTGCAGACGTAGTCGTAGGCAGGACCGGGCAGCCCCGACACTTCCAGGCCGGAGCGGATCACGCCAAGGTCAAACGCGGCGTTGTGGGCGGCCAGCACGTCCCCGCCAATGAAGGCCCCGATCTCAGGGAAAAGCTCGCCGAAGCGCGGCAGGCCGGCCACCTGGTCCGGTCGGATGCCGTGGATCCGGACGTTGTGGTGATCGAACGTGTCGTAGTTTTCCGGCGGCCGCATGAGCCAGGACGCCTCTTCGACGACGACGCCGCCGCGGACCTTGCTCAGGCCAACGGCGCACGGTGAACCCCGGAAGCCGTTCGCGGTCTCAAAGTCGATCGCCGTAAAGTCCAAACCCACGGCCCAAACTTTACCGCCCGATGGCGGAACCTCGCGCACGGGACTCCGGCCGCGGCGCTAGGCCGGCCACCGCACCGCCGGCCGGCGCGGGGCCGTCAAGTACCCTTAACGGGTGAACGTATTAGCAATGAGCGACCTTGCCGTGTCCGCCCTTGGCGGTGCCGGCCCCGTGCAGCCGCACCTGGCCTCCTTCCTGCCCGACTGGCTCAACCCGCAGGTCTTCCTGGCCAATCCGGCTTTCGCGCCGTGGGTGGTCCTGCTGGTCTGCGGCATCATCTTCGCGGAAACCGGGCTGCTGGTGGGCTTCTTCCTGCCCGGGGACTCCATGCTGTTCACGGCCGGGCTGCTCGTGGCCACCGGCACCATCCAGGTCAACATCGTGGTCCTGACAGCTCTCATCATTGTCGCCGCGATCATCGGCAACCAGGTGGGCTTCCTGATCGGGTCCAAGGCCGGACCCGCCCTGTTCAACCGGCCCAATTCCAGGCTGTTCAAGCACGAAAACGTGGAAAGCGCCCATGCCTTCTTCGAGAAGCATGGCGGCAAGTCGCTGATCCTGGCCCGTTTCGTGCCAATCATCCGCACCTTCGTCCCGGTGATTGCCGGCGTCGCGGAGATGAGCAGGCGCAAGTTCTTCACCTACAACGTGATCGGTGCGGTGCTGTGGGGCGGCGGCGTCACCCTGCTCGGCTACCTGCTGGGCGACACGGTGCCGTGGGTCCGGGACAACCTGGACATCATCTTCATCGCCATCGTGCTGGTCTCAGTGATCCCCGTGGCCATCGAGGTCATCCGTGGAGCCATCGCCAAACGGCAGTCCGGAAAGTACGGCACGGACCCCGTGGACGAGTTCATCGAAGAGCACGAGCCGGAGGAAGAGCGCCGGACCCCCTGATGCCACCGACGACGAAGGCGCCCACGCTGTGGGGCGCCTTCGTCGGTTAAACGGATATCCGCGACACCTGCCGCGGCCGCGTCGGCCTACCGTCCGGCCAGGGCCTCGACAATGGCCGGCAGGAGCGCCCGGAACGCATGTCCCCGGTGGCTGATGGCGTTCTTCTCCTCGGAGCTGAGCTCGGCGCAGCTGCGGTCCAGCCCGCGCGGCTGCAGGACGGGGTCGTAACCAAAGCCGCCCTCCCCGCGCGGCTCCCGCAGGAGCACCCCTTCCAGCTGCCCGTACTCCACGACTTCCCGGCCGCCGTCGGCTTCGGCCCCGGGGACCGCAAGCGCCGCGGCGCAGACGAATGCCGCCCCGCGGTACGCGTCCGGCACGTCCGCCAGCTGGGCCAGCAGCAGCTGCAGGTTCGCGGCGTCGTCGCCGTGCCGGCCGGACCAGCGCGCGGAGAAGATGCCGGGCGCACCGCCCAGCACGTCCACGGCCAGCCCGGAGTCGTCGGCGATCGCCACGAGCCCGGTGGCCTCCGCCACGGCCCGCGCTTTCAGGAGCGAGTTTTCGGCGAACGTCACGCCGGTCTCGGCGACGTCGGGTGCGCCGACGGCGCCGGCGTCCACCACCTGCGTGTCGACGTCGAGCCCGGGCACCTGGCCCCGCAGCAGCTCACGGAGCTCCCGGAGCTTGCCTTTGTTGTGCGTGGCAAGGACCAGGCGGGGGGCCGCGCCGTTCTGCTGGTCCGTCAGCGGCGCTGCCGTCACGGGGCTTCCGCCAGGGTGTCGCGCTGGATGGCCGCGAGCTGCTCGGTGCCGAGGAGGGCCAGGTCCAGCAGCTGGTTCAGTTCGTCGCGGTCGAAGGGTGCGCCCTCGGCGGTGCCCTGGACTTCGACGAATTTTCCGGAGCCGGTCACCACGACGTTCATGTCCGTCTCGGCGCGCACATCCTCGACGTAGGGCAGGTCGAGCATCGGCACGCCGTCGATGATGCCGACGGACACCGCGGCGATGGTGTCGATCAGGGGTTCGGCGTTCCGCGCGATCATCTTCTTGTCGCGGGCGAACCGGATGGCGTCTGCCAGCGCCACGTAGGCGCCGGTGATGGCCGCGGTCCGGGTGCCGCCGTCGGCCTGCAGGACATCGCAGTCCAGCACGATGGTGATCTCGCCGAGGGCCTTGGTGTCGATGATGGAGCGCAGCGAACGGCCGATGAGCCGGGAGATCTCGTGCGTGCGGCCGCCGATCTTTCCCTTGACCGATTCGCGGTCGGAACGGGTGTTCGTGGCGCGCGGGAGCATGGCGTATTCGGCGGTAACCCAGCCGCGGCCTTCGCCCTTGAGCCAGCGCGGGACGCCCTCCGTCAGGGATGCGGTGCACAGGACGCGGGTGTTGCCGAACTCGATCAGGGCCGATCCCTCGGCCTGCTTGGACCAGCCGCGGGTGATGCTGATCGGACGCAGCTGATCGGCGGTGCGGCCGTCGGCGCGGATGACGGGAACAGTAGGAGCTTGGGAAGTCATGCCTCTAGCTTATCGACTTGCCCGCGGGTGCCCGGGCGGGCTACACCGTGTAGTGCACGCCCGCGACGGCGACGGCCACGTCCTTGCCGAAGACCTCCTTGGCTTCGGCCATGACGGTGGTGGGAGACGTCCAGACCGGAATGTGCGTCAGCAGCAGCCGCCGCGCCCCGGCGGCGACGGCGGCTTCGCCCGCCCGCTTGCCGGTCAGGTGCACGTCCTTGATCCCGTCGTCGCGGCCCTCCTCAAAGGCTGCTTCGCACAGGAAGAGGTCGGCATCCCGGGCCGCATCCTCCAGCCCGCTGCAGGAGTCCGTGTCCCCGGAGTAGCTCAGGATGCGGGTGACGGGGTTGCCGTCCTTGTCCGGTTCGGTGACCTCGACGCGCAGGGCGTAGGCCTCTTCCACGGGGTGGTTGACGGCGTAGGGCGTGACCGTGAAGGGGCCCATCGTCACGGGTTTGCGCTCGGACCAGTTGGCGAAGTCGAATTCCTCATGCATCCCGGGATCCAGGTCCAGGCCGTACGCGGTGGCCATCCGGTCGGCCGTGGCGGCGGGTCCCCACACGGGGATTCTGCCGCGGCCCCAGCCGCCCGGCTTCCAGCGCACGGCAACGTGAAGTCCGCACAGGTCCATGCAGTGGTCCGGGTGCAGGTGGGTGAGGAAGATCGCGTCAATGTCCTCCAGGTCGGTGTACCGCTGGATGGCGCCGAGCGCCCCGCTGCCGAGGTCCAGGACGATCTTCCAGTTCCGCTCGCCGTCGGTGGCGGTCAGCAGATAGCACGACGCCGGCGAGCCGGGGCCGGGAAAGGAGCCCGTGCAGCCCACGATGGTCAGCTTCACAGCAGTGTTCCCCCGCCTGCCGGTTCGCCCACGAAGTTGGAGATCCGCGGTCGGACGGCACCGGCCTGGGCGGCGGATTGGGCGGCGGCGATCATCTCCGGGGTGATCCGGGCCAGGCTGCCGGTGGGGTACTGCGCCGCGACGTGGTCCACGTGGCGGACGCTGAGGACCTCGGGTCCGAGGAAGCGGCGGGCAAGGTGCTCGAACGCGGCGGCGTCCCCCGTGGCGATGAAATGGTGTTCCGGCGCGGCAGCGTCCGTGCGCTCAAGCCCGCGGGAAGCCAGTGACCTGTAGACGTCCTTGGCGGTTTCCTCGGCACTGGATACCAGGGTGACGTCCTCGCCCAGGACGAAGGACAGCACGCCCGTCAGGAGCGGGTAGTGGGTGCAGCCGAGCACCACGGTGTCCACCCGGGCGGCAACCAGCGGCGCCAGATATTCGCGGGCGACGGCGAGCAGTTCCGGCCCCGTGGTGACGCCGGCCTCCACATAGGGCACGAACGCCGGGCAGGCCACGGATGTGATCTCCAGGTCCGGTGCTGCCGCGAACGTGTCCTCGTACGCTCGCGAACCCACCGTGGCCGAGGTCCCGATCACGCCCACCCGGCCGGTCCGGGTCGCCGCGACGGCGCGCCGCACGGCCGGCTGGATCACCTCGATCACGGGAATGCCGTACCGGGCGGTGTAGCGCTCGCGGGCATCGCGCAGCACGGCGGCCGAGGCCGAGTTGCAGGCAATGGTGAGCAGCTTCACGCCGGAGTCAACGAGCTCGTCCATGACGCCGAGGGCGTTGGCGCGGACTTCGGCGATGGGAAGGGGGCCGTAGGGGCCGTTGGCGGTGTCTCCGACGTACAGGATGGACTCGTTGGGCAGCTGGTCGATGATCGACCGGGCCACCGTGAGGCCACCGACGCCGGAGTCGAAGACACCGATGGGCCGCGACCCGGGCTCGGATGCCTGCCCGGGTTCCGCGGGGGCGGTTGCGCTGCTGCTCGCTGGGGAGTCCGCAGCAGACGCTGCGGGATCCATATTCGATGCTGAAGTCATGGTTATTTGAGGATAGGGCTTCGACACGGGGGCGGCCATTACATTGTGGCGCGCAACTCGTGTCTCATGTGTCACAGACCGGGGCTCAGCGCCGGGCATCGAGCGAGTGCATCATGGCCTGCACCAGGGATTCCTGCAGCCAGGTGGTGAAGTTGTACACGAGGGCCAGGTAGCTTTCCACGTCCTCGGCCTGGGACCAGTCCTGCATGAGGTGGATGTTGTCGGCGTCGGCGTCGTCGCGGATGTCGAGGCGCTCGGCCAGCACCAGCCGGACATCGTTGAGCGCTGTGGCCCAGTGCCGGGCGTCGGTTGCGGTCAGTACCAGGTCCTCCCGGTCCAGGCTCAGCGCGGCCGCCTTCAGCGCGCCGATCTTGCTTTCCCGCAGGGACCGCTCGGTGTAGCGGCGAAACTCGAGTGAGGCTTCGCCGTCGTTCTTCATGACATTCGGCAGCAGCCGCCGCAGGGCGCGGTCGGAGGGTTCGCGGGCTTCGGGGTCCAGCCCCACCAGGGCGGCCAGCGGGTCCTCGCTGGCCCGCTCCGCCGGCTCGAGCATGGAGATGACGTCATCGAAGAGGCTGCGCAGCAGTTCCCGCTCGGCCGGCTCCAGGTAGCCCCGGATGCCTTTTAGCCCGTATTTGAATGCCTTAGCCACGTTTTCCCTTGCCCTTGCCGGAACCGCTGCCGTTGCCTCCGGTGGCTTTTTCCACCGTGGCCCAGAGTCCGTAACCATGCATGGCCACCGCGTGCTGTTCCACCTGCTCCTTGCTGCCGTGCGCGACGATCGACCGGCCCTTCTTGTGGACCTCCATCATGAGCTTGTTGGCCTTGGTCTCCGAGTACCCGAAATAGCTGCGGAACACATAGCTCACATAGCTCATCAAGTTCACGGGATCGTTCCAGATCACGAGGTTCCAGGGGATGTCCGGGGCGGTCAGGACGTCGGTGGACGCCACTGTTCCGGTCTGGGTGCTCTCCCGCGTGTCGGGGCCGAGCGCAACGCTGAGGGTCATCTGTCCATTCTATGGGGAGGATGGGCCCACGCCGGCGAGGGCCCCGCGGCGAAGCGTAGCGAGACGAGGGAGCCGGTGCTGGGCCCACGCCGGCGAGGGCCCCGCGGCGAAGCGTAGCGAGACGAGGGAGCCGGTGGGGACTAGAGTGAATTTGTGAGTACCTCAGCCGGCTGGGACAGTCCCCGCACGTCCTTGTACACAGACCACTACGAACTGACGATGCTGCAGGGCGCGCTGCAGTCCGGTGCGGCCCACCGGAAATCGGTGTTCGAGGCCTTCGCTCGGCGGCTGCCCGACGGGCGCCGGTACGGGATCGTGGCGGGCACCGGCCGTCTCCTGGAAGGGATCGCGGACTTCCGCTTCGGCGAAGCGGAACTGGACTTTCTGCGGCGGACCAACGTCGTCAATGACCAGACACTGGAGTACCTGGCCGACTACAGCTTCTCCGGCGACATCTGGGGGTATCCGGAGGGTGAGGCGTACTTCCCGAACTCCCCCGTCCTGATCGTGGAGTCCACATTCGCCGAGGCCTGCATCCTGGAGACCTACCTGCTCTCCGTGCTCAACCACGACTGCGCGATCGCCTCTGCCGCCTCCCGGATGATCTCGGCCGCCGGCAACCGCCCGTGCATCGAGATGGGCTCACGCCGGACGCACGAGGAAGCCGCGGCGGCCGCCGCCCGGGCCGCGGTCATTGCCGGCTTCGACAGCACCTCCAACCTCGAAGCGGGATTGCGCTACGGGCTGAAGACGGTGGGCACCGCGGCCCACTCCTTCACCCTCCTCCACGACACGGAACGTGAGGCGTTCGAGGCCCAGATTGCCGCCTTCGGGCCGGAGACTTCGCTCCTGGTGGACACGTACGACGTCGAGACCGCCGTCCGCGCCGCCGTCGAACTCGCCGGGGACAGGCTGGGCGCCGTCCGGCTGGACTCCGGGGACCTCGTGGCGCAGGCCCAGTGGGTCCGGCAGCTGCTCGATGAGCTCGGCAACGACCACACGAAGATCGTGGTGACCTCCGACCTTGACGAATACGCCATCGCCGCGCTGCAGTCAGCGCCGGTTGACTCCTACGGCGTGGGCACCTCGCTGGTCACAGGCTCCGGCGCCCCGACGGCGAGCATGGTTTACAAGCTCGTCAGCCGCACCGACGACTCCGGCGAGTTCGTCTCCGTTGCCAAGGCGGCCAAGAACAAGGCCAGCAAGGGCGGCCGCAAGTACGCCCTGCGCAAGCTCAACGAGCGCGGTACCGCCACGCAGGAGATCGTGGGCGTCGGCCACCACCCGGAGGACGACGGGAACGACCGTGCCCTGCTGCACCAGTTCATCAAGAACGGCGAGGTCCTGCCGGGGTGGACCGGCCCCGAGGCGGTCCAGCGCGCGCGCCGCCGCCATGCCGAGACAATGCAGGAGCTGCCCGCCGTGGTCAACCGGCTTCAGCGCGGCGAGGCAGCCATCCCCACCATCTACGAGGAGGACTGAAATGTCCCGTGCCTTGCTCATCGTCGACGTCCAAAACGATTTCTGCGAGGGGGGTTCCCTGGCCGTCGCCGGCGGTGCGGAACTCGCCGGCGAGATCAGCGAGTACCTCGACGCGCACCACGGCCAGTTTGACCACGTGGTGGCCACCCAGGACTGGCACATCGATCCCGGGACGCATTTCTCGGAGGAGCCCGATTTCGAGGACAGCTGGCCGCGGCACTGTGTGGCCGGTACCCGGGGGGCCGAACTGCATCCGCATCTCGACCCCGAATATATCCAGGCCTACTTCCGCAAGGGCCAGTTCGCCGCGGCGTACTCAGGCTTTGAAGGACTCCTGGCCCCCGAGGACGATGTCCCCACGGGCGACCGGAAGGCCGGCACACTGCCCGGCTCCGGAGCCGGCACCGGGTCCGGCCCGGAAGAAACAGAGGATTCCTTCGCTGCCATGGAGGATGCGATCGGGCTGGACGACTGGCTCCAAAGCCACGACGTCGAGGATATCGTGGTGGTAGGGATTGCCACGGACCACTGCGTCAAGGCGACCGCGCTGGACGCCATCCAGGCCGGCTATTCCGTCACCGTGTTGCGCAGTTTGACAGTGGGAATCGCCGATGACCTCGACGACGCCGTTGCCGAGATGGAGCTCGGCGGCGTCGATGTAGCCTGAGGCCGCCACAGTAGACTCGAAACCCTTGCCATATCGTCTTACCCGTAGAACCCCGGAGTACACCATGAAGAAGACCCTGACCGTCCTGATTGCCGCCGGAGCCCTGCTCGGCGCCGCCGGCTGCGCAGCCACACCGCAGCTGACCAACGAGGAAACCTGCGCCCGGGTCAAGACCGTGGTCTCCGCGGCTTCGGCCACGTCCGACAAGACCGGCATGAACAGGGTCGCGAACCAGCTGCGGCCCATCAAGGAGGCGGCATCCGATGACCTCCGGGATTCGCTGCAGACCATCATCGAGTACTTTGACGAATCGGCCAAGCCCCACCCGGACACCGCCAAGCTCAACACCATGAAGGCCGACTACACGGCCGCCGGCCAGAAATACGGACAGGTCTGCGGCGGCGGCGCCGGACAGTAGCGACAAGCGCAGGGACGAAAGGGACCAGGCGATACGCCTGGTCCCTTTCCTGTTATTTGCGCCCGATGAACCAGTCCTGGAGCTTCCGCAGCCGGGTCTGCAGCTGTTCCTCGTTGGCTTGCGCAACCGCCGGGCCGCCGCAGACGGTCCTGAGCTTGGTGTGGATGATCCCGTGCGGCGTCCCGGTCCGGGCGGACCACGCCGCGACGTTCTTTGCCAGCTCCGTGCGCAGGTCCATGAGCATCCGGTGGTCCGGCACGGCCGGGGCTGCCGCCGCGGGGGCACCGACGGCCTGGGTGCCGCGCTTGTTCTTGCGGTTCAGCTGTTCGTGCTGGCGCTGGCGCAGCAGCGTGCCGACCTGTTCGGCGTCGAGCAGTCCCGGGATGCCGAGGAAGTCAAGCTCATCCTCTGAGCCCACTTCGCCGCCGGTGCCGAACTCGCCGCCGTCGAAGAGCACCCGGTCAAAGGACGCCTGCGAGTCGAGGGCCTCGAACTTGCCCTTCATCAGCGTGTCCGAGGCTTTCTCCTCGCGGTTCGCCTCGTCCAGCAGCGAGTCCTCGGGATTGAACAGGCCGTCGCCGTCTTCCTTCTCCGGGCGGTCCAGCGCGTGGTCGCGCTCGGCTTCCATGGAGTTGGCCAGCGCCATCAGCTGCGGCACCGAGGGCAGGAAGACCGACGCCGTTTCGCCGCGTTTGCGGGCACGCACGAAGCGGCCCACGGCCTGGGCGAAGAACAGGGGCGTGGAGGTGGAGGTCGCGTAAACGCCGACGGACAGCCGCGGCACGTCCACGCCTTCGGACACCATCCGCACCGCCACCATCCAGCGCTTGTCGCCGGCGGAGAATTCCTCGATTTTGTTCGACGCCTTGGCGTCGTCGGAGAGGATGACGGTGGGCGACTCGCCGGTGATCCTCTTCAGCTGGCCCGCGTAGGCGCGGGCGTCCTCATGGTCGGTGGCAATCACCAGGCCGCCGGCGTCAGGGACGCTCCGCCGGACCTCGCTCAGTCGCTTGTCCGCACCGGCAAGCACGGCCGGAATCCATTCGCCGGCCGGATTCAGCGCCGTGCGCCAGGCCTGCGAGGTGATGTCCTTCGTGACGGCCGACTCCCCGAGGGAGGCCGCCATTTCATCGCCGGCGCTCGTGCGCCAGCGCATCTGCCCGGAGTACGCCATGAACATGACCGGGCGGACCACATGGTCCTGCAGCGCCTTGCCGTAGCCGTACGTGTAGTCGGCCTTGGAGCGCCGGATCCCGTCCCTGTCCTCGGCATATTCAACGAACGGGATGGGCGAGGTGTCGGAGCGGAACGGCGTGCCGGTCAGGGACAGCCGGCGGGCCGCGGGATCGAACGCCTCGCGGAGGCCGTCGCCCCAGGACAGCGCCTCACCGCCGTGGTGGATTTCATCCAGGATCACCAGCGTGCGGGCGGCCTCGGTTTTGGCCCGGTGCAGCATGGGCTTGCTGGCCACCTGTGCGTATGTCACAGCGACGCCGATGAACCCGCGGCCGTGCTGGCCGTCGGCGTTCTTGAAGTTCGGGTCGATCGCGATGCCCACCCGGGCAGCGGCGTCGGCCCACTGGCGCTTCAGGTGGTCGGTCGGGGCCACGATGGTCACGCGGTTGACCACCCCGGACTCGATCAGCATCGACGCCACCCGCAGCGCGAACGTCGTCTTACCGGCGCCGGGGGTAGCGACGGCGAGGAAATCCTTGGGGTGGGTGCTGAAGTAGCTGTCCAGGGCCTCCTGCTGCCAGGCTCGCAACTTCGGGGCGGTACCCCAGGCGGCCCGCTCGGGATAGGCGGGGGGAAGCGTGGGTCCGCCGAAAAGTGTCTCTGTCATCGGGGCGCCCTCCATCCGCGCATGGCTGCAGCCGACGGGGAAACGCAATTCAGCACAAAAAACACCAATCTATTTTGGACAAAGAAAATCGCGGCGGCGCGGGGGCACCGCCGGGGAGGAACGGCTAGCGGATCCTGATTATTCCGTTGTTGCCGCTACTTGTCGCCGGAGTCCTTGCCGCCGTCGTTCCCGGGGCGCAGGCCCTCGTAGACTTCTTTGCACTCGGGGCAGACCGGGAACTTCTGCGGGTCGCGGCCGGGCGTCCAGACCTTGCCGCAGAGTGCGATGACGGGCTCGCCGGTCAGCGCGGATTCCATGATCTTTTCCTTGCGCACATAGTGCGAGAAGCGCTCCCGGTCACCGGGCTCCACTTCCTGGCGCAGTTCCTCGCGCTCGATCGTTGCCGTTGACGCCCCAGCTCCGGAGAGCTCGCGCATCGGGTCGTTTTCGAGAGGATCGGTCATGCTTGTCATGTCACCCATCTTAGCCGCTGCAAGTGCGCCGGCCGACGTGCCGAAGCGTGACGGCGGAGCTGTTGATGCCCGGCGGCGGAGCCTAGAGGCCCTGCCAGGCAGGTTTGTGGTCGTAGCTGTGGCGATAGTAATCGGCCAGCCTTAGTGACGACGCCGCCGCCTCGTCGACGAGGATGCTGGCGTGCGGGTGCAGCTGCAGCACGGAGGCCGCGCAGATCGCGGCGACGGGGCCCTCCGCGAGATCCCGGACGGCCTGGGCCTTCTGCGCGCCGGCGGCGATGAGGATCACATGGCGGGCGTCCAGGATGGTGCCCAGGCCCTGGGTGAGGACATGGTGTGGCACGTCGGCCACGCTGCCGAAAAATCGTGCGTTGTCCCGGCGTGTCTGTTCAATCAGGGTCTTGATCCGTGTCCGGGATGCCAGCGACGAGCCAGGCTCGTTGAAGCCGATGTGGCCGCCGGTTCCGAGGCCGAGGAATTGGAGGTCCACTCCCCCGGCGTCCCGGATGGCATCTTCGTAGGCCTGGCAGGCCGCGGGGATGTCGGCCGCCGCACCGTCGGGCACTTTCACGTTGGCCGGGCTGATGTTGACCCGGGCCGTGAATTCGCGGGCGATCACCTCGCGGTAGGACGCGGGATGTCCCGCAGGCAGTCCCACGTACTCGTCCAGGGCGAACGCCCGGGCCTTGCTGAAGTCCAGACCGTCGCGCTCGTGCCGCAGCGCCAGCTCGGCGTAGACGGGCAAGGGGGTGGAACCGGTCGCCAGGCCCAGGACAGCGTCGGGCTTGCGGCGCAGGAGGGCCTCCACCGCATCTGCCGCAAGCGAGGCAATCTGCCGGCTGCCGGGCAGGATGACAACTTCCATGATCACTTACCTTCGCTGCTGTTCCGGACCTTTGCCGCTAGTTCCGGGCGCTCCAGTCTGCGCCCTCCCAGCATGCACCCCGTCAGCGGTCGACGGCCAGTTGTGCCAGCAGTTCCGGTGCCCGCCGGTCAAGCCATGCTCCGCCGGCGCGGACCCCGACGACGAAGAGCGCGATGCCGAGCACGGGTCCCAGGACCAGGGTGATCCACCCCGGCAGGGAGCTGCCGGTGATGAACTGCGCGGCCACGAGCGCCAGTTCCGGCGCGACGAGGACCAGGAGCACGGCCATGCCGCCGAACTGCACCGCCAGGGTCTGCGCCACGTTGCCGGGCGGCTTCTTGAACGGGCTGTCCCCGGGCAGCGGGACGTTCACGGTGTACCGCGCCGAGACCACCGAGGCCAGGCCCAGCCCGGTGAAGAGGACACCGAGCGCGAGCCCCAGGACGGCCGGCAGCCGGTCCCAATCGCCGGTGAGGAAGAACGGTCCGATGCTGAAAATGAGCACCACCGGCAACGCGAAGCTCAGGCACGCCACCGCCCGGCCGAGCCGGTCGTGCAGGCCGCGCACCCCGGTGGCCACGTGCAAAGCGAAGGCCGTGCTGTCATAGGAGACATCCGAGGAGATGGACCAGGCCAGCAGGAAGGCCGTCACCGGTCCCACAAACTGGAACGGCGCATAGAACCCGCTTTGGCTGCCCTGGAAGAGCATCAGTACGGGCAGCAGGGGGACGACGACGAGTGCCCCGGCATAGCGCGGGTCCCGCAGCCAGTAGCTCAGCGACCGGGCGGCCACCGCACCAGCCGGCGTCGCCGGAAACACCCGGAACAGGCCCAGGCCCCCGGCGCGCTTTCTGGACGAGCCGGCGTAGGGCGGCGTGGTCAGCGCCCGCTGCAGCAGGCTCTTCCAGCACAGTCCGAGCCCGGCCAAGGTGGCGAGGGCTATGACGAATTTGACCGCTGCCGCTCCCAGGTTGCCGGCGGCGACGTCACCCCCGAGTGAGAAAGCCGCGCCGGCGGGGGTCCACGACAGGGTGCCGGCCAGGTCGGTCAGGAAGTCCCGCGAGCCGGCAATGCCCCGTGCGACGGTCCCGATGATGGGGCCCATCAGGACCAGGGGGATGAGGAAGGCAACGGCGCTGACGTCCTTGAAGCGGCGGGAGCTCGCCAGTCCCGCGGTCGCCGTCGTCACGACCCGGGACAATACGATGCACGTCAGCACGCCGAGCACGGCCCCGGCCAGGGCTGCGGCCGCGGCGGGAATGCTGCGGGAAAAGGTGCCCACGGTGGCGAGGGACACGAGCGCCGTCGCCGCTCCCGGGATGCCGATGAGGCCGCCGAGGGCCAGCCCCGCCAGCAGCTGCGGGGTCGGGACGGCAAAGGTGGTGAAGCGTGCGGGGTCGAGCGTGAGGTCGGCCGCGGACGCGGCCACCGGAATGACGGCCCAGCCTAGGAGCGCCGCGGCCCCGCCAAGCACCACCACCGTCTGGGCCAGCGCGGTGTCCTGCCCGCGCAGGAGCAGCAGCCCGACCACGCAGAGGCCGACGACGCCGAGGGCGTACAGCGCCCCGAGTCCGAGGCCCACGAGCTGCCAGGGGTTGCGCCGGACGCTGTTGCGCAGGAGCGTGACCTTGAGCCTTAGAAGGTGCGCAACCATTCCAGCCCCTCCGCCTGACTCCGGCCGCCGACCAGCTGGACGAAGCGGTCTTCGAGGCTCGCGCCGGCGCGCACCTCTTCCACGGTGCCGGCCGCCAGCACCCGGCCGCCGGCGACGACGGCGACGTGGTCGCACATGCGCTGGACCAGGTCCATGACGTGGCTGGAGACGATGACCGTTCCGCCCGAGGCGACATAGCGGTCCAGGATGTCCCGGATGTTTGCCGCGGAGACGGGGTCCACCGATTCGAACGGCTCGTCCAGGACCAGAAGCCGCGGTGCGTGGATCAGGGCCGAGGCCAGGGCGATCTTCTTGGTCATGCCGGCGGAGTAGTCGACCACGAGGGTGCCGGCGTCCTGCGTCAGGTCCAGGGCCGCGAGCAGTTCCTGGACCCGCGATGCCACGACGTCCTTGTCCATGCCGCGCAGCAGGCCGGCATAGGTGACCAGCTGCGTGCCGCTCAGGCGGTCGAACAGCCGGACGCCGTCGGGCAGGATGCCCATCAGCTTCTTGGCGCGCAGCGGCTCCTGCCAGACGTCGACGCCGTGGACCAGGGCAGTGCCGAAATCGGGGCGCAGCAGGCCCGTCGCCATGGACAGGGTGGTGGTCTTGCCCGCGCCGTTGGGGCCGACCACCCCGAAGAAGGAGCCGGCCGGGACGTCCAGGGCAATCCCGTCGACGGCTATCTTGTCCCCGAAGCGCTTGGCGAGACCGCGCAGCGACAGGGCGGGAACCGGGGGAACCGGCGGCACGGACGGTCCCTGCGGGGCTGGCTGTCCCTGCGGGGCTGGGGGCTGGTAAGTCATGACGCTAGACTAACCGTCCCCCAGCGCGGAATGGATCGTCCGCAAGGCGTAGTTTCGTGCCCGGCGGCCGGCTGGCCGGAAGGCTGGCAGGGTGTCCTAGAACGTATGCCGGGGCTTGGCGCGTTCGTACTGCGGCGGCCACGCCAGGTCATGGCCGAGCTCAAACGCGGCCCGCAGCCACCAGTGCGGATCCCGCAAGGCGGCCCGGGCTATGAATACGCCGTCGGCTTGGCCGGTCGCCACCGCGTGCTCGGCCTGCCCGGCCGAGGTCAGGAGTCCCACGGTGCCCGTCCTGACCCCGGTTTCGCGCCGGATCCGGGCGGAGAAACCGGTCTGGTAGCCGGGGCCTGCGGGGATCTGCTGGTGGGCAACGGCTCCTCCGCTGGACACGTCCACCAGGTCCACTCCGTGCTCGGCGGCGGCTGCGGCCATCCGGACCGAGGCCTCGGCGTCGATCCCGCCCGGCGCCCAGTCGGAGGCCGAGATCCGCAGCAACAGCGGCATCGAGTCCGGGATGACATCCCGGACGGCGTCCACCACGGCGAGCGTCAGCCTGTTGCGGCCGGCTTCGTCCCCGCCCCAGCTGTCCGTGCGGTCATTGATGAGCGGGCTTTGGAACTGGTGCAGCAGATAGCCGTGGGCGCCATGGATTTCGATCGTGTCGAACCCGACGTCGACGGCCCGCACGGCGGCGGCCGCGAAGTCGGCGATCACGGCGTCGATCTGCGCCTCGGTCATGGCCGACGGCGGCGCGTAGCCGTCGAAGGCCCCCGTGCCGGGGCCCACGGTGTCCCAGCCGCCCTCGGACGCCGGCACGCTGCCCTTCTTACCGGAGAACGGCCAGTACGAGGACGCCTTGCGCCCCGCATGCGCCAGCTGGGTGCCGATCTTGGCCCCGGCGGTCCCGTTCCGGTGCACAAAGGAGGTGATGCGTTCCCACGCCTCGGCCTGGCGATCGTTGTAGATGCCGGCGTCGCGGGGGCTGATCCTGCCCGCGGCGTTCACGGCGTTGGCCTCGGTGAGGATCAAGGCCGCTCCCCCGGTGGCGAACGAGCCCAGATGCATGAGGTGCCAGTCCGTGGGCACGCCCTCGCCGGTGCCGGGCTCGCAGCTGTACTGGCACATCGGGGACACCCAGCCGCGGTGCTCCAGCCGCAGGGATCTCAGCTCCAGCGGCGCAAAGAGAGCCGACCCCACTAGAACAGCACCCGGGCGAGGCCCTGCCGGGCCTTGGCGACGCGCTCGTCACTGGCGCCCACGACGTCGAAGAGCTCCAGCAGCCGGACCCGGGCGGTCTCCCGTTCCGGGCCGAAGTTCCGGCCGATGAACGCCACGACCCGGCCCAGGCCGTCCTCGATGTGCCCGCCGGCGATGTCGAGGTCGGCGACGCCGAGCTGGGCATCGATGTTGTCCGGCTCATCGGCCGCGAGCCGGCGGAGGGCATCCGCCTCCGGTCCCGAGATGGACTGCAGTCGCTCCATGAGTTCCACCTGCGCCAGCCCGGCCTTGGCGTCGGCGTCGGCGGGCATTTCGTTCAGGGCCTGCCGGTAGGCTGCCGCCGCGGCCGCGTAGTCGCCGGCCTCGATCGCGTCGAACGCGGCCTGGTGTAGTGGCGGCAGCGGCGGGGCCTCCGGTTCCGTGCTGCCGGGTCCGCCCGCGCCGATCCGGCCGGTCACGCCGTTCGCGGCCGCCACCTTGAGGAGTTCATCGAACAGGCTGCGTACCTGCTGCTCGTCGGCGCCGCCCTGGAAGAGCGGAACGGGCTGGCCCTTGACGACGGCGACGGCGGTGGGTACGGCCTGCACCTGGAAGGCCTGGGCAAGCTGCGGGAAGACGTCGATGTCCGCGGCGCCGAGGACCAGCCGGCCGTCATAGCTCTCGACGATGCCTTCGAGGACGTCCACGAGCGCGCCGGAGCCGGGCGAGTAGGAGGCCCAGAGGGCGATCACCACGGGCACCTGGGCCGACAGTTCCACGAGTTCCTGGAAGTTGCCCTCGGTCACGTCCACGCGCAGGGGCCGGCCGGCGTGCCCGCCGTCGCCGGCCGCTGCCGGGTCACCGGCCGAAGCAGCCGGCCCTGCTTCCGGGGGGCGTGCTGCGGACGGGCGCGCGGGGGCCGGCCGCTGTTTTAGGGCAGAAAGGTCGACGGCGCCGCGCAAGTTGAGCGGGCTGGCGGCAACTGGCGGGACCGGTCGGGAAGCTGGCGTAGTCATAGCACCACTCTAGCCATTCGAGCCGGCCCCGGCGCCACCCCGGGCGCCGCGGGCGGCTACTTGAAAGCCGCCCCGACCAGGCCCCGGGTGGCGGCCACGAGCTTCATCGGATCCGAGGACCCGGTCGGCGGGACGTAGACGGCTACGGACTCGGCGAAGTTGAGCACCATGCCGGTGCCGGTCTCCTTCCCGCCGGCGAGGGCGGCTGCGTCCTCGCCGATCGTGAGCTTGTCGCCGGATGCCTTCGGGGTGCCGTCAAAGGCGAAGTTCAGGCGGCCCAGGACCAGGGCTCCGCCGTCGGCCGTCCGGAACACGACAGTGCTGCCGGGCGCCACCTTATGCGTGAAGGCAAAGCTGCCGTTGACGCCGGACTTGACGACGTCCGCCTGGTACGCGAGGGTGTCCGCAATGTACGGGGATGACTGGCCTTCAACGAGCTTGTCCTTGAAAGTGGAGTCGGCCTTGGTCAGGCGGTCACCGAGCCCGGCGAGCGCTTCCTCGCCGCTGTACAGCAGCCCGGACTTGTCGGAGTGGGCCAGGGTCTGCGTGCCTTCGCGCCCGATCGCCGGGAACGTGGCGCCGGGCTGCAGCGGCGTGGTGCTGACGAGCTTGTAGTTCTCCCGCGCGGTGGCCTGGGTCAGGGTCAGCAGCTGTGGCACGACGTTGCCCTCGCCCTGCGTCACGGCCAGGACCGAGCGGGGCCAGCTGCGCTGGTTCGTGACCACCGTGGTCAGCAGTTTTGTGGAGCGGACGGGCATGCGGGCCTCGTAGGAGCCGACCTTTGCGCGGACCTTGTAGTTCTGCGTGCGTACCTCGAGCTCGGACTGTGCCACGCGCGGCTTCAGTTTGGCGGCGTCCTTGGCAGCGTCTCCGGCATCAACGGCACTGGCAACCTGTTCCAGCACGCGGCGGAACTGGGCGTCCAGCAGCACCGGCGCTTCACCGGCCTGGTCCTGGCCGGCGGTGCCGGGGGTCGCGCTGCCGGAGGCCGGAGCGCTGGGAGCCGGGGCGCTGGGAGCCGGGGCGCTGGCGCTCGGCGACGGTGCGGGCGTCTGGCTCGCCTGGGCCGCCACGGAGGTGCCGCCGACGGCGGCGGCCGTCAGGACCGCCACGATGATGCCGGAGCGCCGCGCCTTGGTGACGCCCTTGAACGGCTCGGGGGTGGTGTTCCCGGGCGTGGACTTCTCGGGCCCCGTGGCCTCTGGCGCTGCGGTCTGTGGTGCTGCGGTCTGTGGTGCTGCGGCGTTGGCCTGACGGCGGCGGCCGAAGATGCTGCTGCCCCCGCCGCCTGCCCGGTTGCCGGACTTGGGCTTGAGGACCATCAATGCACCGCCGGCGATGATCAGCAGGCCACCAAGCACCATGAGCGGAATGGCCCAGGGCGTGGAGGCGTCATTGACGAACGTCATCGTGATGGAGCTCGGGGCGGGCTTGGTGCCGTCAGTTGCCAGCAGGAGGGACCAGTCGCCGTCGGCCGGCGCGTTCCAGGAGTAGTTCATTTCGCCGCTGGCGTTCTCGGTGCTGACCCAAAGATCGGACCCGGCGGGCGAGGGCGCGGTGGCTTCGCCGTCGGTATGCGTCACCTGCAGGGCCTTGCCGTCGTCCGAGACGCCGGCCACGGTGTTGTGCGCCGTCTTTGCCACCCAGGCGTCGACGTCGTCCGGGCGGCCCGCGGCGAGCATGAAGCTGCCTTCGCCCTTGACGTTGATCTGCACGGTCCCGGAGTGCAGCGTCCTCAGCTTCTCGTCGAAGACGGTCAGCGGCGCGGCAGTGCCCGCGGGAGCGGTGGCTGTGATTGTCTCTGGAGGAGCCCAAAAAGTCTTCTGGCCGATTCCGGCCAGCAGTGTCAGGAGGCCGAGCAGCACCAGGGCGACTGCAGTCTTGAAACGCAAAATACACCTATCATCAGCGGAGACTTAGCTTCAATAGTAACCATTTTGTTACCCCTGAGTCAGATCGGCGGCCCCGTCCCCCCGCGCCCGGGGGGACCGCCGCGGCCCGCCGCCCTTGTGTTGACAAGCCTGCTGATAGTGTTTGCGGTGATCATCACACTAGGGCCGCCTGCCTGGCGCCACGAAGAATTAAGGGCATTTAAACGCAGTGACTGAACATACGGATTCATCCTCCGCCGGATCGGAAGAAGCCCAAGAATCCGGCAGCCAGGAACGCCGCCCGCAGCCAGCCGTCCCGAGCCCCCGGGCAGCCGCCGCCAGTTTGCTCGTGTCCGTGGCCCGCCGCCTGCGCCAGCCGATTCCCGGAGCCCAGCCCCGGCTTCGCTTCGAAATGCCGCCCGACCATGAGGCCGAGGCCGCCACGGCAGCCGAGGACGGGACCGGCGCCCGCTTCGGCAGCCCCGGACCGCGGATGTCCGCCCAGCACCCGCTGTATATGGGCTTCATGGGCACAGTAGGCGTCGGCTTCGCGCTGCTGGTCTACTGGATCGGCTCAAACACGACGCAGCTGCTCCTGTGGATCCTCACTGCTCTCTTCATCACCCTTGGGCTGGACCCGGTGGTGCGCTGGCTCGAAGGCAAGAACGTCCCCAGGCCGGCCGGCATTCTCATGTCCGTCTCCACACTGGCACTGGGGGTGGCCGCATTCTTCGCCACCCTCATCCCCACGATCGTGCAGCAAGTCACACAGGTGGTGCAGCAGGCGCCGCAGTGGGTCCAGAACTTCATTGATTCCGACTTCTTCCACAGCGTTGACAGGCAGTTCGGCATACGGGACCGCATCGCCCAGGAGCTCACGAAGTTCGTCAACAACCAAGAGGCCATGAGCGGCATCTTCGGCGGGGTTGTGGGCTTCGGCTCCACCGTAGCCAACGGGTTGTTCGGCGCTCTGATCGTGCTTGTCCTGAGCCTGTACTTCCTGGGTGCCCTTCCCTCGATGAAGAAGTGGGGCTACCGGCTGGCGCCGCGCACGCGCCGGGCCCGGGTTGCCGCCCTGTCCGAGGAAATCACCAGTTCCGTGGGCAACTACGTGATCGGCCAGGCCGCCGTAGCACTGCTGAACGCCACGTTCGCCTTCATCGTCATGTCGATCATCGGGGTGCCGTTCGGCACGCTGCTGGCGTTCGTGGTGGCCCTGCTCGCCTTCATTCCGCTCGTGGGCGGCATGATCGCCGGGTTCCTCGTCACCCTCGTGGCCCTGTCCGCCGGCTGGCAGACGGCACTAATTTTCGCCATCTGCTACTTCGCCTACCTCCAGTTCGAGGCCTACTTCATCTCACCCCGGATCATGCAAAAAGCAGTGGCGGTGCCCGGTGCGGTCGCCGTCATTTCGGTGATCGCCGGCGGGAGCCTGCTCGGCGTGCTCGGAGCACTGATCGCCATCCCCACAGCAGCGGCGATCCTGCTGCTGGTCAAGGAAATCTTCATCGCCCGGCAGGACAGCCGCTGACCGGTCTTCGCACCGAAAGCCGGTTACCGCAACGAAACAGGACAGCCGCACCGTGGATCCACGGTGCGGCTGTCCTGTTTCGGTGCGGATTTCCGGGGGGCTGCGCGGATTCCTCAGGCGTGGGCCGTGGCGACCGGTCCGTCCCATTCCTGTGGCAGCGCAGTTCCGGCAGCACCTGCAGAGCCACCGGGAACACCGCCGGGAATGACCTCGTCCACGATCTCGTTGAGCACCCGCCCGGCGTACTTCTCCCCCACCCACAGATGCTTCGCGCCGTCCACGCCGATCACCTGTGCCTGGGGCACGACGGCGAACCGTTCCGCCGCAGCGGCCGGCTGCAGGTAGTCATCGTGCTCCGGCACCAGCACCTTCAGCGGCTTGCCGGCCCTGGCCCATTCCAACAGATGCGCGTCCGTTGCCCGGTGAAGCGGAGGCGAGAGCAAAACAGCCCCCTCGACCTCAGAAGCTACTGGTTCCGTGGCCCCGTACATGAGGGCAAGCTCGGTGCCGAAGGACCAGCCCACCAGCCACCGGTTCGGCAGGCCACGGTCGACGGCGAACCGCACGGCGGCCTCGACGTCGAGGCGCTCCCCGATGCCTTCCTCGAAGGATCCCCCGCTGACGCCCCGCGGCGAGGACGTGCCGCGGGTGTTGAAGCGCAGCACCGCGACCCCGGCGAGGGCCGGCAGCCGGTAGGAGGCCTTGCGGTAGACGTGCGAATCCATGAAGCCGCCGTGCGTCGGCAGCGGGTGCAGGGTGATGAGGGTCGCCTTGATCTCCCCGGATTCCGGGACCGCGAGTTCACCCACCAGCCGGTGCCCGTCCGAGGTGCGCAGTTCGACGTTCTCGCGGCGGGCTGGGAGGACAGTAGAGGCGCGGATCGCGGTTGGCGTGGACGGCTGGGTGAAGACGTACGACGCGGGATCAAAAGTCATGCTGTCCACCTTAGCGAAACCGGTCAGCGGAACCGCCTAGCGGTACCGGTAGGTGCGCGTGGTCCAGCAGTTGGTGTGCCAGTGGCGTCGCTCCGCGAGGCCAGCGGCGGCACCGAAGAGATGGTCTTCGGACCAGACCACCAAGTGGGCGATGCCCGGCAGCACGGCCGTGGAACAGCCGGGGCAGATGTAAGTCTTCTCCGCACGGCTGGCGGTCATAGAGCGGACCATCCATTCACCGTCCGGCGCGCTCTCCCTGCGCGCGAAGCCTGAGCGTGCACGTTCCAGATCGAGCTCCGGCGCCGGGCCATGCTTCGCTCCGGGCGCCTTCTTTCCCGAAGCAGCAGCCCTTCCTGAAGCAGCGCGGCGGGGTCGGTTGGAACGGGGCATGCCTCCATTCTGCCCCAGCCCGGCCGCCTCTTCGCGCTCCGCGGCCAGGCCCCGGACCCGTCCGGCTCACGGAAGGTAGAGTAGACCGGGTGCGTTTAGTCATAGCCCGTTGCTCCGTCGATTACGTCGGCCGCCTCAAAGCCCATCTCCCTCTGGCCACCCGGCTGCTGCTCGTCAAGGCCGACGGCTCCGTACTGGTCCACTCCGACGGCGGGTCCTACAAGCCGCTGAACTGGATGAGTCCTCCAGCGTCGCTGCGGGTGTCCACGCCCGAAGAGGTCGATGTCGAGATCGGTGTGATCGAACAGTGGACGGTACAGTCCGCCAAGACCGACGACCGGCTGATCATCAACATTCACGAGCAGCTTCACGACACCTCCCACGAACTGGGCCAGGACCCCGGCCTGATCAAGGACGGCGTCGAGGCCGACCTCCAGCGCCTCTTGGCGGCCCAGATCGAGCTGCTCGGCACCGGATTCTCGCTGATCCGCCGCGAGTACTTCACCGCGATCGGCCCCGTGGACATTCTGGCTAGGGACGCTGACGGCGCCACGGTGGCCATTGAGCTCAAGCGGCGCGGCGACATCGACGGCGTCGAACAGCTCACGCGGTATCTGGAACTGCTGAACCGGGATCCGTTGCTGGCGCCGGTCCGCGGAATCTTCGCGGCCCAGCAGATCAAGCCGCAGGCCAAGGTCCTCGCCAAGGACCGCGGAATCGACTGCGTCACCCTGGACTACGACGCCATGCGCGGCGTTGACGACAGCGCGTCCAGGCTCTTCTAGACCGGGCTCCGGCCGCTCCGGGAAGCCCTCCGGGGCCGGTGATTCCCGTTCAGCAGTTCTTTGCACAAATTTTATGCAATTCTCGCTTGCGACCGTTGACCTGACGCAGGTGACATGAAATTCTTATACAAGTCTTTGTGTAGGTGTTTTTTCATGCTCGCAAGACATGTTGCGAGCGTGAAGCTCCTGCCGCCAAGGTCCGTGTATCCGGCCCGAGGCCAAGGTTCTTCTCGCAGAGTGACCAAAGTCCGGTGTGAAGTGCACCAGGCTTATTCAAGATCCACAATGAGGAGAAACAAATGGCACAGGGAACCGTGAAGTGGTTCAACGCAGAAAAGGGCTTCGGCTTCATCACCCCGGATGACTCCGACGGTGACGTCTTCGTTCACTACTCCGAGATCCAGACCGGCGGCTTCAAGACTCTCGACGAGAACCAGCGCGTTCAGTTCGAGATCGGTCAGGGCGCCAAGGGCCCCCAGGCTACCGGCGTGACGCTGGTCTAGTCTCCCGCCAGGAACTGCCAAGTGCATTTCCGGTAAAAAAATGGTTCCCGGCATTTTGCCGGGGGCCATTTTTTTGCATTGCCAGGACGGGTGGCCTCCCATTTCGCTGCTTTACCGCAGGGGCGCCGATTCGGCAGGCGGCAAAAGCACTCGCGCTGGCGGACAATTCAGCAAAACAAAGTGACCCCTGAACAATGGGAAACCACGCCGGGCGGCCGGCCGACGCAGAAGCGCACAACTGCATTCCCGCCTACCGCACGAGCGTTCGCAACAGACGCGCACTCTGCCGGACGGACAGGCCGGGAAGATACGCCCGGCTCAGCGCCCGGCCCATCGCGGGCAGTTGCAGCGGATCCTGGTAGTACAGGTAGAGCGTCCGGTAGTCGGGTTTGAAGCGCGATTTGAACGTTGCCAGCGATCGGAAGCCGTACACGGGTTCCAGGGCACGACCCACCACGTCGAGGATTCCAGCCAGACCGTTCGGGCCGGCCTCGGCTGCCGCGGCGTCAGTTGCCTCCCTGGAACCGGGCTCACCGGAACCGGCCTCACCGGAACCGGCCTCACCGGAACCGGCCTCACCGGAGCCGGCTTCACTGGAACCGGTTTCTCGAAGCCCCGCTTCACTGGAACCGGTTTCTCGAAGCCCCGCTTCACTGGAACCGGCGCCTTCCTTAGCCAGCGGCGAGCCGGAAAGGGAGATGACCTCGACAGTGCGTTTGAGCTCCAGCACCGCGGAAGCGATGAGGAACTCCATGACGCCAGGAAAGGCGTCTCCGCGGCGCCGCATGAAGTCCAGGGTCCAGCTGACCAACCGGCCGTCCTCGTACACCGGCAGCCAGCTGGTGACGCCCTGCACCCGTCCCGCGGCGTCCACGGCCAGGCAGCAGAGCACTTCGTCGTCGTCGAGCTCGTCGATGCCGCCCAGCGTGAACCCCATTTCCGGCACGTGCTTTTGCGCCGCCCAGTCTTCGGAGACCTCGATGAGCTGGGCGCGCAGCGCGGCCGGGAATTCGCTGTAGCGTCCCCACACGACGCCGACGCCGGTCTTGGCCGCGCGGTTCAGGGCCGTGCGGACGTTTTGCCACTCCTTGCCCTTGAACTCGAGTTTGCGCACGGCGAGCCTGGTTTCCTGTGCCACGGCTACACGGCGGAAGCCCCTGGTGCGCAGCATCGGCCAGAGTTCGGCGGTGCACGAGTAAAAGCATGGGATCAGGGCGTGCTCGGCGCAGTAGCGCATGAACCCTGCCGCTGTTTCCTCACGGAGCGCCGCGGGACCAAACGGCCCGGCGAGCGTCAAGGCCACGTTGCCGTGCTGCTGGTACGCGACCCCCGCGCGCCGGTCCGCTGTGAACCAGTATTTGTTAGGTTCCCAGAGCGCCATCCAGGACAGCGAGTCACCGCCCTGGCGGATCAGGTCACGGGCCGAGTCGCGGTCCCCAGAACCGGCGTCCGTGCTGCTCGGCCCGGTACCATGCAGCCGCCGCCGCAGGACCAGCCAGACCGCAGCCAGGGCAACACCCCAGAAGATGATGCCGGCAGAGGCGAACAGAAAGGCTTCGACGGCGTTCCGGTTCTGGAAGAGGCGGCCGTAGGCGCCCGGAATGGGCAGCGGCAGGTACTGCCGGGCGAGTTCGGCCGCCAGGCCCAGCACTCCCCCGTCACGGTCCATCCCGCCGGCGGCCAGCCACGCCACGGCATAGGCGCCGGTGAGGGCCAGCCACGTGCCGCCGACCACCAGGCCAAGAATTTTCCGGGCCCGGGGCGCCGTCTCCACCCGGAACTGCCGGCGGTTGAGCCAAAGCAGCACAACGAGCAGCAGCGGCACGGCCACCAGCGGAAGCACGTGGACGAAGCCTGAGCCCATGATGGCAGTGCGGGGCCGGGTGGGGTAATGCGGGATGCGGGCGAACAGGGCCAGGTATACGGCGGCGAGGGCGGTCACGCCGAGCTGGACGGAGATGGCGATCCGCAGGGCCAGCCGGCGTCCGTGCCGCATGCCGTCCGCGCAGATCAGCAGGAGGACCACCGGGACGACTGCCAGCGCGAGGCCCAGCGGGCCGGCGAAACCGGACCGGCCGGCCTCCAGGCAACTGACGTCGACGGTCCCGCCGCAGTTTTGCTCCAGCTGGCTCAGCGTGGGCAGCGGATTCAGCACGACGTCGCGCAACAAGGCGAGCGGCCCCGTGGGGCTGCTGACCGCCGCCGTGAGGATCGGTCCCACCGCAAAGATGGCAACCGTGAGAGCCAGCAGGTTGCGCGTTTCGCGTCCCGTTGAGCGGTGCCGGTGCAGGGTCCCCCGGTCGTCCTGAATCCACCAACCTGTAGCCAGGCCGGCGAGGGCCCCGGTGAGCCCCACCACCGTCTCGGGATGCCCGACATAGAGGACCAGCAACAGGGAGGCGGAGATGACGCCGGTCCGCAGGCGCCGCTGCCACAGGGCAGGCAGCAGCCCGCTGGCGGCCAGGGCCACGGCGAGGATGGCGGCGTACGGGCCGATCAGCCGGGCATTGACCATGAGGCCAAGCCAGTCGTCGCCGAGATACCGCGCAACCTGCGTGGCCAGCAGGTATAGCGATACCGCCGCGAACTGGCCCGCGAAGAAGAAGACGGCCGTCCGCAGCGTGCCCAGGTGCCGTTCGGCAAGACCCAGCAGCAGCAGGATCATCAGCGACGCTGCCAGGTAGGCCAGCAGATTGGTGGCGAAGAACATGGACGTGAACAGCGACCACCAGTGACCTGCCCGCAACCCCGGGGCGCTGACGGAGGCCAGCGGCAGCAGGGCCTTCGGCGGCCCGGACAGGAAGCTGCCCGTGATGGCACCGACCGCGAGGAAGGTCGAGAGGACCGCCAGGGTGAAGGGCACGGCCCGGAAGTGTGCAAGCGTCCGCCGCATGCCCTGCCGCCATACCCCCAGCCACGATGCGTCCTCCGGTCCCTGGCGGGCGGTGTTCGGGGCGTTGGTGTCCGCACTCATGGCGCGATCCCCCAGCGGCGGGAGAGGAAGTCCAGTCCGCCGGGCAGGCCGTTGGCTGCGGTCTCCCAAGAGTGCCCCAGGTTCGCGATCCGGTGCGATTCGACAGTGAACCCGGCCTTTCGTGCCGCCTCAGAAAGCACGTCCATGTGCCCGATGAATTCCGGGTCCCGCTCGCCGGCGGCGAAGTACGCGCCGTGGCCGTCGAAGCGGTCCTTGGCCATGACGGACAGCGGCGTCAGCCGGTCGAAGGAGGCAGCGTCTGCGCCGAAGGTGGCCTGGATGGTCTTGTCGCGCTCCTTGGCGATGGCAGGTTCCTTCTCGCTGGAGAAGGCCAGCGCGGCGCCGTAGACGTCAGGATGCCTGGTGACCATCTGCAGGGCGCAGGTACCGCCGAAGGAGAAGCCGCCCGCTGCCCACTTCCGCGGATCCGGATCCACGTCGAACGTCTGGTTGATCCAGTCAGGCACGTCCCGGGCCAGGTAGGTGTCCGCCCGGGCGATCCGGCTGTCCATGCACAGTGTGTTGGCCGAGGCCGAGCCGTTGGGGTCGACCACCACCGTCACAGGCGCCACCCCAGCATGCTGGGCGGCAAAACTGTCGAGACGTCTCTGGAGCGCGCCGCCGGTCAGCCAGTCGGCGGGGCTGCCCGGCTGGCCGGAGAACAGCACGAGGACAGGCAGCGCGGGCCTGGGGGAACTCTGGTAGGCCGGCGGAAGGTAGACGTAGGCGTCCCGGCTTTGGAAGCCGGAAATTGTGCCGGGGATTGCCGCCTTGCGAATGATGCCCGACGGAAGGTCCCGGGGGGCGCGCCACTGTTCGAGGCCTGCGGCAGCCGGAGCGCCGGCCGCACGTCTCAGGCCGGCGTCGAGCGTCGGGATCCGGGCCACTGCCGCCCCGGTCAGGTCGCCGACGGTGTGGTTCAGGCCGAAGTAGATGTTGATCTGCACGGCACACAGCGCCAGGACGGCCAGGAAGGCAGCCGCTGCGGCGGCACGTGAGCGCCAAGCGTCCGCGCGGTTCCGTCGGGTGCTGTTCCGTCGGGTGCTGTTCTGTTGGGTGCTGTTCTGTCCGGCCCCGTTGCGGACACCGACGCCACTCGGGCGGCCAACGCCGCGCAGGAGCAACAACAACAAGGCCACGACGGCGGCTGCGGACCACGCCAGCGGCTCCGCGGGAAGTTCCGAAGGGAAGACAGAGACCGCATAAATCAGGAACCAGTGCACGGCCGCGACGAGGGCCGCGGCGAGCAGGACCACCCCTGCGAGCGTGACAGCGGCCGGGCCGGGGGGACGCCACCGGCGGCCACGCCCGAAGACGGCGTGCCAGAGAAGGTAGGCCAGGCCGGCGGCACCGGCGGCCCACGCGGCCCAGGCAACCGGGCCGTCGACCACGCGCAGGTCGTCGATGAATTCCACCGGCGCTAGCGCCAGGTGCCGACGCCGATGACGGGTCCGGCCTCAAGCCAGGACGACAACCCTGTGTAGGCGTCGAACTTCATCGCCAGCAGGACTTGCTGCCCCTCGTAGCGGAGCTCCACAATCACAGCGTCAGGCTGGACCTTGAGGAGCTCGGATTCGGTGGGTTTGCGCCGCCCCAACAGCTCCAGCGAGCTGCGCCGGAAGGTGTGCTTGGGGCGCACGCTGAGTGAGACCACACGGAACCACTCGAGGTCGTTGTCCTGATAACGACAAACCCCCATCTGCCAGCTCTTTCCAGCCGTGCAAATGGAGGCGTCCACCGTGCCGAGGGCACGCCGCAGATTGAAGCGGCGCACCCCCGCAAGGCACAGTGCAAAGACCAGCAACGCGAAGGCAGTTGCCAGGACGATGAACGGCAAACCAATATCGTTCATCAAGGTCGTGCTAGCGGATCCCCGCAGTAGCCGCTTCGCCCATTTGGGCGTTGTCAGCAACAATAACCACCCTGTTGTTGTCGACGGAGAAGAATCCGCCGTCGACAGCTACAGAGATCCGGTCACCGGAAACCGGCTCGATGGCCAGTTCACCTTCGGCCAGAATCGCCAGCAGGGGCGAGTGGCCGGGCAGGATTCCGATTTCACCATCGCTGGTGCGGGCCTTGACCATCTTGGCCGCTCCGGACCACACGAAGTGATCCGCTGCGACAATCTCAACCTCAAGCTCAGCCATATTACTTGGTCTGTTCCTGGATCTTGGCCCACTGGCGCTCGACGTCGTCCAGGCCGCCGACGTTGAAGAACGCCTGCTCTGCAACGTGGTCAAGCTCGCCGTCGCAGATCGCGGTGAAGCCTTCAACGGTGTCCTTGATGGACACGGTGGAGCCCTCGACGCCGGTGAACTGCTTGGCGGTGTAGGTGTTCTGCGAGAGGAACTGCTGGATGCGGCGTGCACGCGACACGACGATCTTGTCTTCTTCAGAGAGTTCGTCAACGCCGAGGATGGCGATGATGTCCTGAAGTTCCTTGTTCTTCTGCAGGATCTGCTTCACGCGGACGGCCGTGTTGTAGTGGTCGTGGCCGATGTACTGCGGATCCAGGATGCGGGAGGTCGACGTCAGCGGGTCAACGGCCGGGTACAGACCACGGGAGGCGATTTCACGGGACAGTTCCGTGGTCGCGTCGAGGTGTGCGAAGGTCGTGGCCGGAGCCGGGTCGGTGTAGTCATCTGCGGGAACGTAGATGGCCTGCATCGAGGTGATGGAGTGGCCCTTGGTGGACGTGATGCGCTCCTGGAGGAGGCCCATCTCATCAGCCAGGTTGGGCTGGTAGCCCACGGCCGAAGGCATGCGGCCGAGGAGGGTGGAAACCTCGGAGCCTGCCTGGGTGAAGCGGAAGATGTTGTCGATGAAGAGCAGCACGTCCTGGTTCTGCACATCGCGGAAGTACTCCGCCATGGTCAGCGCGGACAGCGCCACGCGCAGACGTGTTCCCGGCGGCTCATCCATCTGGCCGAACACAAGCGCGGTGTCCTTGAGGACGCCTGCCTCTTCCATTTCGACCCAGAGGTCGTTGCCTTCACGGGTACGCTCGCCGACACCGGCGAACACCGAGGTGCCACCGAAGTTGCGGGCAACACGGGTGATCATTTCCTGGATCAGCACGGTCTTGCCGACGCCGGCACCACCGAACAGACCGATTTTTCCACCCTTGATGTACGGGGTGAGGAGGTCGATCACCTTGATGCCGGTTTCCAGCATCTCGGTGGAGCCTTCGAGGGTCGCGAAGGCGGGAGCCTTGCGGTGGATTGACCAGTGGTCCGAAGCCTGGATCTCGGATTCTTCAACGTCAAGCGGCTTGCCGAGGACGTTGAAGATGTGGCCCTTGACGCCGTCACCCACGGGAACGGTGATGGGCGAGCCCGTGTCCACCACGTTGGTGCCGCGGACGAGTCCGTCAGTGGCCTGGAGGGAGATGGCACGGATGAGGTTGTCGCCCAAGTGCAGGGCAGTCTCGAACGTGATGGTCTTGGTCTCACCGTTGAGAGTGATCTCGGTGGTGAGTGCGTTGTAAATCGCGGGGATTGCGTCAGCCGGGAATTCGACGTCGACAACCGGGCCAATAACGCGGGCAATACGGCCGGTGGCACCGGCCGTTGCGGCTACGCGTTCGGTAGCAGTGGCAGTCATCTCTCTCACTTCACTCAGTAGATGGCGTGGGGTTAAGTTTATCTCTTGGTGCAGGTACAGCTGGATCCGGGCTCGTGTTGGCTAGGACGCGCTCAAGGCGTCGGCACCGGCCACGATTTCGGAAAGCTCCTGCGTAATTTCAGCCTGGCGGGCAGTGTTGCGCAGACGCGTGTACTTCTTGATGAGTTCCGTGGCGTTGTCACCGGCGGACTTCATCGCCCGCTGGCGGGCTGCGAGCTCGGAAGCTGCTGCCTGCAACATGGCGGCGAAGATACGTGATTCGATGTAGCGCGGCAGCAGGGCATCGAGGACCTGCTCCGTTTCCGGCTCGAACTCGTAGAGCGGCAGCAGGTCCGATTCGGACGCGGCGGTCTCTTCGACGACCTCGAGCGGCAGCAGACGGACGACCGTCGGCTCCTGGGTGACCATCGACTTGAAGCGGGTGTACACGACGTGGATCTCGTCGACACCGCCCTCTTCTTCGTAGGCGGCTGCGAAGTCGGCCAGCAGTGCTTCACTGACTTCCTTCGCCGTCGCAAACTCCGGTGCATCCGTGTTGCCGGTCCATACGCGGTGGTACGGCCGGTTCCGGAAGTCGAAGTACGCCTGCGCCTTGCGGCCGACCAGGAACGTCTTGACCTCTTTGCCTTCCGCGTGGAGCAGCTCGTTGAGACCTTCGGCCTGCTTGAGGACGCTCGCGGAATACGACCCTGCGAGGCCGCGGTCCGAGGTGATGACCAGGACGGCGGCCCGGCGGATCTGTGCCGGCTCGGTGACCAGCGGGTGGTCGACTTCGCTCTGGCTTGCGACAGCAGAAACGGCACGCGTGATCGCGTTCGCGTAAGGCAGTGAAGCTGCTACGCGTGCGCGGGCCTTGCCGATGCGCGAGGTAGCGATCAGTTCCATCGCCTTGAAGATCTTGCGCATCGACGTCGTCGAGCTGATCTTCTGGCGGTAGACCCGGATCTGGGCTCCCATACTTATCCTTTCCTATAATCCCGATGGCCGGGACTGCCGGAACCCGTGCGGGTCCCGGCAGTCCCTGCCAGCGAAACTAGCGCTTCTGCTTGACGATTTTTTCCTGGTCGACCTGATCCTCGCCGATGGCGTTGTGCTCCTCATGGCCCGCACCGACCAGGAGGCTGTCCCCCTCGCCGAAGAAGCCCTTCTTGAAGTCCACGATCGAGGTCTTCAGTGCTTCAGCGGTGTCGTCGTCCATGACGTTGGTCTGCGCCAGCGTCGTCAGGATGGAGGACTTGTGCTTGAGGTGCTCCAGGAACTCGGTCTCGAAGCGGCTGATGTCTTCAACCGGAACGTCGTCGAGGTAGCCGTTGGTGCCGGCCCAGATGGAGACGACCTGGTTCTCTACCGGGAACGGCGAGTACTGGCCCTGCTTGAGCAGTTCCATCAGGCGTGCACCACGGGTCAGCTGCTGGCGCGATGCGGCGTCGAGGTCCGAGGCAAACATGGCGAAGGCCTGCATGTCGCGGTACTGCGCCAGTTCCAGCTTCAAGGTACCGGAGACCTTCTTCATGGACTTGACCTGGGCGGCGCCACCGACGCGGGAGACGGACACGCCGACGTCGACGGCGGGACGCTGGTTGGCGTTGAAGAGGTCCGACTGCAGGAAGATCTGGCCATCGGTGATGGAGATCACGTTGGTCGGGATGTAGGCGGAAACGTCGTTCGCCTTGGTCTCGATCAACGGCAGGCCGGTCATCGAGCCTGCACCGAGTTCGTCGGACAGCTTGGCACAACGCTCCAGCAGACGGGAGTGCAAGTAGAAGACGTCGCCCGGGTAGGCTTCGCGTCCAGGCGGGCGGCGGAGCAGCAGCGACACTGCACGGTAAGCCTCGGCCTGCTTGGACAGGTCATCGAACACGATGAGGACGTGCTTGCCGCCGTACATCCAGTGCTGGCCGATGGCCGAGCCGGCGTACGGTGCCAGGTACTTGAAGCCTGCGGGGTCGGACGCGGGAGAAGCCACGATCGTGGTGTATTCCAGTGCGCCGTTGTCCTCCAGCGTCTGGCGGATAGCCGCGATCGTGGAAGCCTTCTGGCCGATGGCGACGTAGATGCAGCGCACCTGCTTCTTCACGTCACCGGAAGCCCAGTTGGCCTTCTGGTTGATGATCGTGTCGATGGCGATGGCCGACTTGCCGGTCTGGCGGTCACCGATGATCAGCTGGCGCTGGCCGCGGCCAATCGGGATCATCGCGTCGATGGCCTTCAGGCCGGTCTGCATCGGCTCGTGGACCGACTTGCGCTGGGTCACGCCGGGCGCCTGGAGTTCCAGGGCGCGCGACGTTTCGGCCTTGATGTCACCAAGGTCGTCCATGGGCTGGCCCAGCGGGTCAACCACGCGGCCGAGGAAGGCGTCGCCGACCGGCACGGACAGAACCTGTCCGGTGCGGTGGACTTCCTGGCCCTCTTCGATTCCGGTGAAGTCACCGAGGATGATGACACCGATCTCGCGGACGTCGAGGTTCTGGGCCAGGCCCAGGGTGCCGTCTTCGAAGCGAAGCAGCTCGTTCGCCATGACCGAGGGAAGGCCCTCAACACGGGCGATGCCGTCACCTGCGGTTGTTACACGGCCGACCTCTACGCGCTCTGCGTTTCCGGGTTCGTAGGACGCCGCGAACTCGTTCAACGCATTACGGACGTCGTCGGCGTTGATGGTCAATTCGGCCATCTGCAGTCCCTGCTCTCCTGTTTCGTGATCATCGTTGCTCACGATGACCGGGGTTTCTTGTCGTTAGGTTGTGCTTGTCCGGCTAGCCGGCAAGCTGACGGTGAAGTTCACCCAGACGGGTCAGGACGGAAGCGTCAACCACTTCATCCCCAACCTGGATCCGGACGCCACCGATCAGTGCCGGGTCAACGTTGATGTTGATCTTGAGCTCGCGGCCGTAGAGGGCGTTGAGCCCCGCCTGCAAACGGCTGGTCTGGGTCTCCGTCAGCGGACGGGTGACGCTGACCGTTGCAATCCAGCGCTGCTGGCGCTTGGCGGCAAGCTCGGCGAAACGGCCAACGAGCTTGGTGACCTTGAGCCCGCGCGGAGCCGTGACGGCCTGTCCGATCAGGACTTTCGCTTCCTCGCTTGCACCGGGTACGAGCTTTTCGGCGAGGGTCACCTTGGCGGCCGGGCTGGCCTGCGGCTCGGACAGAGCACGCTGGGCCTCGTGGCTGGACTCGACGGACTGGTTGAAGGTGAACAAATCGTTCTCCAGGGATTCCAGCCCGGTGAGCCCGGAGGCAGAGACGGCCGACTTGTTCTCGGCAACTGCGATGACCACCGAAGCGGCAAGAGTCTCGAGTGCATCGCCGATATCCCGTGCCGACGCCCAGCGGGAGCTGGCCAGTCCGGCAACGATCTCAACAGCATCAGGGGATACTTTTCCGCTGAAAAGCTGCTTGATCAGCGCCGACTTTTCGTCCGCACTGCGGGACGGGTCAGTCAGGGCGCGGCGCAAGCCAGCCGAGCTGTCCAGCGTGCCCAGGATTCCGAAGAGTTCCTTTGCCAACTGCAGCGACGCGGAGGGAAGCTTGGCTTCCAGTGCCGCCAGCGCAGCGGCCAGCGATTCGCTCGATACGCCTGCCATTACTTAGCTACACCCGCGTTCTGGTTCTCCAGATCTGCCAGGAAGCGGTCAACCACTCGGGCAGACCGTGCGTCGTCGCTCAAGGCCTCGCCGACGATGCGGCTTGCCAGCGTCGTGGCCAGCGTGCCGACCTCCGTGCGGAGCGACACAACGGCCGCCTGCCGCTCGGATTCGATCTGCGCGTGGGCCTGAGCGGTGATGCGGGCCGACTCGGCGCCGGCCTTCTCCTTCAGTTCCGCAAGGATCTGGGCACCTTCGGCGCGTGCTTCCTCGCGGATGCGGTTGGCTTCCGCGCGGGCATCCGTGAGCTGCTGCTTGTACTCTTCGAGTGCTGCGGAGGCCTCGGCCTGGGCCTTTTCGGCCTTGGCGATGCCCCCCTCAATGGCCTCGGCCCGCTCTGCGAAGGTCTTCTCGAACATCGGGACAACGTACTTGACCACGATGAACATGAGGACAGCAAAGCCGGCGAAGACTACAAGCATCTCCCAAGGATTGGGAACGAGGGGGTTAGTACCGCCTTCGGTGGCGGCTGAGATGATCGCTTGATGCATATTTCACCCGTCCTTATCTACTCGGTTCTGGATGTTCGGTTGTTCTGTTTACTTGAGAACGAACGCGAAGACCAGGCCCAGGATGGCGAGGGCTTCAGTCAGCGCAAGGCCGAGGAATGCGATCGGCTGCAGGACGCGCTGGGCTTCCGGCTGACGTGCCACGCCGTTGATGTAGGCGGCGAAAACGAGACCCACACCGATACCACCGCCGATGGCGGAGAGGCCGTAGCCGACGAGGTTGAGGGAGCCGTTGATGGAGCCTTCCATTTTTGTTCCTTTCAAGATGCCACCCATGTGGCAGGTTGTTTGGGTTGCTTCATCCCCGTGAGGGGAAGACTTGTGTTGTGCCTGCGGCGTTGCGCCGGTTGGCGTGTGCCCGACTTTGCCGCCTAGTGGCTGTCGGCGTGGAGCGCACCTTCGATGTAAATCGCGGTCAGCAGCGTGAAGACGTAAGCCTGGAGCACCATGATCAGCGCTTCGAGCATGTACATGGCGATGGCGCCGCCAAGGACGAGTACGGACGCGCCCTTGAGCAGAACGCTTTCCTGCATGACGAGGAATTCAACGCCAGCGCCGGCGATCATCACGATCAGGTGGCCGGCCAGCATGGTGGCGAACAGACGGAGGCTGTGCGTGACCGGACGGACCAGGAAGTTGGAGATGATCTCGATCGGAATGACAATCGGGAGGATGTACCACGGAACACCGGTAGGAACGGTGGCGAGCTTGAAGTAGCGCAGGCCGTTCTTTCGAACGCCGATGCCGATCCAGGTGACGTACACGATCGCGGCGAGCACGTAGGCCCCACCGACGTGCGAGAAGGTCGGGAGCTGGATGACGGGGATAGCACCGTAGATGTTGTTCACCAGGATGAAGAAGAACAGGGTGAACAGCAGCGGGACGTACTTCATGAAGTCCCTGCCGCCGATGATGTCCTTGGCGATGCCATTGCGGACGAAGCCATAAGCTGCCTCGCCTGCGAACTGCAGCTTGCCGGGGACCAGCTTCTGCTTCCGCGCAGCTAGCACAAAGAATGTTGCGATAATGACGACCGACAGGATTACCAGCAGCATCTGCTTGGAGAATCCTTCGGCCGCACCCCAGGGCAGGATAGCCGGCAGGTGAAGTTCTTCAATTCCAGGAGGCGTGAAGGTTCCTGAATCTTGGGCCGGGAGCGCAAGCGCGATCAACGCGTTTCCTCTCTGCAGTGTCCATCATTGGGCGTCGGGCGGGGACCGGCGACATTACTGCCCGCCTCTCCCCCTGTGAAATTATTTGGCATTACTGTTCCTCGTCCTGGGACGGGCCACGTGCAGCATTGCCGTCACCAGCTGAAGTTCCGTTGCTGGTGAGACCGTGCATATGAGAAAGATAGAACCCTCCCGCAGCTCCAAGCAGGGCGCCTGCGAGCACAATCCAGCGGGTTCCCCACAGATTATCCAGTCCCCACCCTATCAAACTCCAGACGACGATTCCGCCAACAATGTAGCTAAAGACGGCGATTCCGGCGTTGTATCCGCCGTCACTGTCGTCGGTCGATACACCAGGGGCCCCGGTGGTGGTTTTGGGTGCTTTGGCTGCCTTCTTAAGTGGCCCGGCAGTCGGCCTTCGGCCCGCATTGCGGCTAAACATCAGTGCCGCCTCTTCCGGTGTCGGGATCGTTGTAAATCTGAAGCCTGGCCTTGCTGAAACCGTAAATTTCGGCTGCCTGCCAAAACACGACGGTCACCACGGCGCCGACCAGGAACCACCGGCCGTGCAGCCACGCCGGAGCCCCGATGGCGAACAGGACCACTGCAAAGCCGACAACCTTGACGAAGTACGTCGCGACGAACAGTCCAATCGCTCCGGAAGGGTTGTTGCGGCCGACGAAGTGGCCTACCGCGAGGCTGATGGCAAAGAACGCCATCACCAGCGCTCCCCCGAAGAGGGAGGACCAGAATCCCACGGCGCCATTGAAGACGAAGGCGGCCAGGCCGGTCAGCACCAGGGCGACGGCGGAAACGGTGGAGCTCATGGCCAGCAGTCTCAGCCACAGCGATTTTGTGGGGCCGGAGACGCCAACGGGGCCTTTGCCGGACGCGGGTCCGGGTTCGGCGTTGGAGGTCATGAGATCCCAATCGTCGCTGGCGTGAGGCTGGTCAAGGTGGGCGGCGAAGTGCCGCCCCTGAATTCTACATCAGATAGAAATTATTCTGAAAATTTCCTGTGAACGCACTGTGCCTGGCTACTCGGACGTCCCGGCGACCTGGCGGGGCCCCCGCTGCCGCAGGTACGGCAAGGCAGTCACCACGGCCAGAACCGCAGCGGCGGCCAGGTCTACGGCGAGGACGATATGCCAGGGGAAGATCGCGAACGCGAGGCCGCCGAAGGCGAGGATGCAAGTCCACAGGTACATCAGCACGACGGCGCCGCGGTGCGAGTACCCGATGTCCAGCAACTTGTGGTGCAGGTGTCCGCGGTCCGCCGACCACGGCGAACGGCCCAGCGCGGTCCGCCGCACCACCGCCAGGCACAGGTCCAGGAGCGGCAGGAACAGCACGGCGAACGGCAGGAGGATCGGGATCACGGTGGGGATGCCGTTGGCCCGGTCGTACAGTCCGGAACTGATCTGGCCGGTGGAGACGACGCCGGCCGATGCCATGATCAGGCCGATCAGCATCGCCCCCGAATCGCCCATGAAGATCTTGGAGGGAAACCAGTTGTGCGGCAGGAAGCCGACGCAGCTGCCGACCACGACGGCGGTCAGGAGGGTGGCCAGGTCCGAGCGGTCCAGCAGAACGGCGGTCCGGTGGACCCAGTAGGCCGTGAGGAAGAACGCCGCTCCCCCGATGATGGCCACGCCCGCGGCGAGGCCGTCCAGCCCGTCGATGAAGTTGAACGCGTTCATGGTGGTCACGATCAGCCCGGCGGTCAGCGCGATGCTGACGGCCTCGTTCTGGATCACGAACGGTTCGGGGACGAACGGCATGACCGTCATCCGGACTCCCCACATGGCCACGACCAGTGCCGCGGCGCTTTGGCCGATCAGCTTGATCCACCAGCGCAGATCCACCAGGTCGTCCGCGACGCCGATCAACACGATCAGGGCGGCACCGGCGAGGATGCCCCAGGGTGCGGTGTTGTTGCGGAAGATGTCCTTGACGAAGAACGAGTTGCTCGCCATGACCAGTGCCACCAGGACGCCTGCGAAGATGCCAAGGCCGCCGAGCCGGGAGATCGGGGTGGAATGCATGTCGCGGCTGCGGATCGGGGAATACAGCTCCAGCTTGTTGCCGGCAAGCCGGGCACCCCAGGTGGCCGTGTAGCTCACGATCGCTGCGGTCAGCATCATGAGCAGGTACATGATCACGGAAAGACCACCGGCCCGATGCCGAGGGGTGGATTCAATTGCCGTGGAACTGTCTTTCGAAAAATGAAACTTCTCCGTCGCCGTGCGCAGGGCAGGCAGTGCGTAGTGCCTGACAGGGCTGTATTACAGTGGACTCTAGTCAAGATACTAATGCCAACGGCCACCTGTCTTCGCGTCACACGGCCCTCCGCCGGCGGGAAAACCACTGACGGTCGTGCTGAAAGGACCCCGCGATGACCCCCTCGGTTGCAGTCGCTGCCGTGACGTTTGACCGTCCCAGGGAGCTGGCTGTCCTGCTGGACGCCATCAACAACCAGAGCGCCGCGGTCCGCTCCATTTGCCTCGTCGACAGCGGCACCGCGCCGTCGAAGGAAGTCGCCAACCGGCACGCCAATGTGGACTATGTCCGGTCCGAGGCAAACCTCGGCGGTGCCGGCGGATTTTCGCTGGCCATCCTCAAGGCAGTCGCCAGCGGCGCGGACTGGATCTGGATGATGGATGACGACGCCGAGCCGGCCGATCCCGAATGCCTCGCCACGTTGCTCCGCGAGGCACAGAACCGCGGACTCGACGCCGTCGTGCCGCTCGTGGTCGCGCCCGGCCACCCGGACCAGCTGTCCTTTTTCTTCCGGCTGGACGGCAAAGTCACCCACGAGCGCGCGGAGGTGGAAAAGGTCGGCTTCCTGCCCAACGACGGACACTTCTTCAACGGCGCCCTGATCCGGTCCGACGTCTTCTTCAAGGTCGGACTGCCGGACATGCGCCTGTTCATCCGCGGCGACGAGGTCGACTTCACCCTCCGGCTCCGAAAGGCCGGGATCCGCTTCGGCACAGTCACCACCGCAGCCATCAGCCACCCACACGCCTTCGCCGAAACCAAGCACGTCTTCGGCGCGCGGTGGCACGTGATTGTTCCGGACTCCGCCTTCAAGCGCTACTTCTACTACCGGAACCGGGGCTACATGATCCGCCGCCATTTCCGGGTCAAGTCCTTCGTCGCGGACGTGGGCGGCTACCTCGGCTACTTCCTGCGCAGCGGCGACTTCCGCGGGCTCGCTCACTGGTTCTCCGCCTTTTCCGCCGGGCTTCGCGGCAAGGGCTTCGGTCCGCTGGAGGACCAGAAGTTCTGACCGTTCCCGCCGCAGGCGAATAGGTTGCAGTCCTAGGCCTGCCGCCGGAGGACCGGCAGCCGCCGGCGCAGCAGCAGGCCCAGCAGCACCCAAGGCTCGCCGAAGACCCGGTAGGCCACCCGTTGGGGGTGGAGCATGAGCCGCCAGGCCCACTCGAGACCGAGTCGACCGATCCAGCGCGGCGCCAGCTTCTGGACACCGGCAATTTGTTCGATGGCCCCACCGACGGTGCAGTAGACAGCCGGCGGGAGCGCGGCCAGCCGGCGTGACAGGACCTGTTCCTGCAGCGGCATGCCGAGGCCAAGGAGCACCAGCTGCGGGCGCAGCCGGGAAAGCCATTCGACGGCGGTTTCCTCAACGTCGCTGTTCCAGCCTTCACCCGGCATGCCGTCCACCCGCGCCCCGGGGACGATCTGCTGCAGCTTCGCCACGGCGCCCGCGTTGGCCACCGAGCCGGCCCCGATGACGGCAATCCTTTCGAGGCCCTGGATATTGCCCAGGGCGGGAATCCAGTCGGTCGAACCCAGGCGGTAATCCATCACAGGGGCCCTTCCGTCGTCCTCTTCGCCCGTCTTGGCCCAGAGCCAGAGCACCGGGGCGCCGTCGATCAGCACCACGTCGGCGTTTGCGTAAAAAGACCGGAAGGCGGGTTCGGAGTGCAGCAGCGTGACGCTGTGCAGATTGTGCCCCACCACGAACCGCGTCCCGCCCTCGGCCACAAACTTATTCAGGACGGCGGTCAGTTGGGAGACCGTGAGCGGAGTGGCTTCGACGTCGAGAAACGGGACAGACTGTCGCTCGAGCGTCATGCGGAGCCGGACCCTGCGCCCGGCGCCGCGCGTGGTTCGGGCTCAACGGGTTCGGGCTCAACAGGCTCCGGCGCATCCAAGGCCGGCTCGACCGGCTCAGGCGCGGCCGGGGCGTTGCCGTCGATGTCCACCAGACCGGGGACCACGGCCCGCAAACGCTCGAGGCTGATGGCCCCCTGGCGGACCACGCGCAAGGGCAGGGCGGTCGCGTCGATGATGGTCGAGGCGAGGGCCTCGGCACCGCCGGCGGGCCGGGGACCGTCCTCAAGGTAGACCTCCACTGAGTCCGCGAGCTGCGCCTCCGCCTCGGCAGCAGTCTGCGCCGCCGCGTGCCCGGTGCGGTTCGCGGAGGAGACGGCCAGCGGCCCGGTAAGGGTCAGCAGTTCCTGGGCAACGTCGTCGGCAGGGATCCGCAGGGCCACTGTCCCCTTCGTCTCGCCGAGATCCCAGTCAAGGGAGGGCTGGGCATGCAGGATCAGGGTCAGGCCGCCGGGCCAGAAAGCCTCGGCCAGCCGGCGCGCCTCGGCCGGAACGTCCGTGGCAAGTCCATCAAGTGCGTTCAGCCTGGGGATCAGCACGGGGGGCGGCATCTTCCGGCTCCGGCCTTTGGACGCGAGCAGCAGGGTCACGGCCAGGGGCGAAAAGGCGTCGGCGGCAATGCCGTAGACCGTGTCCGTGGGGAAAACCACGCACTTGTTCTCACGGATGGCCCGTTGGGCGTGTTCGAGTCCTGCGGCGCGCTGCTCAGCTGCCGTGCAATCGTAGCTAGTCGTCACTGCCTTATTCTTTCATTACTTGTCGCACGCTTTTGACGAGGTTACGACGGGCGGGGTCAGACTGACGGTGCCAGCACAGCGCTGGTGGCCCGGTCCTTGCCGTTGAGGTCCAGGTGCGTCCTCACCTCGGACCACAGCCCGGTACGGTCGAGCATCGCGGCGATCCACTGGGACTGCACTTCCGCGTGCTCCATCACGAAGTAGCCGCCGGGTACCAGCAGCCGGGCGGCCGAGGCGGCCGCCGCCGTCGGAAGTTCCATGCCGTCCGCTCCCCCGCCGTAGAGCGCAACGGGAGGATCGTGCAGCGCCACTTCTGGTTCGTTCGGAATCGCTTCGGCCGGAATGTAGGGCGGGTTCGAGACGACGACGTCGAACGTGCCGTCGTGTTCGGGCAGCGCGTCGCGCAGGTCGCCGCGGACGAGGTGGACGCCCAGGGGCAGGAGGTTTTTTGCCGCCCACGCGTGCGCGAACTCGCTGTACTCCACCGCGTAGACCTCGGCTCCGGGGACCTCGTGCGCGATCGATCCCGCGATTGCGCCGGACCCGGTGCCCAGGTCCACCACTTTGGGATGCGGCATGCCCTGGAGGCGGTCAATGACCAGCTGGACCACGGATTCAGTTTCCGGGCGCGGGATGAACACGCCCGGGCCGACCGAGAGTTCGAGGTAGCGGAAATGCGCCACACCCGTGATGTGCTGCAGCGGAATCCGCTGCGCCCGTTCGGCGACGAGGTCCGCATAGCCCTCCGGCGCCGGGGAATCGCCGAGCATCAGCGCGCGCAGCCGGCCGAGGCCGACGCCGAGCAGGTGCTCGGCCAGGAGCTCGGCGTCGACGCGCGGGCTGGGCACACCGGCCGCGGCCAGGACCGCCGTCGCCTCGCGGACGGCCTCCGCGAGGCTCGGGCGGTCGCCTGCTGTCATCACAGCCCGGACCTATTCGCCGATGGCGTCGAGCCGGGACTGCTCGTCCAGTTCGATGGCCGACTGGATCACCGGTTCCAGGTCGCCGTTCATGACCTGGTCCAGGTTGTACGCCTTGTAACCGGTGCGGTGGTCCGCGACCCGGTTTTCGGGGTAGTTGTAGGTACGGATGCGCTCGGAGCGGTCCATGGTGCGGATCTGCGATTTGCGCTGGGCGGAGTTCTCGGCGTCGATCAGCTCCTGCTGGTGCGCCAGGATGCGGGCACGCAGCACGCGCATGCCGGCTTCACGGTTCTGCAGCTGCGACTTTTCGTTCTGCATGGCCACGACGATGCCGGTGGGAAGGTGGGTGATGCGCACGGCCGAGTCGGTGGTGTTGACCGACTGCCCGCCGGGTCCGGAGGACCGGTAGACATCGATCTTGAGATCGTTTTGGTTGATCTCGAGTTCCTCGGGCTCGTCCACTTCGGGGAGCACGAGTACGCCGGCTGCCGAGGTGTGGATGCGGCCCTGGGATTCGGTGACGGGGACGCGCTGCACGCGGTGGACGCCGCCTTCGAACTTGAGCCGCGCGTACACGCCCTCGGCGGGGTCGTTCGAGCTGCCCTTGACGGCCATCTGGACGTCCTTGTACCCGCCGAGGTCCGATTCGGTGGCCGAGATGATCTCGGTCTTCCAGCCACGGGATTCGGCGTAACGGCTGTACATCCGCAGCAGGTCCGCGGCGAACAGCGCGGCCTCGTCGCCGCCTTCGCCGCCCTTGACTTCGAGGATCACGTTGCGGGCGTCGTCCGGGTCCCGCGGAATCAGCAGCCGGCGCAGCCTGGCCGCAGACGTCTCCAGAGCTTCCTCCAGCTCAGGCACCTCAGCAGCAAAGTCAGGGTCCTCGTCCGCCATTTCCTTGGCAGCCGCGAGGTCATCTCGAATGCCTTCCCAGCGATGGTAGGCCTCGACGATGCCGTTCAGCTGGGCCGAACGCCGCCCCAGTTTCCGGGCCAGCCGCTGGTCAGCATAGACAGCAGGATCCCCCAGCTGCGCCTGGATGGAATCATGCTCATCCAACAGGCCCTGTACGGACTCAAACATTTCTTAAACCTTTCAACGCCGTGTGTATAAGTTTAGTGATGCCCACAGCGGCAGGTGACGGGGGGCGACCGCCGTCGGATATTTTTGCCGGCCAGGGAGTGGCATCGGGCCTGCCGGAGCGTTGCTGCTGACGTACTGCGTACGTCAGCAGCAACGCGGAGGGGCGGTGCCGGCAAAAATATCCGGCGGCCCCCAACGACAAAGGGGTGGGGCCCGCGAATCTACGCGACGGCCCCACCCCTAACTCAGCTACTTGTCGTTATCGGACTTCGCACCAAGCGTCGTCTTCTGAACCTGCATGAGGAACTCGACGTTGCTCTGGGTCTCCCGGATCTTGTTGGTCAGCAGCTCAAGGCTCTGCTGCGTTTCGAGTCCGGAGAGGACGCGGCGCAACTTCCACATGATCTTGACTTCCTCGGCGGAGAGCAGATTCTCTTCGCGGCGGGTGCCCGATGCGTTGACGTCCACGGCCGGGAAGATGCGCTTGTCAGCCAGCTGGCGGGACAGGCGGAGCTCCATGTTGCCGGTGCCCTTGAACTCTTCGAAGATGACCTCGTCCATCTTGGAGCCGGTCTCGACGAGCGCGGTGGCCAGGATGGTCAGCGAGCCGCCGTTTTCGATGTTGCGGGCTGCACCGAAGAAGCGCTTCGGCGGGTACAGTGCCGCGGAGTCCACACCACCGGACAGGATGCGGCCGGAGGCCGGTGCTGCCAGGTTGTAGGCGCGGCCCAAGCGGGTCATGGAGTCCAGGAGCACCACGACGTCCATGCCCATTTCCACGAGGCGCTTGGCGCGTTCAATGGAGAGCTCGGCCACGGTGGTGTGGTCGTCGGCGGGACGGTCGAAGGTGGAGGCAATGACCTCGCCCTTGACGGTGCGCTGCATGTCCGTGACTTCTTCGGGACGTTCGTCAACGAGCACCATCATGAGGTGGACCTCAGGATTGTTGGTGGTGATGGCGTTGGCGATGGACTGCAGGATGAGAGTCTTGCCGGCCTTCGGCGGCGAAACGATCAGCCCGCGCTGGCCCTTGCCGATCGGGGCCACGAGGTCGATGACGCGGGGGCCGATCTTCTTCGGGTCCGTCTCGAGGCGCAGGCGCTCGGAGGGGTACAGCGGAACGAGCTTCGCGAATTCGACGCGGTCCTTAAGTTCCTCGGGGGTCTTGCCGTTGACCGAGGTGGTGCGGACCAGGGCGTTGAACTTCTGGCGGGCGGACTGCTGGCTGCGGTCCTCGCCTTCGCGCGGGGCGCGGATGGCGCCGACGACGGCGTCGCCCTTGCGCAGGTTGTACTTCTTGACCTGGGCGAGCGAGACGTAAACGTCGTTCGGGCCCGGCAGGTAGCCCGACGTGCGGATGAACGCGTAGTTCTCCAGCACGTCGAGGATGCCGGCGACCGGCAGGAGGACATCGTCCTCGGTGACCTCGACGTCGTCGACGTCCGGCCCCTGCGCGCGGCCGCGGCGGCGGTCGTTCCGGTCGCGGAAGCGGTCGTTGCGCGAGGAGTTGTCGCGGCTGTCCTGCTGGCCCTGGCGGTCGTTGCGGTCACGGCGGTTGCGGCGGTTCCGGCGGCTTCCGCCATCAGAATCATCGGAGTCACGGACGTTGTCGCGGTTGCCCGCAGTCTCGTCGCGGCCGCCGCGGTTCCGGGAGTCGCGGCGCTGGCCGTCTTCGCTGCCCTGCTCGCGCTGTTCCCGCTGCTCGCCCTGGCGCTGTTCGCGCTGTTCACCCTGGCGCTGTTCGCGCTGTTCGGTGCGCTGCTCGGCCGCGGGCTGTTCGGTCTGGACCTCGCCGGCGTTTTGGCCGGCGGCGTCGGCAGCCTGGGCTGCCGCTTCACCGCGGCGGCGGTTGCGGGTGCGCGGCTGCCGTGTCCGGTCGCCGCCTTCCGTCGTGGAAGCCGCAGATCCGGCTTCGGCGGCGGCTTCGGTGGAAACCGCGGGGGCATCTGCCGGGGCCGGGGCGGGTGCCTCGGTGGCGGCCGGTGCGACAACCCCGTCGCTGCCTGCACGGCGGCTGCGGCCGCGGCGCGCGCGGGTGCCTTCCTGCGCCGGGGCCTCCTCGGCGGCGGGTTCCGCAGCCGGTGCCTTTGCGCGGGAAACCGTGCCGTTGTCGGTCGCCTTTTCGGCAACGCGGGCCGGCGCCTGATTCACCGGAGTGCCGGCACGGTGGGCCGAAATGGCCGTGACCAGATCGCCCTTACGCATGCGGGAACCGCCGGAGATCCCAAGCTGGCTGGCGAGGGCCTGGAGCTGGGCGAGCTTGAGGCCTGCAAGGCCGCTGCTCTTGGCAGGTGCGGCCGTTGATCCGGCAGCAGAAGATGTATCCACAGCCGGAGACAGCTCAGTGGTTTCGGTCACGAAGGATCCTTCCCCCTCGACGGCGTCCAGGCTAAGAGCTGGACGCGGTGATTTGATCTGGGCTGCAGTTCAGATCTGCAGCCGGATTTCGGCCTTGCCGGATGGAATTTCGGCCAGCAGGGCCGGATACTGCTTCACCATGCACGATCCGAGAAAAGAGGAACGGCGGTCTGACGGTTCAGGGGCAGAGAAAATCTGCTGATTCCTGCGTCAGACCGAAAGCAGGTGGCACCGGAAAATATAGCGCAGTGAAAGATGAGAGAGGCTACGGGGCCAACATCGCGGTCTTTGGAACGGTTACTGATTTACCGCCTGCGTATTTACCGCCGGTGCACTTCTACTTTAGCACCTTCAACGTCCACGGCCAGCTTCATCACTCGCCAGCCAACTTCCGGCGTGTTGCCGGCCGTGTGGGCGCCGATGAAGTCGACAACCTGACGGGCTTCAGTTTCGCCGTTGGCCAGCACCAGCACGGTGGGTCCGGCCCCGGACACGACGGCGGCGTGCCCTGCCGCGCGCAGCGCGGCGATCAGCTCGGCGCTTGGCCGCATGGCCTGGGCGCGGTAGCTCTGGTGCAGGTAGTCCTCGGTGCCCGGCAGCAGGAACTCAGGGTTGGCGGTCAGCGCGTGGATCAGCAGGGCGGCACGCCCGGAGTTCATGGCAGCGGCGTGGTGGCCCACCGACGGCGGCAAAAGGGCCCGGGCGGCCTCGGTGGAGAGCTCGTAGTCCGGCACGGCGACGACGGGAATCACCGATGCGGCCACTGTTGCGCACGTGCTGCTGTACTGGTCACTGTCCTGCCATGACAGCGCCAGTCCGCCGAAAATGGCCGGTGCGACGTTGTCCGGGTGGCCTTCCATTTCGCTTGTCAGCTGCAGAATCCAGTCCCGGCCGCGTCGGGACTGCTCCGGAACCAGGGCATTCGCTGCGGTGACGGCCGCCACCACGGCCGACGCCGAGGAACCCAGGCCGCGGCCGTGCGGGTTGACGTTGTCCGCGGTGATCCGGAGGCCTTCGTGCCGGAAGCCGAGGCGGTGCAGCGCCTCGGTGAGGGCCTTGACCACTAGGTGCGTCGCGTCGCGGGGCAGCGACTCGGCGCCCTCTCCGCTGAGCTCGAATTCAAGTTCGCCGCTGGCAAGGGTCTCCACGGTGAGCGTGTCGTGCAGCGTGAGCGCCAGACCGAGGCTGTCGTACCCGGGGCCGAGGTTGGCGCTGGTGGCCGGCACCCGGACGGTGACCAGCTGGCCGGCCGGTACGGCCGGGGAGCCGGCAGCTGATTCGGCCGGGACGGTGAGGGTTGTTTCCAACGTTATTTTTCTTCCAGTCCCAGTGCCGCTGCGACGGTGACGACGTCGTTGGAGACCTTGACCGGCTGCACATCGCTGCCGTCCTCGGTGCGCAGGGCCCACTGCGGGTCCTTGAGGCCGTGGCCGGTTACGGTGATGACGATCGTCTTGCCGGCCGGCACTTGCCCGGCCGCGTGCTTCTTGATCAGACCGGCGACGCCGGCAGCGGAGCCGGGCTCCACGAAGACGCCTTCCTTGGCGGAGAGCCAGCGGTGCGCGGACAGGATTTCCTCATCTGTAACCGCCTCGATCACGCCGCCGGATTCATCCCGCGCCGCGACGGCGGTGTCCCACGAGGCCGGATTGCCGATCCGGATGGCGGTGGCGATCGTGTCGGGCTCGGTGATCGGGTGGCCGGCCACGAACGGCGCGGCCCCTGCGGCCTGGAAGCCCCACATGACCGGCGTCTTGGTCGCGACGGCTGGCAAGGTCCCGGCGGTGGGCGAGGCGAACGCCGCGGCGTACTCCTTGTAGCCCTTCCAGTACGCGCTGATGTTGCCGGCGTTGCCCACGGGAAGCACATGGAAGTCGGGGGCGTCACCGAGTGAGTCCACCACTTCAAAGGCGCCGGTCTTCTGGCCCTCAATCCGGGCCGGGTTGACGGAGTTGACCAGGAACACCGGGTAGGATTCGCCGAGCTTGCGGGCGATGTCCAGACAGTCATCGAAGTTGCCGTCCACCTGCAGCAGCGTGGCGCCGTGCGCGATTGCCTGGCTGAGCTTGCCCATGGAGATCTTGCCCTCGGGGACCAGCACCGCGCACTGCAGCCCGGCCGCCGTCGCGTAGGCCGCGGCGGAGGCCGAGGTGTTGCCGGTGGAGGCGCAGACCACGGCCTTGGCGCCGGCGGCCACCGCCGCCGTCATGGCCATGGTCATGCCGCGGTCCTTGAACGAACCGGTCGGGTTCATGCCCTCGACCTTGAGGTAGACGGTGCTGCCGGTCAGTTCCGAGAGCTGGCGGGCGTGCACGAGCGGGGTGCCGCCCTCGCCCAAGGTAATGACCTTAGTGGCTTCCGTGACAGGAAGACGATCAGCGTATTCGCGGATGACACCGCGCCATTGGTGAGCCACTTAGACCCCTTCTACCCGCAGAACGGATGTGACGGAATTGATGACGTCCAGGCCCTTGACGGCCTCGACGGTTGCTGCAAGTGCGGCTTCGCGTGCACGGTGTGTCACGATCCGTAGTTCGGCTGACTCCACGTTGGAGTCGGCGTCGCGGTGGATGGTCTGCCGCATGATTTCGATGGACACGTTGTGCTCGGCAAAGAGGTGGGCGATCTTGGCCAGGACCCCGGGCTGGTCCGCTACGTCCAGCCCGATGTAGTAGCTCGTGACGGAGGCGTCGATGGGCAGCGCGGGCACGTACCCGGTGGTGGTTTCGGTCCGGCCGGGGCCGCCCAGGACGACGCGACGGGCTGCGGAGACGAGGTCGCCCAGCACGGCAGAGGCCGTCGGCGTGCCGCCGGCGCCCTGGCCGTAGAACATGAGCTCGCCGGCGTTCTCGGCTTCGATGAAGACGGCGTTGAACGCACCGCGGACGGCCGCAAGCGGGTGCTCGCGGGGCAGCAGCGTGGGATGCACACGGACCGAGACGCCGGTCTTGCCGTCTTCGGTCTCCAGTTTCTCGGCGATCGCGAGCAGCTTGATGACGAAGCCGGCCTCCTTGGCGGCAGCGATGTCCGCCGCGGTGACGGCCGTGATGCCCTCGCAGGAGACATCTTCCAGGGCGAACCGGGTGTGGAAGGACAGGGAGGCAAGGATCGCGGCCTTGGCGGCGGCGTCGTGGCCCTCGATGTCGGCGGTGGGGTCGGCTTCCGCGTAGCCCAGGCGCTGGGCCTCTGCCAGGGCATCGGCGAACTGTGCGCCCGTGGAGTCCATCTGGTCGAGGATGAAGTTGGTGGTGCCGTTGACTATGCCGAGGACGCGGGTGATCCGGTCACCGGACAGGCTGTCGCGGATCGGCCGCAGGATGGGGATGGCACCGGCGACGGCAGCCTCGTAGGAGAGCTGCACCCCGGCCTTGTCCGCTTCCTCGTAAAGCGTGGGGCCGTCCTGCGCCAGGAGCGCCTTGTTGCCGCTGACAACACAGGCCCCGTTGCGCATGGCCGTCAGGATCAGGGTCCGGGCCGGCTCTATCCCGCCCATGAGCTCGATCACGAGGTCGGCGTCCTTGGCGAGCGTTTCGGCGTCGGTAGTGAACAGCTCCTGCGGCAGTTCGACTTCGCGCTCGGCGTCCACGTTGCGGACCGCGATGCCGCTCAGTTCAAGGCGGGCGCCGGTGCGCGCGGCGAGTGCGTCGGCGTCGTCAATGAGAATCCGCGCAACCTGGGCCCCGACGTTGCCACAGCCCAGCAGGGCCACTTTCAGGGTTCGCAATTCGGTCATTCAGACTCCCATGTCGCGGTTGAGCAAATCTTCTTCGGTTTCCCCGCGGACAATGAGTCGGGCAGATCCGTCGCTGACAGCGACAACGCCCGGCCGGGCCAGATAGTTGTAGTTGCTTGACAGGGCCCAGCAGTAGGCGCCGGTCCCCGGTACAGCAAGCAGATCACCGGCTGCCACGTCCTCGGGCAGATATACATCTCTAACAACTATGTCGCCGCTCTCGCAATGTTTGCCCACTACGCGGGACAGCTGCGGCGCCGCGTCGGAGCTCCGCGAGGCGAGAATGGCCGAATAATCCGCGTCGTACAGCACCGGACGGGGGTTGTCGCTCATCCCGCCGTCCACCGACACATACCGGCGGGGGTACGTAACGTCGCCGCTGCCCTCGGCGGCGGGAGCATCCACCCGGACGGTCTTGATGGTGCCGACCTCGTACAGCGTAAACGTGGTGCTTCCGACGATTGCGCGGCCCGGCTCGATCGAGATCCGCGGTGCGGTGATGCCGAGCGCGGCGCACTTGGAGCGCACGACGGCGGCCATCGCCTGCGCGATTTCGGCGGCAGGGCGGGGCGTGTCGACGGGAGTATAGGCGATGCCGTAGCCGCCCCCGAGGTCCAGTTCAGGCAGCACGATGGAGTACTTGGACTGCATCGCAGCTAGGAAATCCAGCAGCTTCTCGGCAGCGAGGGCGAAGCCGTCCGGTTCGAAGATCTGCGAGCCGATGTGGCAGTGCAGGCCCAGCAGCTCGATGCTCTCGTGCCGGGTTGCCGCGGCCACGGCTTCCTCTGCGGCGGACAGACCGGCCTGGTCGGTGGTATCCCCGGCCATGGAGAGGCCAAACTTCTGGTCCTCGTGCGCGGTGGCGATGAACTCGTGGGTGTGGGCGTGAACTCCGGGGGTCAGCCGGAGCATAACCCTGGCGGTGTCGCCCCGGTTGGCTGCAATCGTCGCGACACGTTCGAGTTCGTCCAGGCTGTCCACCACGATCCGGCCCAACTGCATGTCGAGGGCCCGGTGGATTTCGCCGTCGGACTTGTTGTTGCCGTGCAGGGCGACGTCGGCGCCGGGGATGCCGGCGCGGGCGGCAACGGCAAGTTCACCGCCAGAGGCCGTGTCCAGGCGCAACCCCTCCTCCTCCACCCAGCGGACCACCGAGGTGCACAGGAAGGACTTGCCAGCGTAGTAGACGTCCACTCCCCCGCAGATGTCCGCGAAGGCGTCGTTGAACGCGTCGCTGAACGCCCGGGCCCGGGCCCGGAAGTCGGACTCGGACAGCACGAACAGCGGCGTGCCGTACTGCCGCTGCAACTCGCTGACCGCCAACCCGTCGATGGTCAGTTCGCCGTCGCCGTTCCGTGCGACACCGGCCGCCCACAGCGGTTCGTGGAGGGCGTTCAGGTCGGCCGGGACCTCGAGCCAGGCGGGCGCGAGCGGGGAATTTGAAGTCATGGCGGTCACATCCGTTCCGGCGCCGAGACGCCCAGCAGTTCGAGTCCGTTGGCCAGCACCTGGCTGGTGGCGTCGTTGAGCCAGAGCCTGGTGCGGTTGGTGTCGGTGATGGGTTCTTCGCCTTGGGGGGCCACCCGGCAGGCGTCATACCAGCGGTGGTAGGCACCGGCGATGACCTCCAGGTGGCGGGCCACGCGGTGCGGCTCGCGCAGTTCGGCGGCCTTGGCCACCACGGAAGGGTAGCTGCCCAGGTGCGAGAGCAGCTCGTTTTCGGTGGGGTGGTCCAGGAGGGCAGCATCGAAGCTGTCTTTGCCGTTCACGCTGCGCTCCACTCCTGCGGCCACGGCGTTGCGGGCGGCGCCGCGGGAACGGGCGTGGGCGTACTGGACGTAGAACACCGGGTTTTCGTTGCTGTGCTTCTTGAGTAGCTCGGGGTCCAGGGTCAGAGGCGAGTCGGCGGGGAACCGTGCGAGGGAGTAGCGCACGGCGTCCTTGCCGAGCCAGGAGATGAGGTCCTTGAGCTCGATGATGTTGCCCGCGCGCTTGGAAAGCTTGGCGCCGTTGACGGAGACCAGCTGGCCGATCAGGACCTCGATGTTCACCTCGGGATCGTCGCCTGCGGCGGCTGCGATGGCCTTGAGCCGGTTGATGTAGCCGTGGTGGTCGGCACCAAGGAGGTAGATCTTCTCCGTGTAGCCGCGGTCCTTCTTGGACAGGTAGTAGGCGGCGTCGGCAGCGAAGTACGTCGGCTCGCCGTTCGCGCGGATCATCACGCGGTCCTTGTCATCGTCGAAGTCCGTGGTGCGCAGCCAGACCGCGCCGCCGTCGTCGTAGACGTGGCCCTGTTCCCGCAGGCGGGCGACGGCATCTTCGATCGCGCCGGCGTCGTGGAGTTCCTGCTCTGAGAAGAAGACGTCAAAGTCGACGCCGAACTCGGCCAGCGTCGCCTTGATGTCGTGCATCTGTGCCTTGTAGGCAGCCCCCCGGATTACCGGCAGGGCCGCCACTTCGGTGAGTTCGCGGATGTCCGGGTGCTCGCTTAGCACCTCATGGCCGAGGTCGGCGATGTACTGGCCCGGGTAGCCGCCTGCGGGCACGTCCCGGCCATGGAGCCTCGCGAACACCGAGTTCGCGAACACGTTCATCTGGGAGCCGGCGTCGTTGATGTAGTACTCGGCCGTGACGTCGGCGCCGGAGGCCCGCAGGACGCGCGCAATCGCGTCGCCCAGGGCGGCCCAGCGGGTGTGGCCGATGTGCAGCGGGCCGGTGGGGTTGGCCGAGACGAACTCCATGTTGACCACGTGTCCGGCGAGCGCGGTGTTGGTCCCGTAGGCCGGACCTGCTTCGACAATGGCCTTGGCGAGTGCACCCGCAGCCGCGGCGTCGACCGTGATGTTCAGGAAGCCGGGCCCGGCGATGTCTACCGCGGAAACGCCGTCGATCGTTTTCAACCGGGCACTGAGGACGGACGCGAATTTACGCGGGTTGGTGCCTGCCGCCTTGGCCAACTGCAACGCAATGTTGGTGGCCCAGTCCCCGTGGTCCCTGTTCTTCGGGCGCTCGACGCGCACCTGATCCGGGATGTCAGCGGTGGCGAGGGCGATTTCGCCGGCCGCTACGGCGTCCTTCAGGCAGGCGGATATGGCGAGGGAAAGTTCTTCTGGGGTCACACTTCTAGCCTACCGGTGGGCCAGTGGTGCGGCGGAATCCCGCGCCAGGCGTGACGGCTGGGGCCCGGCCCAAGGAAAACCTAAGGCTCCGCACACTTTGCTCCAAGGTGAACCGCTACCCTGAAACCAACGTCATCACAACTGTCAATGCCTGCACAGTTTCGCTGTCCGGTCCCCGCAACGAATCGAGTCCCGCATGAATACCGCCATCCGTAAGAGCGTCCTGGTCGGCCTTGCCGGCCTGTCCGTTGCCGCCACCGCGGCCGGCTGCGCCCCGGCTGTGCAGCCGCCGGCCGCCGAGGCCGCGCCGCCGGCGCCCGGGTCCGCCGGCACCGGTTCCTACAAGGACGGGACGTACAGCGCCGACGGCAACTACAAATCCCCCAACGGCACTGAGACCGTTGGGGTGGAACTGACGCTGGCCGGCGGAACAGTGTCCGATGTGAAGATCACAACGCACCCGTCAAACTCGAACACCCGCAAGTTCCAAGGCGAATTCGCCGGGGGCATCCAGGCCCAGGTTGTGGGTAAGAAGCTTGACGAGCTCCAGGTGTCCAAAGTTGCCGGATCGTCGCTGACCAGCGGCGGCTTCAACCAGGCCGTGGCCAAGATCAAGTCCCAAGCCCAATAAGGCGCGGGGACAGGGGAATCGTGCCGCATCCGGGCTGGACGCGCTTCAGTTTTGACGGGATCGGGACCAGCTGGGAGATTTCCACGCCCTCCGGCCTGTCCGTCGAGCACCGCCGCGGGCTGCTCGACACGGTGGAACGGTATGACGCCGCGTGGTCCCGTTTCCGGCCCGACTCGCTCGTAGCCGACGCTGCCCGCTCGCCCGGGCGTCTGGAGCTGCCCGCCGAGGCCGCGGCGCTGGGAGAGCTGTACGCCACGCTGTACCGGCTCACCGACGGGGCGATGACCCCGCTGATCGGCAGCAGCCTCGAGCAGCTTGGCTATGACGCGGCGTACACGCTGCGCCCGTCCGGCCGGCCGCTGCCCGCGCCGCGCTGGGAGGATGTCCTGGACTGGCAGGGGGCCGTGCTGACCAACACCGCACCCGTCGTGATCGACGTCGGTGCCGCCGGCAAGGGCCAGCTCGCCGATTTGCTCTCCGCCCAGCTGCGGCAAGTCGGCCACGCGGAGCACTTCATCGACGCCAGCGGGGACCTGCTGAATCCCGGGCCGCAGCCGGTCGAGGTGGCCCTCGAGCACCCGTACGATCCCACGCAGGCCATCGGGACGATCCGGTTCGGCGCGGGCGCTCTTTGCGCTTCCGCCGCCAACCGGCGAGCCTGGGGTGACGGCTTCCACCACGTGCTGGACGGCACCACCGGAGCTCCGGTCCGCACGGTCGTTGCCAGCTGGGTCGTGGCCCAAACCGCTATGGTGGCCGACGCGCTTGCCACCGCGCTGTTCTTTGTCGACGGCCCGCGGTTGGAAAAGGACTTCGATTTCGCCTGGCTCACCGTACATTCGGATGGGCATGCAGAGTTTTCCACCGGCTTTGAGGGGGCGCTGTTTTCATGACTGCCATCACCACGACTTCACTCGGTTCCAGGCTGGACACCGCCCTGGGCCGGCTCACGATGTACCGGCTGGTGCTGTGGGTTCTGGCCGTCCTGGCCGCGTACAGCCTGCTGCTCAACGTGCTGGGCTGGCTCACCTTCGGTCTGCCGGAAATGATCGCGCACCTGGTCCTGTGCCTCGGCCTGACGTACGCCTCCAACGGGGCACTCGCCGCGCTCTTTCGCGTGCGGCCGCATATGGAGTCCTCACTCATCACCGGCCTCCTGCTGTACTTCCTCTTCTGGCCCAGCCAGGTGACGCAGGGGATTCAACTGGCCGAACTCGCCGGCGTCGCCTTGGCCTGTGTGCTGGCCTCGGCCTCGAAATATGCGCTGGCCTGGCGCGGCCGCCACATCTTTAACCCGGCCGCGGCGGGAGCCTTCCTGGCCGGGCTGACCGGATTAAACATTGCCACTTGGTGGGCGGCGACACCGGCAATGCTCGTGCTGGTGTTACCGGCTGCGCTCCTGGTGCTCTACCGGGTCCAGAAGCTGACGATGGCCGCCGTCTTCACAGTCGTCGCGGTGTCCGTCGTGGCCGCCGACCTCCTCCAGTCCGGGACGGCGCTGTCTGAGGCGCTGTGGCAGCCGCTCGCGCAGCGTCCGGTGCTGTTCTTCGTCGGGTTCATGCTGACCGAGCCGCTCACCCTGCCGCCAAGGCGCTGGCAGCAGCTGGCGGAGGCCGCCGTCGTCGGGGTGCTGTTCGCAGTCCCCTACGACCTTGGGTTTGTGTTCAGCTCACCGGAGCTTGCGCTGCTGGTGGGCAACCTGCTCGCCTTCGCCGCCGGGCAGCGTGGCGGGGTCCGGCTGCGGTTCGTCGACCGGAGGCAGCTAACGCCCACGACGACGGAATTCAGTTTCCGTCCCGAGCGCCCCGTGCGCTTCACGGCCGGGCAGTATCTGGAGCTGCACCTGCCGCCGGATAAGGCCGAGGACAGGCAGGCCGGCGGCAGGCAGTCCGGCAAAGGTGATGGAAAGGGAATCCGGCGGGTGTTCAGCCTGACCAGCGCGCCCGGCGCACCCCTGCTGACGATCGGGGTGGGGACCGCCGAGCCGGTGTCATCGGCCAAACGCTCGCTGCTGGCCCTGGTCCCGGGTGACAGGCTCAGCGCCACCACGGTGGGTGGCGACTTCGTGCTGCCGCGGAACCCGTCCACGCCTGTGCTGCTCATCGCCGCCGGAATCGGCATCACCCCTTACCTGGGCGGCCTTGCGGGCGGCCCGGCGGCGAACCGGGACGTCGTCCTGCTGTACCTGGCAAAGAATTCGGCGGAACTCGCCTATGCCGCGGAGCTGCATCGCTCGGGGGTGCGCATCCTGGCCCGGCTTGCCGACGGTTCAGCGCCGCCGGCCTTCATGGAGGACGCGGGTGCCCGGCGGATCGACGCGGCGGCCTTGAAGGAGCTGGTCCCGGATGTCGCCCGCCGGGAGGTGTTTGTCTCCGGATCGCCAGCCAGTGTGCGTTCGCTCGGGTCCGCGGCACGAGGCGCGGGTGCCCGCAGGGTGCATGTGGATTCCTTCGCGGGCTACTGAGCGGACCGGCGAGTTGGTGGCTTGTCAGAGGCCAGGACACGCACTCAACGCGCCTGATTCGTCCGAATAAAAACCGGCGCAGGCGGGCCGATTTTCCGTTGGGGGCCACCTTCCTGCTAAGCTCTAGGACGTCCCGCCGGTAACGGCAGGATCCCTGGATGCCCTCGTAGCTCAGGGGATAGAGCGTCTGCCTCCGGAGCAGAAGGTCGTAGGTTCGAATCCTATCGAGGGCACAGAAGAAACCCCGCCACTTCAAGGAAGTGGCGGGGTTTTGCATTTCCCCGGAAAACCTGCGGCTAATTTCCTGCCGATTTGTCGGTGCCCGCTCGTAGGCTGTTCTCATCGGTGGCGGGCTACCCTGCACGCCCCGAAGCATGAGGGGGTCTCACATGTTCGTTCCGAGTGTGCCGTTTTATCCATCTGTTCGCTGTTCCATCGTTCCGCCGTACCTGCTCCGCCGCATCGCCGCCCAGCAGGAGCCGCGGCTCTCCGGCGCCGCCGAGGCCGCACGGAAGGCGCTGCTGCACGTCAGTAGCTTCCGGGCGGCCCGCGCCGAGCCGTCCCCGCTGGCGATCCCGGGCGTGGTCGGGGCCAAGCCCGGGCCACCGGAGCGCACCATCTATGACGCCATGTCCCTGGAAGAGCTCCCGGGCAGCCCGGTCCGCAAGGAGGGCAAGCCACCCACCGGGGATGCCGCCACGGATGAAGCGTACGACGGCCTGGGCTCCACGCACCGGCTCTACGCGGACGCCTTTGACCGCGACTCGATCGACGGACGGGGGCTCCCCCTCGAAGCCACTGTCCACTACGGCAAACGCTATGACAACGCGTTCTGGGACGGCCGGCAGATGGTATTCGGCGACGGCGACGGCGAGGTCTTCGGCAGGTTCACCAAGTCGCTGAGCGTGATCGGCCACGAACTCGCGCACGGCGTCACGCAGTTCTCCGGCGGCCTCAACTACCGCAACCAGGCTGGTGCCCTCAACGAATCCCTGTCTGACGTCTTCGGCGCCCTCGTGGAGCAGTACACGAAGCAGCAGTCCACCGCGGAGGCGAGCTGGCTGATCGGCGAGGGGCTGTTTACGGATCAGGTTCAGGGCGCCGCCCTGCGGTCCATGAAGGCCCCGGGGACTGCGTATGACGACGATGTCCTCGGCAAGGATCCCCAGCCGGACTCGATGGATTCCTATGTACGGACACGGGCGGACTATGGCGGCGTGCACATCAACTCCGGCATCCCGAACCGCGCGTTCTGCCTGGTGGCCACGGCCCTCGGCGGAAACGCGTGGGACGCCCCCGGGCAGATCTGGTACGAGACCCTGACCGGCGGTTCGCTGGCGCCGAACGCGACGTTCGCGGCCTTCGCGAAGGCCACCGCTGCGTCTGCAAAGGAGTTATTCGGCGAGAATTCGAGGGAACATGACGCCGTTCGGGCGGCGTGGGACACTGTGAAGGTGAAGTTCCCGGGGGTCCGACGATAAGCCACGCCCCTGCGGATCCGAGTCCCCTAAGATCCGAGTCCAATGAAAATCATCGTGCAGCGCAGCGGCGGCCTGGCCGGAATGAAACGGACATGGACCGTCCAGCCGAAGCCACCGGAGGACACCGACCGGTGGCAACCGCTGATTGAAGCATGTCCTTGGGATGCCATCACCGGAAGCGGCGGGGCCGGTGGGGCAGACGGGGCAGGCGGGGCAACAGCCCAGCCGGACCGGTTCATGTACAGCATCCGGGCCGACCGACGCCGTGCGGTCCTGCCCGAGCGTGAACTGACGGGCCCATGGCGTGACCTTGTCGAATGCACCAGGGCTGCGGCCGAGGAGGCAGCACCACGCGACCTTGCCTAGCCGCGCCCCGGGGCAGAGCCGTTGTCCAGGGGTCTTGCCTAGGCCGTCGCCAGGTGCCCCCGGAATGTGCGGCGGTAGGACTGCGGGCTCGTGTCCAGCGCCTTCGTGAAGTGGTGCCGCAACAGGACCGAATGCCCGAAGCCGGACTCCCGCGCGATCTCGTCAATGTTGAGCTCCGTGGTCTCCAGCAGTTCCTGGGCGCGCAGCACCCGCTGGCCGTTGAGCCATGCCGCCGGGGTGGCCCCCGTTTCCGCGCGGAACCGCCGCGCAAACGTCCGCGGCGACATGTGGACCCGAGCCGCGAGTTCGTTGACCGGGTGTTCCTCTTCCAGATGACGGACCATCCACTGCAGCAGCTGTTCCATGGGCTCCGAGCCGCATTGCGGAATGGGCCGGTCGATGTACTGTGCCTGGCCGCCGTCGCGGTGCGGCGGAACCACCATGTCGCGGGCGATCGCGGCGGCCACGTTGGCGCCAAATTCAACCCGGATCAGGTGCAGGCAGGCATCGATCCCTGCGGCCGTCCCGGCGCTCGTGATGATCCGGTCGTCTTCGACGTAAAGCACGTTTTCATCCACCAGGGCAGCAGGGTACCGGCTGGCGAGCTCCTGCGAGTGGTGCCAGTGCGTGGTGCAGCGGCGGCCGTCAAGCAGGCCCGCCCTGGCCAGGGCAAAGGCCCCGGTACAAATAGACATTACCCACGCACCGCGGGCGTGGGCGGCCCGCAGCGCATCCAGAACGGATGGCGGGACGTCCTCGTCGCGGGCGAAGGGCGCCATCACCACCAGGTCTGCGTCCGCCGCCGCGTCCAGCCCGAAGCCGACGTGCATGGACAGCCCGGATTTGAGCGGGACATCCCCCGGTTCCGGCGCGCAGATCCGGAAATCGAAGGCGGGCACGCCGCTTCCACGGTCCGAACGGTCGATGCCGAAGACCTCGAAAGCGGTCGCAAACTCAAAGATCGAGAAGTTGGGAACCACGATCATCGCCACTGATTTGATCATGTTTCCAGTGTGGCAGAAATTATAGCTTTTTGGGCATTTCTGCCACTTTTTTTCGTCTGTCCACCGGAGAACCATAGAGGTATGGAACTCCTCGGAATCGCCGTCATCATCCTGATCCTCGCCATCATCACGGCCACTATTTCCGCCCTCCGCAAGGACGGCCTCGGCCACAACCCGCCCGTTCGCTCGGACGAGTATTGGATGGCCCGGGATCTCCCCAGCGTCAGCTACACGCTACGGATTTTCTAAACCCATACCCGTCACCTACAGCGCACCCCGCCCACCCGCACACCAACCCACCCGCATCAATACCGGGCCCGGCCCTCCAGCCGGGCCCCCGTCACGCGCCGGCCCGGCTGGAGGACCGCCACCGGACCGGTTACCCCACAGAAGACAGCCCGCCCCAGTAGACTGTCTCCAGCCATGACATTGCATATTTCCTACCCCGCCGAGCTGCCGGTTTCCGAGCGCCGCGAAGATCTGATGGCCGCCATCGCGGCGAACCAGGTGACCATCATCGCCGGCGAGACCGGCTCCGGGAAGACCACCCAGATTCCCAAGATGTGCCTGGAGCTTGGCCTGGGCGAGAACGGCCTTATCGGCCACACGCAGCCCCGCCGGTTGGCCGCACGCACGGTGGCCGAGCGCATCGCGGAGGAGCTCGGCGTCGACATCGGGCAGGAGGTCGGCTTCCAGGTCCGCTTCACCGGCGAGGTCAGCCGCAACACCAAGATCAAGCTGATGACCGACGGCATCCTGCTGGCCGAGATCCAGCGCGACAAGCTGCTGCGCAAGTACAACGCCATCATCATCGACGAGGCGCATGAGCGCAGCCTCAACATCGACTTCATCCTCGGATACCTCAAACGGATCCTGCCGCAGCGGCCGGACCTGAAGATCATCATCACCTCGGCCACCATCGATCCGCAGCGCTTCGCCAAGCACTTCGGCAGCGAGGATGAGCCCGCGCCCATCATCGAGGTGTCCGGCCGCACGTATCCGGTTGAGATCCGCTACCGCCCCCTGTCCCAGCCAGCCGGAGGACCCGGCGAGGACGAGGCCTCCGACGACGAACTGGAGGAGGACCGCGATCCGCTGGACGCGGTCTGCGACGCCGTCGACGAGCTCGCGCAGGAGGCGCCGGGCGACATCCTCATCTTCTTCTCCGGCGAGCGCGAAATCCGTGACGCGGCGGAGGCCCTCAATGGCAGGATCCAGTCCAACCGGAAGCTGGCCGGCGCCGAGGTGCTCCCCCTCTTCGCCCGGCTGAGCCTGCAGGAACAACACAAGGTCTTCCACCCCGGCAGCAAGCGCCGGATCGTGCTCGCCACGAACGTCGCCGAGACCTCCCTGACGGTCCCCGGCATCAAGTACGTGATCGACACCGGCACCGCCCGCATCTCCCGCTACTCGCACCGCACCAAGGTCCAGCGCCTGCCGATCGAGCGCGTGTCGCAGGCGTCCGCCAACCAGCGGTCCGGCCGCTGCGGCCGTGTCTCGGACGGCATCGCGATCCGGCTGTACGCGGAGGAGGACTTTGAGTCCAGCCCGCCATTCACGGATCCCGAGATCCTGCGCACCAACCTCGCCGCCGTCATCCTGCAGATGACCGCGATGGGGGTGGCCCGCGGCCCCAAGGATGTGGAGAACTTCCCGTTCGTGGAGCCGCCGGATTCCCGGGCCATCAACGACGGCGTCACGCTTCTGCGCGAACTCGGCGCCCTGAGCGCCGCGCGGCCGCAGGACGAGCCGGGCGACGGCGACCAGCGCCGCGACGGGCAGCGCGGCGGACACCGCCACGGTGCCGGCCGCCCCGGAAGCGGGCTGACCGCCGTCGGGCAGCAGCTTGCCCAGTTGCCTGTGGACCCGCGGCTCGGCCGGATGATCGTCGAGTCCGGCAAACGCGGCTGCGTCCGCGAGGTCATGATCCTCGCCGCCGCGCTGACCATCCAGGACCCGCGGGAGCGCCCGACCGACAAGCAGCAGCTCGCCGCGGAAAAGCACGCCCGTTTCCGCGACGAGAACTCGGACTTCACCGGCTTCCTGAACCTGTGGAACTACATCCAGGAGAAGCAGCAGGAGCTGTCCTCCACCCAGTTCCGCAAGCTGTGCCGCACGGAGTTCATCAACTATCTGCGCGTCCGCGAGTGGCAGGACCTGTTTGCCCAGCTGCGCCAGCTCGCCCGGCCGCTCGGCATCAGCCTGGACAACAAGCGCCTGGCCGATCCGGTGGGCAACCATGAAGGCATCCACATCAGCCTGCTCTCGGGCCTGCTGAGCCATGTAGGCATCCTCGATGAGCGCAAGCGCGAGTACGTCGGCGCCCGCGGCACCCGCTTCGCGATCTTCCCGGGCTCGGCCCTGTTCAAGAAGTCCCCCACCTTCGTGATGGCCGCCGAGCTCGTGGAGACGAGCCGGCTGTGGGCCCGCGTGGCCGCGAAGTTCGATCCGCTCTGGGTGGAGCAGGTGGCGCCGGACCTGGTCAAGCGCAGCTACAGCGAGCCGCACTGGTCCAAGAAGATGGGTGCGGTGATGGCCCACGAGAAGGTCACGCTCTACGGCGTGCCGATCATCCCCAGCCGCCGGATCAACTACGGCAAGGTGGATCCGGAGCTCAGCCGGGAGCTCTTCATCCGGCATGCCCTGGTTGAGGGCGACTGGCAGACCCACCACAAGTTCTTCCACCGCAACCGGGCCCTGCTCCACGAGGTCGAGGAGCTGGAGGCGCGGATGCGGCGCCGGGACATCCTGGTGGACGATGAGACGCTGTTCGAGTTCTATGACGCCCGGATCGGCAAGGACGTGGTGTCCGAGCGGCACTTCGACAAGTGGTGGAAGGACGCCCGCCGGCAGGATCCCGCCTTGCTCGATTTCGACCAGGCGCTGCTGATCAGCGACGACGCCGATGCCCTGGACGACTCGGCCTACCCGAAGACCCTGCTGCACAAGGGCTTTGAACTGCCGCTGACCTACGAGTTCCACCCGGTTGCGCCCGGGTCACCGCCCAACCCGTCCGATGGCGTCACCGCCGAGGTGCCCGTGCTGTTCCTCAACCAGCTGGACGACGAAGCCTTCCGCTGGCTGATTCCGGGCCAGCGGGTGGAGCTGGTCACTGCACTGATCAAGTCGCTGCCGAAGCAGGTGCGCAAGAACTTCGTTCCGGCCCCGGATGTCGCCCGGCAGGCCGTCGCGGCGCTGGAGGCCGACTTCGATCCCGCCGTCGATGAACTTGAGCCTTCCCTCGAACTCGTGCTGCGCCGGATCCGCGGGCAGGTTATCCCGCCAGGGTCCTGGAACTGGGGAGCCGTACCAGCACATCTGCGCGTCAGCTTCCGGGTGGTGGATTCCCGCGGCAAGGTGCTCGATGAGGGCAAGGACCTCGCCGCGCTGCAGGAGCGTTTGGCGCCCGCCACCCGCCGCGCCATCGCGGAATCGCTCGGCGCCACCCCGGGCACGACGGCGCCCCCGGCCAGGGGGAAAGCCTCACCGAACGGAAAGGGCGCGCCGCGGGCTTCGGCGGGATCGCCGCCGTCGGGTGCTCCGTCGACGTCGGGTGCTCCCTCGGCCGCACTGGGGGCCGGCAAGTCAGCGGCTGCCGGCGGATTCGCCGAACTGTCCGGCCTCAAGGACTGGACGTTCGGAAAGGTGGAGCGCCAAGTCCAGGGCAGCGTCGGGGGGCACACCGTCACCGGCTACCCTGCCCTGGTGGATGAAGGCACTTCCGTGGCGCTCCGGCTGTTTCAATCAGCGTCCGAACAGCAGGAGGCCATGCGCGCAGGCGTCATCCGGCTCCTGGCCCTGAAGGTGCCGCCGCCGGACCGCTACGTCCTGGAGCACCTGAACAACACCGAGAAGCTGACGTTCAGCCAGAACCCGCACGGCTCCGTGACCGCGCTGATCGCGGACTGCGCCCTGGCCGCAATCGACAAGCTCACGCCGGCGGAACTGCCGTGGGACGAGGCCGCGTTCAAGGCGCTCTACGAGACTGTCCGTGCGGAGCTGATCGACACTGTCTTCACAGTGACAGCCGTCGTCGAACGCATTCTGGCCAGCACGCGCCGGATCGAAAAGCAGCTCAAGGGCACCACGAGCCTGGCCCTCATCAGTGCGCTCAACGACGTCAAGAGCCAGCTGGAGCAGCTCGTGTACCCGGGTTTTGTGGCACGGACGGGCTACGCCCAGCTCAGCCAGCTGCCGCGCTACCTGGCGGCGATCGAAAAGCGCCTCGAGAAGCTGCCGGGCAACGTCCAGCGGGACGCCCAGCACATGGCCGCCGTCCAAGCCCTTGAGGACGACTACGACGACGCCGTCTCCGCCCTGCTGCCCGGACGGCGGGCCGGCGCCGAGCTCACCCATGTGCGCTGGATGATCGAAGAGCTCAGGGTGAGCTTCTTCGCCGTCGAACTCGGGACCGCTTACTCGGTGTCCGAAAAACGCATCCGGGCCGCGCTGAACAAGGTGCTGGCGCCGGCGTAGTCGCCGGGCTTAGGCGTCCGGAACGTGCTCGGCGTGGCCGGCCGTGCGGAGGCCCGCGCGGAGCTTCTCCGCGTTGGCGTCAAGCCGGGCCGGATCGGGGTGATGGTCCGCCGAACCGAAATCAAAGTCCGCCATTGAGTTGGACGGCCACACATGGACGTGCATGTGGTTGATTTCGTAGCCGGCCACGATCAGGCCGGCCCGCGCCGCGCCAAACACGTCCACCTGAACGGCGCCGATCTTGCGGGCGACCTCCATGACCTTGCCGACCACCTGGGGCGGGGCGTCCGTCCAGCGGTCCACTTCCTGGACGGGTACCACGAGGGCGTGGCCGTCGGCCAGTGGACCCATGGTCAGGAACGCCACGACGTCGTCCTCGCGCCAGACGAAGCGGCCCGGGATCTCGCCGTTGATGATTTTGGTGAAGAGAGTGCTCATGCATCCGCCTTTTCCGCCGGGGACCCCAGGGTGCTGAGGTCCAGGACAAAACGGTACTTCACATCGCCGGCCACCATGCGGTCGTAGGCTTCGTTGAGCTGGTCTGCCCCGACCACCTCAATGTCCGAGACCACGCCGTGTTCGGCGCAGAAGTCCAGCATCTCCTGGGTCTCGGCGATGCTGCCGATCAGCGAACCCGCGTAGGCGATTCTGCGGCGGATCAGCGCGGCTGGATTGACCGGCGGCATCGCCTCCGAGGGCAGGCCCAGCTGGAAGAGTGCGCCGTCGAGGCGCAACGTGCGGAAGTACGGGTTGAGATCGTGGGGGGCGGCGACGGTATCGATGATGACGTCGATGCTGCGGTTCGCGGCCTCCATCTCGGCCGGGTCCGTGGAAAGGATGACGTCGTCGGCACCCAGCTCGCGGGCCGCGGCGAACTTCCCCTCCGACGTCGTGAAAACCTTGACCTCGGCCCCCATGGCCTTGGCGAGCTTGACGGCCATGTGGCCGAGCCCGCCAAGACCGACGACGCCGACCACGTCGCCTTCCTCGACCTCGAAGTGGTTCAACGGCGAATACGTGGTGACGCCGGCGCACAGCAGGGGCGCAGCGGCCGCGGGGTCCAGGCCCTCCGGGATCCGCAGGACGTAGTTGCGGTCAACCACGATGGACGTGGAGTAACCGCCCTGGGTGATGGCGTCGTCGTTGCGGCGATCCTTGGCCCCGTACGTTCCCACGTTGCCGTTTTCGCAGTACTGCTCAAGGCCCTCCATGCAGCTGTCGCATTCGCGGCAGGAATCCACCATGCAGCCCACGCCCACGCGCTCGCCCACGGTGAAGTCGTCGACGGCGGAACCGACCCGGGTAACCAGGCCGACGATCTCATGGCCAGGAATCAAGGGGTACGTTTTGCCGCCCCATTCGCCCCGGGTGGCGTGCACGTCAGAGTGGCAGAGCCCGCAGAATTCAATGGCGATCTCGATGTCGTCCGCTTTCGGCTCCCGGCGGGACACGGTCAAGGGCACCAGCCCGCTTTCCGGCGACGTGGCACCGTACGCAGCGGCCAGGGTGGGGCCGGCGGTCGCGGAAGCAGTAGTGGTCTCGGGAGCGTGGATATTCGGCAGCGGCTTGGCAAGGGGCGGGGGTACAGGACGTCCAGGTGTCATACGTCGACGCTACCCCGGTCCCGGGGTGGGTTCCACTTTGGCGGGGCGGGCGCTGGGCGCGGCGGCAATTCTCGAAGTAGAGCCGGCAAACGCTGGCTCAGCGGTTCCTTTGGGATCGTTCGCGGAGCAGATTCAGGCTTGAGGGTGAGGCAGCAAGTTCCAGGGTGCCCTTGTCGGTGCTCAACTCAATGACTCTTCCTCTGGGAAAAACGGTCCAGGGCGCTTTCACGGGCTGACTGACGACTTTAGGCTCTGAATAGATTTCTATCGGACCGAATAGAGGGCCGGTCATCCCTGTCCTTGCCTGAAAGAGAAGCCTGCCAGGTTCTGCTTTCGCGTAGCCCAAGGCCCATCTTCCCCTGAGCGCTGATCCCGACTCGCGCTGCGCACATTCGAAAAGCCCATGTTCCGCGTCCAGCGCATCCCGCTTTCTCTTCAGCGGCCTCAGGAGCACTTGCAGGAGCACCAGTAGCGCCAGACCGGACAGAACGATGAGCGCCAAGGCAGGCCAAAAGCCGATCGCTTCCTGCAAAGGGCGAAACACGGCTGCGAGGACGGCGAGCAGGAGAAAGGGCCCGATATTGGAATCGTCTGCTTTCTCCAGCCACCCTCGAGGTGCGGGCGCCAGATCCTGTTGTCGCATCAGAGCCCGCCCTTCCCGCTGTGCCCGGAGCTGGACGGTGCTTCCAGTGGCATCCCCATGGCGTGAAGCATCGCATGGCGGGCACCGGAAGCCCAGGAAGCTCACGAACTTTCTTTGCCAACGCCACGCAGGCCCGGCCGGGGGGGGTCCGCGATGACGCCATCGAAGTGATGGCCACTCATTCTGCCTAATGGTTTCCGCAAGTCTGGCCGAGTGAATGTTTTGTCGTAGGTCGCAGGGACACTTGATTCATGGAAGGCAATCACGGGCCCGAAGTGGTTCTGACGGGACGCGGCATCGCCAATGACGGCGGTGTCACTGAGGGTGCGGCTGATGTTGAAGACGTCGACGGCGGCGTTTCCGACGGCGGCCCGATTGGCCACGGGACCGTTCTGACAGTGGATGACCTTGCCCGGATCGTAGCTGGCCTACGGGCCCCGGACAGCCCCGCCGGCCTGATTGACGAGATCCGCGGCCTCGAGGACCTGAAATCCGCCCTGGGCGCCCGCCAGGCCCGCCTCACCGTCGCCTTCGACCTGTCCCAGCGCCGCGAACAGGCCGCCGCCGGCATTCCTGCGGAGAAGCTCGGCGCCGGCGTCGCAGCGCAGATCGCCCTGGCCCGGCGCGAATCCCCCGCCAAAGGCGGCCGGCTCCTCGGCCTGGCCAAAGCCCTCGTGTCCGAAATGCCCCACACCCTCGCCGCCCTGCAGACCGGGCAGCTGAACGAATGGCGCGCCACCCTGCTCGTGCGCGAGACGGCGTGCCTGAGCGCCGCGGACCGGTCCGCCGTCGACGCCGAGCTCGCCGCCGACACAGGCACGTTCGCCGGGGCCGGTGACCGGCGGCTGGTGGCCACTGCCCGGGCCGCCGCGTACCGGCTGGACCCCCGCTCCGTCACGCAACGTGCCGCGCACGCCGTGTCCGAGCGGTATGTCAGCCTCCGCCCCGCTCCGGACACCATGTGCCACCTCACCGCGCTCCTGCCCGTCGTCCAGGGCGTGGCCATCTACACCGCCCTGAGCCGGCACGCCGACACCCTCCGCGCCGCCGGGGACCCGAGGGGCCGCGGCCAGGCCATGGCCGACACCCTGGTCGAACGCACCACCGGCACCCCGGGCGGGATCACCGGGGTGGAAATCCAGGTCGTCATGACCGACCGCACCCTGCTCCAGGCCGACGCCGAACCCGCCCGGCTCCCCGGCTACGGCACCGTCCCCGCCCAATGGGCCCGAACCCTCCTCACCACCGGCACCACCCCCGGAACCAACCCGGCCCCCGGAACCAACGACACCAGCCGCCCCGGCGGCGCAGCCCCGCCCGACACGGCCACGCCCATCACGGCCCCGCCCGACGCGGACCCGGACCAGGCCGCGTTCAACCTCTGGGTCCGCCGGCTCTACACCCACCCGCACACCGGCGAACTCACCGCCATGGACTCCCGCGCCCGGATCTTCCCCACAGGACTCCGCCGCTTCATCCAGACCCGCGACGACACCTGCCGCACCCCCTACTGCGACGCCCCCATCCGCCACCTGGACCACATCATCCCCTGGCACACCGGCGGCAAAACCACCGCCACCAACGGCGCCGGACTCTGCGAAGCCTGCAACCACGCCAAAGAAACCCCCGGCTGGAACGCCCGAACACCAACCGCGCACGGGACAGACCACGAAGGCGCAGCCGGGCCGGAATTAGTATCTGCATCCCAGCCCCCGCCAGCGACGACCACCGGCTCCAGGCACACGCTCGAACTCAGCACCCCCACCGGCCACACCTACCACTCCACCGCACCACCCCTGCCCGGGACACCGCTTCGGGCGGCGGTGACGGAAGGACTAGACCAGCGGCACCGCCTCCGGCATCGCGCAAAGGTCCTCAAACGCGCTCGATTGCTCGGCAGCTTGCCTCTTGTGACCACGCCCTGACCTCAGGCAGCAGCGCGAAAACACGCCCGACCCCGAACCAAGGCTGCACCGCACGGACGTCCCAGAAGCAACAACGCCCATGTTCCGGCGGATTTTCCGATAGTTTGGCGGCGTGGACACGATCATTCAGGCAGATATGGCAGACGCACGGATTGTGCAGTGGCTCGGGGAACTCCTTCGGGCCTACCACCAGCAAACAGAACTGGAGAAAGCTGCACACGGAGTGTCTACTGCAACTGGAGGCGGTCAGCTACCGGCCCACTACCAAAAGGAAATTGATCGGCCCTCTGAGGCCTTCGCCAATTCGCTGGTCTTCATCGCGCATCGGGGCTCTGTCCCCCTGGGCATGGTGGTGCTGACATCGGTTGACGATGCCATAAAGGAAGTGAAGCGTCTTTGGGTGGATCCGGGCGCCCGCGGCTGCGGGGTCGGCGCAGCCCTCCTTCGCGAGGCATTCCGCACCGCGGAGGCATGCCGGTCTGATGTCCTTCGCCTCACCGTGTGGAATTGGCGCGACTCAGCCCTGCGGTCCTACCGCCGGATGGGCTTCACGACCGTTCCGTCGTGGGAGGACCGGGCCGGCCTGGAGTGTATGGAGCTCCGGCTGCCGGCAGCTCACAGGAGCGCCCCCGCGCACTAGTCCCGCACTAGTTTGAAACAGCGCCCTCGCTGTACGGGGCGGCCCCGGTGACAACGTCGTTCGAGGCGCTGTGGCACCATTCCGAGAACGAACCCGGGTACAGGGCAGCAGAAAGTCCGGCGATCTCGAGGGCGGCGATTTCATGCGCGGCCGTCACCCCGGAACCGCAGTACACCGCGGTGGGGACGCCGGCCCGGTAGCCGAGCCGCTCGAAGCGCTCCCGCAGCTCCGCCGGGGTAAGGAATCGCCCGTCGGGCTGCAGGTTTCCCGTGGTGGGGGCACTGACTGCTCCAGGGATATGCCCGGCGCGGGGGTCCACGGGTTCGATTTCCCCGCGGTACCGCTCTCCCGCCCTGGCATCGAGCAGCAGCCCATGCTGCCCCCAGGAGGCGGCCTGTGCGGCGTCGATTGCGGGCATGGCTCCCCCGCTCAGCGTGACGTTGCCTGCTGCCGGCTGCTCGGCTCCCGCCGCGGTGTCGAATCCGGCGCCGCGCCACGCGGCGAGGCCGCCGTCGAGCAGCTGGACCGACGGGAAGCCGGCGTTTCGCAGCATCCACCACAGCCGGGCGGCAGCCATGCTGCCGCTGTCGTCGTACGCCACCACCGCGTCGCCGTCGTTGATGCCCCAGCGGCGGGCGGACTCCTGAAACTGCTCCGGTGGCGGCAACGGATGGCGTCCGCGTCGTGGATCTGCGGGTCCGGCGAGCTCGGTGGCCAGATCCACGAAGACGGCGCCCGGGATGTGTCCGTGCAGATAGTGGCCGTGGCCGTGGGGGTCGCCGAGGGCCCACCGGACATCGAGGACCACTGTGTGCTGCCCGGTTCCGTCGCGGGCGTCGAGCCGGGCTTTGAGGGCGGCCGCATCGATGAGGGTGTCCATGGGCCCACTCTATCTCCGCTCTCCGGCCGTCCCGGTAGGCTGTTGCGGTGAATACCGCGCACCAGCAGGACCGGGACTGGGCCGACGAGGCCGTCCGCCGGATCAACGCCGAAGGCAACAGATCTGCCGACACGCACCTGTACGCGGTGCCGCTCCCCGCGCATTGGGGCGTGCAGCTGTACCTGAAGGACGAATCCACCCACCGTACGGGCAGCCTCAAGCACCGGCTGGCGCGTTCGCTGTTTCTGTTCGCCCTGGTTAACGGCTGGATCCGGGAGGGCACCACGATCGTTGAGGCCTCCAGCGGCAGCACCGCCGTCTCCGAAGCCTATTTTGCGCAGCTGTTGGGCCTGCCCTTCATCGCCGTGATGCCCAGGACCACCAGCCCCGAGAAGATCGCCCTGATCGAGCAGTTCGGCGGCTCCTGCCATCTTGTGGACCAGGCCTCCGAGGTTTACGAGGCCGCCGCGGAGCTCGCCGCCCGCACCGGTGGACACTACATGGACCAATTCACCTATGCCGAGCGGGCCACGGACTGGCGCGGGAACAACAACATCGCCGAGTCGATCTTCGACCAACTGGCCCAGGAGGAGCACCCCATCCCCCGCTGGGTGGTGGTCGGGGCAGGCACCGGCGGGACCAGCGCCACGATCGGCAGGTACCTGCGGTACCACCGCCACGCGACGCGGCTGGCCGTCGTCGATCCGGAAAATTCTGCGTTTTACCCGGGCTGGCGGGACAGCCAGTCCGACGGCGGGATCCCCACCGCAGCTGGGAGGGCAGCTGCCGGGACGGCGGCGACCGGCCGGCCCTCTCGCATCGAGGGCATCGGCCGGCCCCGCATGGAGCCAAGCTTCGTGCCGGCTGTCATCGACCACATGATCCAGGTTCCCGACGCCGCATCCGTGGCCGCCATGCGGCACCTCAGGGAGCACGCCGGGCTGCACGCCGGACCGTCCACCGGCACCAATCTCTGGGGTGTGTGGCAGCTCATCGCCGGGATGATCGCCGAGGGCCGGCGCGGCAGCATCGTGACGCTCATGTGCGACGCCGGAGACCGCTACGCCGGCAACTACTACAATCCGGAGTGGCTGGCCGCCCACGGCCTGGACCCGGAACCCCACGAGGCCACGCTGCGCGGGTTCTTCAACACCGGCGTCTGGCCGGCCTAACGGCGGGTCCCCTGCGAGTTAAACCTCCACTGAGTCGCCGCTGGAAAGATGCCGGTACTCTGTGCCGTACTTGGCACCGATCCGCGTGACGTGTCCCTCCACCAGGCCGCGGCCTATGTCATTCAGGAGCGCGTCATGGATCGGGAACGCCAGGGGTGCGCGGGCGCCGATCACGAAGTCCACCACTTCGCCCACCTTGTTCCACGGGGCGTGGATCGGGACAAGCAGCGTCCGGACGTCGACGCCGTCGGGGATCGCGAAGGAATCGCCGGGGTGGTAGACGTTTGCATCCACCAAGTACCCGACGTTCGCCACCACCGGAATCTGGGGGTGGATGAGGGCGTGCTGGCCGCCAAAGGTGCGGATCGAGAAGCCCGCGGCCTCAAATTCCTCTCCGGGGGCGGCGGTGTGGATGCGGCTTCTGGCGTCGGCGGCCTTCCCGCGCAGCGTCCCGGCCACTGCCTCCGGGGCAAAAAGCTCAAGGGCCGTATTAGCCTGCAGCGCCGCGGCGACGGCGTCGACGTCGACGTGGTCCCCATGTTCGTGCGTGATCAGCACGGCATCCGCCCCGGCGAGGGCCTGGTCCGTCTCCGAGAACGTCCCCGGATCGAAGACGAGCACCCGGCCGTCCTTCTCGAGGCGGACACAGGCGTGGGTGAATTTGGTCAGCTTCATCGGGCCAGCCTAGGCACCAGCCAGCCACGGTGTCCACGGAGCCCGGCTGGTAATCTTGAACATTGCACCACCCGCAGCGGGTCCCACCCGCGAATCCACGAAGCGAGTTCCACGATGTCCCAGGGCGCCACCGCCGGCAGCAGTCGGGTCCCGGCTTCCGCACCGGCACCGGCCCCCGCCCCGGGCAAGGAGCAGCGCGTCACCAAGCAGCGCCTCGCCGTCAGTGCCGCCCTGGACGACCTGGCGGACTTCGTCAGCACCCAGGAACTGCACCGCATCCTTCAGGAGCGCGGCACCGCGGTGTCCCTGGCCACCTCCTACCGCATCCTGCAGTCCCTCGCCGACGACGGGCTCGTGGATGTCCTGCGCAACGCCGACGGCGAAGCCGTATACCGCCGCTGCGCCGTCACCGGACACCATCACCACCTGCTGTGCCGCAACTGTGGCAAGGCCGTGGAAGTCGAGGCCCCCGCCGTCGAAGCCTGGGCAGCCCGGATCGCGCGAGAGCACGGCTTCACCGCCGTCGAGCACACCGTGGAAATCTTCGGGCTGTGCCCCGAATGCACGGCGCTGCAAGCCGGCGGCTAGCTACACTGCCGGACTAGGAAAAAGGGCAGCGCCTACGCGGCTGACGCCGCCGGGGGCCGCACGATCCGGCCGTTGAGCCCGCGCTTGGCCCGGGCACCGCCGACCACGCGGCAGGCGACATAGATCAGGAATGACAGCGTGGTCACGTAGGGGCTGATCGGCAGCCGTCCGCCGAGTGCCAGCAGTATGCCGCCGACGGTCGCCGTCATCGCGAAGACGATGCTCAGGGTGACCACCAGCCGCGGCGAGGACGTGACACGCATGGCAGCCGCGGCCGGAGTGATCAGCAGGGCCAGCACCAACAGGGCGCCCACAATCTGGATCGACAGCGCCACACTGATGCCCAGCAGCACCATGAAGCCAAGAGCCAGGGCCCGCACCGGCACGCCCCGGGCGGTGGCGACGTCGGGGTCCACGCTGGCAAAGGTCAGCGGCCGCCAGATGCCGACCAGCGCCAGCATCACCACGACGGCGGCGACCGCCAGGACCTGCAGCTGGACCGTTCCGACGGACACGATCTGCCCGGTCAGCAGGCCGAATTTGTTGGCGGCCCGGCCCTCGTACAGTGACAGGAACAGGATGCCCAGGCCGAGGCCGAACGGCATGATGACGCCGATGATTGAGTTCTTATCCCGCGCCCGTACTCCCATGACGCCCAGCACCAGGGCTGCCAGCACCGAACCTGCCAGTGAACCGAGAATGATGTCCGCCCCGATCAGCAACGCGAACGCGGCGCCGGCGAAGGAGAGCTCGGAGATGCCGTGGACCGCGAAGGCAAGGTCCCGTTTCATCACGAAGGTGCCCATCAGGCCGCCGAGCAGCCCGAGCACCGCACCGGCCCAAATCGAGTTCTGGACCAGGACCAGCAGCTCGCCATAGTTTTCGAAGTTGAAGATCGAATGCAGCAGTTCGCCCAGATCCACTCAGCCCACCTCCCCTGCGACCGCATGCGCGTCCTCGTGGTGGTGCGTCGTGGCGTCCGGCAGCCCCACCACGATCAGTCGGCCGTTGGCCTGGATGACTTCGACATGGCTGCCATACAGGTCGGAGAGCACCTCGGTGGTCATGACCTCGGCAGGCGTGCCCACCCGGAACCGGCCGCCGGCCAGGTACAGGACCCGGTCCACGTAATCCATGATCGGGTTGATCTCGTGTGTCACGAACACCACTGCGCTGTCCGCCTCGTGGCATTGCTTGTTGATCAAGGAGCTGACGGCTTGCTGGTGCGTCAGGTCCAGGGACAGCAACGGCTCGTCGCACAGCAGCAGGTTTGGATCCGTGGCCAGGGCCTGGGCCACGCGCAGGCGCTGCTGCTCACCGCCGGAAAGCTGTCCCACGGGCACCTTGGCGTAGTCGGTGGCGCCAACGAGTTCCAGGAGATCATCGACTCTTCGGTTCACTTTGGCGCCGCCAAGGCGGATGCCCCAGCGGTGGCCGTCGACGCCGAGGGCCACGAGGTCGCGCGCGCGCAGTGGGGTGTCGGGGTCGAATGACTTTTGCTGGGGCACGTAGCCGATCCGGCGGCTACCCCGCTCGACGGGACGGTCGCCGAGTACGGCCGTGCCGGCGCTCAGCTCCTGCAGCCCCAGCAGCACCTTGAGGAAGGTGGTCTTGCCGCTGCCGTTCGGGCCGAGCACCGCAAAGAATTCACCCGGGTTGATGTCCAGGTCCAGGCCCTCCCACAGTGTCCGCTGGCCGAACGCCAGGGAGGCGCCACGCAGGCTCAGTACCGGTGTCAAGAGAGGGTTCCTCGATTTCCTGCGGAGACAACTGCCCGCGCTGTTGCGATCATCCTAGGGCCTTGCTGATGCTCTCCACATTCGAGGTCATCCACTGCAGGTAGGACTGGCCGCCCGGGAGGGTCTCGCTGAAGTCCAGGACCGGGACGCCGGCGGTTTCGGCTGCCTTCTTCAGTAACGCCGTCTGCGGCCCCTCGGTCTGGGTGTTGTAGGCCAGCAGCCGGACGCCGCGGGATGAGACGAGATCGACGGTGGCCTTGAGCACGGCCGGCGGGACGTCGGCGTCTTCCTCGATTGCCGCCGTGTACTCGGCCGGCGTCTCATTTTCCAGTCCGGCATCCTCGAGCAGATACAACGGCACCGGCTCGGTGACGGCCACGGGCACGTGGCCGGAGGTGGACTTGATGGTGCCGAGCTTGGCTTCCAGGCTGCCGAGCGAAGCTTTAAAGGCCGCTGCCTTCGTCCGGAACGTCGCCGCGGAGGCCGGCTCCAGCGAGCCCAGCTTGTCGGCGACGGCGTCCGCGAGGCGGGACATGGCCGGCAGGCTGTACCAGACGTGCTCGTTCAGCCCTGCGTGCTCATGCGTGTGGCCTGAGGAGTCTGGGGCCGCCGCTGCGGGGCTTTCCGTGGCCAGGCCGGAGACGTCCACAGCGTTGATGACGTTGCCGTGGTCCAGCCCGGTGTCGGTGGCGAGTGTGTCGATGAAGGCGTCGTAGCCGCCGCCGTTCTCCACCACGAGTTCGGCCTTGGAAACCGCCAGCTTGTCCTGCGTGCTGACCTCGTAGGAGTGCGGGTCCTGGCTGGTGCGGTTGATGATCGAGCTGACCCGGACCTTGTCACCGCCGATGCTTGAGACGATGTCACCATAAACACTGGTGGAGGCGACGACGTCGACCACGCCGTCGCCCGCGGTGCTCCGGGAGCTTCCCGCCGCCGGAGCGCACGCCGTGAGCGTTAGGCCCAGGCCGGCAACGGCAGCCAGCATGGGTCGGACGGCGGGACGGCGCACGGAAACCTCGGATCTGTTATTGAGAATCGGGAGCAATAGCAACACACCGAGTGTATCCCTAAATAGGAATCATTCCTATTTAGGGATACACGGCGCGCCCAACTGCCTCCTGCCCGCTACTGTTCCTGCCCCAGCCTCCGGTAGCCGGTGGCCTGGGTGGCGTCCCGGATTTCGCCGACCAGCAATTCGATCACGTCTTCCAGGAACAGCACCCCCCTGGTCAGCCCGTCGGGTCCGATCACGCGGGCCAGGTGCGAGCCCGTGCGCTGCATGACGGACATGGCCTTCTCGATTTCATCGTCCATGGCAAGGTTCGCCAGTGACCGGATGTGGCTTTCCGCGATCGGCTGGCGGTAGCCGCCGTTCTCGATGGAGAGCACATCCTTGATGTGGAGGTAGCCGGCCAGCATGCCGTCGTCGTCGAGCATCGGGAAGCGCGAAAACCCGGTCCGGCTTACGGCCTTTTCGAATTCAGCCGGGGTGCTGGCGGCCTTGAGCATGACGAGCTTTTCCAGCGGAACCATCACACGGGAGGCCGTGTGTTCAGAGAACTCCAGCGCTCCGGTAATGAGTCCGGCGTCGTCATCCACGAGCCCGTGGCGGGTGGATTCCTGCACGATCGACTGCACTTCTTCGAGCGTAAAGGTCGACGTGACCTCATCCTTCGGCTGAATCCGCATCAGCTTCAGAATGTGGTTTGCGGACCAGTTGAGGGCCGCGATCACGGGCTTCACCATGCGCGCGATGAACATCAGCGGCGGCGCCAGCAGCAGCGCGGCCTTATCGGCAACCGACACGGAGATGTTCTTGGGCACCATTTCACCGAATGTCACGTGCAGGAACGTCACCACCATTAGCGCGACGGCGAAAGCGGCAATGTCGGCGGCTTCCATCGGAATGCCTAGCGCCTCCAGCGGCACCGCCAGAAGGTGGTGGATCGCGGGCTCGGCCACCTGCAGGATCAGCAGGGAGCAGACGGTGATGCCCAGCTGGGCACAGGCGAGCATGAGCGAGACGTTTTCCATCGCCCGCAGGGTGGTTTGCGCGCGCTTGGAGCCGGCGTCGGCCAGCGGTTCAATCTGGCTGCGCCGGGCCGACATGACGGCGAACTCCGCAGCGACGAAGAAGGCGTTGCCGACCAGCAGGACGGCAAGCCAAAGAATTCCGGCCCAGTCACTCATGCGGCACCTGCCTGGCTGGCGGCCTGGCCGCCGCCCGGTACGCGGACGGGCCGGAAGCAGATCCGGTCGATCCGGCGGCCGTCCATGCGGGTCACGCTGAGCGTTCCGCCGACGACGTCGACGGTGTCGCCGACTGCCGCGATGCGGCCAAGCTGGCTCATGACGTAGCCTCCCACCGTTTCGTAGGTAGCCTCGTCGGGCACGGTCAGGCCCGGGATCTGTTCGGAGAGTTCATCGGGCCGGAGCAGTCCCGGGAAGTACCAGTCCCCCGAGGCGCTCTGCAGCAGCCCCGGCCGGACCTTGTCATGTTCGTCCGCAACTTCCCCGACGATTTCCTCCACGAGGTCCTCCAGGGTCGCGATGCCGGCTGTGCCGCCGTATTCGTCGAGGACGACCGCCAATTGCAGGTTGCCCTCGCGGAGCTCTGCCAGGAGTGCGTCCAGGTGAATGGTTTCGGGCACCCGGAGCACATCGGTCATGATGGCGCCGGCCTGCAGCTTGGACCGCCGGCCGGAGGGAACGGCGATGGCCTTCTTGATGTGGACCACGCCGCGGATGTCATCGGAGGACTCGCCGATCACCGGGAACCTGGAGTAGCCGGTGCGCCGGGCGGCCTCGACGATGTCCGAGACCGGCTGGTCGGCGTCGATGGTCTCCACGCGGATGCGGGGCGTCATGACGTCTGCCGCGGACCGGCCAGAGAACTTCAGGGTCCGGGCGATGAAGTTGGCGGTGCCGGCGTCGAGGGTGCCCATGGCAGCGGAGCGGCGCACCAGGGAGGCGAGCTCGGCCGGGGTGCGGGCGCCGGAAATTTCCTCCTTGGCCTCGAGTCCGAAGACGTTCAGGACCTTATTGGAGAAGCCGTTCAGGACCACGATGGCCGGTTTGAAGATGGCGGTAAACACCAGCTGGGGCCGGGCCACGGCCTTGCCGATCGGGAAGGACAGCGCGATGGCCATGTTCTTTGGCACCAGTTCGCCCAGCACCATGGAGAGCAGCGTGGCCAGCGCCATGGCGAGGATCAGGGACATGGAGGCAATCGCCGCTGCCGGAACTCCGACGGCGGCGAGGGGACCTTCGAGCAGCTTGCCGACGGACGGTTCCATGACGTAACCGGTCAGCAACGTTGTCATGGTGATGCCCAACTGGCAGCTGGAAAGCTGGGTGGAAAGGGACTTGAGGCACTTCAGCAGCGGCTGGGCGGCGGTGTCTCCCCTGTCGACCGCACGCTGCACGGTGGCCTGGTCGAGGGCGACCAGGGAAAATTCCACGGCCACGAAGAATCCCGTGCCAAGGATGAGCAGGAACCCTGCTGCGAGCAGTAGCCATTCCATCAATGGCCTGCTTCCGGAGCAGCGGCAACCTGCCGCTGCCCATGCGTAAGACGCAGTGGGTGCGGGGTTTGGAAGGATCTCGCCGGCGGAGGATGGTCGGCAGCGGCCGACCCTGTTACATGGAAGGCTCCGGCGTGGCGCGTGGCTGGAGAGTGATGGGCGCGTGAACGGGGTTTGCCGGCTCTGCGGGTGGGCTGCGCGGGAACGGTTTCCGTTGTCCGCTGACAGCGCCCAGGCCGGCACCTAGATTTACTGTCCATAAGAATTTCAGTCTACAGGAGCAGCCGCCGCCCGCCTGCGGGGCTCACCAGCCCCACAGGCGGCATTACTCCTGCTGTGATCACCAGCTCTGTGGAACCGGGCGGCCTTCCTCGTACCCCGCCGCCGACTGGATGCCCGCGACGGCGCGTTCCCGGAATGCGGCGAGGTCGGCGGCGCCGGCGTAGCTCATGGAGCTGCGCAGGCCGGCGGTGATCATGTCCAGCAGGTCCTCGACGCCGGGCCGCGCCGCGTCGACGTACATGCGGGACGTGGAGATGCCTTCCTCAAAGAGCGCCTTACGGTCCTTATCAAAGGCACCCTCGCGCTGGTTGCGGTTCTGGACCGCACGGGCCGACGCCATGCCGAAGCTCTCTTTGTACTGCCGGCCGCCCGCGTCGACCTGCAGGTCCCCGGGGCTTTCGTGCGTGCCGGCAAACCAGGAACCGATCATGACCTGGCTGGCCCCTGCGGCGAGTGCCAGGGCGACATCGCGGGGGTAGCGCACGCCGCCGTCGGCCCAGACCCGGCCGCCGGCCTCCCGCGCCGCGGCGGAGCACTCCAGGACGGCGCTGAACTGCGGGCGGCCGACGGCCGTCATCATGCGCGTGGTGCACATGGCGCCCGGCCCCACGCCGACCTTGACGATGTCCGCTCCGGCTTCGATGAGCTCGCGGGTGGCCTCGCCGGTGACCACGTTGCCGGCAACCACAGGCACGCCGGGGTTCAGTCCCTTCACGGCGGCCAGGGCGTCGAACATTTTCTGCTGGTGGCCGTGCGCGGTATCAAGGACCAGCACGTTCACACCGGCCGCCAGGAGCTCGGCCGCCCGGCCGGCCACGTCGCCGTTGATTCCGACGGCGGCAGCCACCTTGAGTTTTCCGTCCTCGTCCAGCGACGGGCGGTATATGGTCGAACGCATGGCACCCTTGCGGGTGAGCACGCCGGCAAGGACTCCGTCCTGCTGCACCGGAGCGTAGTCCGTCCCGGCAGCGTCCATGGCCTCGAAGGCGCGGCGGAGGGCCCGCACGGAAGGTGCGCCGGACTCACCGCCCGCTAGGCCGGCGCCTTTCATTCCGTCGCCGTACAGGCCGCCGTCGAGCATTCCGGCGTCGAGCACCAGCGGCTGGTGGCGGATCACGGACGCCAGCGAGGCGAACCGGTCCTGGCCCTCGCAGTCGGCGGCGCGGACCACCCCGGTAACGGCGCCAGCGGAGTCCACCACCACCACGGCACCGTGCGGTCGCTTGCCCATCAGGTGCAGGGCATCGATCACGGTGTCCGTGGGCGCCAGGGTGACGGGCGTCTCCAGAACCGGGTGGCGGCCCTTAATCCAGGCCGTAACGTCCCTAATGACGTCGAGGGGGACGTCCTGGGGCAAGACCCCGAGCCCGCCTCTGCGGGCCATGGTCTCGGCCATCCGCTTCCCCGTCACCGCCGTCATGTTCGCCGCCACCAGCGGAATCGCCGACCCGGTCCCGTCGTCGGCCGCGAGATCCACGTCCAGGCGTGAGGTGACGTCGGATCGGGACGGCACCAGGAATAGGTCAGAGTACGTCAGATCGGTGGTGGGCTCATTCAGGAAACGCACGGCTGCTCCTTAGCTGGCACCTTCGGCGCCAAACGGGTTTCTTCCTCGATTCTAGGGCGGTTTCCACGGCGGGTGCGGACCCGTACGCTGCCGCTTCCTGCGCCGCTTCCTGGCCTATTTTTCGAGACATCTTCTCTGTATTTCAGTGCCTGCGACAACGGATCATGATTTGAGTCACGCTTATTGGCGGTTTGGCAAGAATCCTCACTAGACTGGCATGGGTCTGGGGAACACTGGACGCAGAGACTGGCTCGATCGTTGTGCCGAGGCACCGTTGAAGCCAGAGGGAATCAAACTCATGGAAGAGGCGTATTTCAAGTGCCAGAGCAGCCAAGCCACCGTCTACCAGAGGAATTTGGCGGAAACGAGTGGCTCGTTGACGAACTGTACGAGCGTTACCAGCAGGACAAGAACACGGTTGACGCCAAGTGGTGGCCGCTGTTCGAGTCCTTCGAAGCCGGTGACTCTTCGTCCGCCAACGGAACGTCCGGCGTAGCTCCTGCTGCGCACCCAGCAACCCGCGAACTTCCCGTTGTAGCTCCTGCTGCCGCGGCTCCGGCAGCGCCGCCGGCCACGCCTGCAGCACCCGCTCCGGCTGCCCCCGCTCCGGCCCCCGCGGCCACAAGATCCCCGGCCACCGTCGCCCGGGACCGAGCCAAGACACCCGACGCCTTACCCGGCACCGCCCCGATCCCTGCGCAGCTGCCGAAGAACCTCAAGGCGCCGACCGCGCCGGAGGAGGACGTCGTCTCCGTCCTGCGCGGCCCGGCCAAGGCCATCGCCTCGAACATGGTCACCAGCCTGGAGGTGCCGACCGCCACGAGCGTCCGCGCCATCCCCGCCAAGCTGCTGATCGACAACCGCGTGGTCATCAACTCCAACCTGGCCCGCGCCCGCGGCGGCAAGGTCTCCTTCACGCACCTGATCGGCTACGCCGTCATCCGCGCCCTGTCCCAGTTCCCTTCGATGAACGTCTACTACGACGAGATCGACGGCAAGCCGGTGGCTGTCCAGCCGGCGCACGTGAACTTCGGCATCGCGATCGACATGCCCAAGCCGGACGGCACCCGTCTGCTCATGGTGCCGAACATCAAGAAGGCGGAGACCCTCAACTTCTCCGAGTTCTGGCACACCTACGAGGACCTGATCAAGCGCGCCCGCGCCGGCAAGCTGACCGCGGATGACCACTCGGGCACCACCGTGTCCCTGACCAACCCCGGCGGCATCGGCACCGTGCACTCGGTGCCCCGCCTGTCCAAGGGCCAGGCCGCCATCATCGGCGTCGGCGCACTGGACTACCCGGCAGAGTTCCAGGGTTCCAGCGAGAAGATCATCGCGCAGAACGCGATCAGCAAGGTGCTGACGCTGACCTCCACCTATGACCACCGCGTCATCCAGGGTGCCGGCAGCGGCGAGTTCCTGAAGCTCGTACACCAGCTCCTGCTCGGTGCGCAGAACTTCTACGACGAGATCTTCGAGTCCCTGCGCATCCCCTACGAGCCCGTGCGCTGGAGCCCGGACCTGCAGGTGGACCCGGCCGACGAGATCAACAAGGTGGCCCGGATCCAGCAGCTGATCCACGCCTACCGCGTGCGTGGCCACCTCATGGCGGACACCGACCCGCTCGAGTACGTCCAGCGCAAGCACCCGGACCTCGATGTCCTGACCTACGGCCTGACCCTGTGGGACCTGGACCGCGAATGGCCGACGGGCGGCTTCGGCGGCAAGCCCATGCTGCAGTTCCGCGACATCCTCGGCGTCCTCCGCGACGCCTACTGCCGCACCGCCGGCATCGAGTACATGCACATCCAGGACCCGGCCGAGCGCAAGTGGTTCCAGGACCAGCTGGAGCACCCCTACTCCAAGCCGAGCCGCGATGAGCAGCTGCGCATCGTGTCCAAGCTCAACGCCGCCGAGGCCTTTGAGACCTTCCTGCAGACCAAGTTCGTCGGCCAGAAGCGCTTCTCGCTCGAAGGCGGCGAGTCCCTGATTCCGCTGCTGGACGCGGTCATCTCCAACGCCGCCGACGACGAGCTCGACGAAGTCGCGATCGGCATGGCCCACCGCGGCCGGCTCAACGTGCTCACCAACATCGCGGGCAAGACCTACGCCCAGGTGTTCCGCGAATTCGAAGGCACCCAGGACCCCCGTTCGGTGCAGGGCTCCGGCGACGTGAAGTACCACCTCGGCACCGAGGGCACCTTCACGTCGGACAACGGCAAGGAGACCAAGGTCTACCTCGCCGCGAACCCCTCGCACCTGGAAGCCGTCGACTCCGTCCTGGAAGGCATCGTCCGCGCCAAGCAGGACCGCCTGGACCAGGGCGAGGCCTTCCCCGTGCTCCCGATCATGGTGCACGGCGACGCCGCCTTCGCCGGCCAGGGCGTCGTGGCGGAGACACTGAACCTCTCCCAGCTGCGTGGCTACCGCACCGGCGGAACCATCCATATCGTGGTCAACAACCAGGTCGGCTTCACCACCGCCCCGTCGTCCTCGCGGTCCTCCACCTACTCCACGGACGTCGCCAAGATGATCCAGGCCCCGGTGTTCCACGTCAACGGTGACGACCCCGAGGCCGTGGTCCGCATCGGCCAGCTCGCCTACGACTTCCGTCAGCGGTTCCACAAGGACGTCGTCATCGATATGGTCTGCTACCGCCGCCGCGGCCACAACGAGGGCGACGACCCCTCGATGACCCAGCCGCTGATGTACAACCTGATCGAAGCCAAGCGTTCGGTCCGCAAGCTGTACACCGAATCGCTGATCGGCCGCGGTGACATCACCGAGGAAGAAGCCGAGCAGCTGCTGCGCGACTACCAGGAACGCCTGGAGCGCGTGTTCGCCGAGACCCACGCCGCGCAGACGTCCCCGATCCCGATCATCACGGCCGATTCCGCCGCGGTGTCCGATCTCGAACGCCCCATGGCCCAGCAGTCCGATTCCGGCGTGAGCGCCCCGGCCTCCACCGCGATCTCTGCCGAGACCCTGGCCCGCATCGGCAAGGCCCACACGGCCATCCCGGAGGGCTTCACCGTCCACGCCAAGCTCAAGCAGCTCCTGGAGAAGCGCGAAGTCATGTCCCGTGAAGGCGGCATCGACTGGGGCTTCGGCGAACTCGCCGCATTCGGCTCGCTCATCATGGAAGGCGTACCGGTCCGGCTCGCCGGCCAGGACTCCCGCCGCGGCACCTTCGTGCAGCGCCACGCCGTCTTCCACGACCGCGCCAACGGCGACGAATGGCTCCCCCTGGCCCACTTGTCCGAGAACCAGGCCAAGCTGTGGATCTACGACTCCCTGCTCTCCGAATACGCGGCCATGGGCTTCGAATACGGCTACTCAGTGGAGCGCCCGGATGCCCTGGTGCTGTGGGAAGCGCAGTTCGGTGACTTTGTCAACGGCGCGCAGACCATCATCGATGAGTTCATCTCCTCCGCCGAGCAGAAGTGGGGCCAGCGGTCCTCGCTCGTGCTCATGCTGCCGCACGGCTACGAGGGCCAGGGACCGGACCACTCCTCAGCCCGCATCGAGCGCTTCCTGCAGCTGTGCGCCGAGGAGAACATGATCGTGGCCAACCCCACGACGTCGGCCTCGCACTTCCACCTGCTGCGCCGCCAGGCTCACAGCAGGCCCCGCAAGCCGCTCATCATCTTCACGCCGAAGCAGCTGCTCCGCCTCAAGGCCGCGGCGTCCTCGGTGGAGGACTTCACCACCGGCTCGTTCCTTCCGGTGATCCCGGAGCACGAGCAGCTGCAGGCGGACGCCGTCGAACGCGTCCTGCTGGTCTCCGGACGCCTGTACTACGATCTGCTGTCCACGCGGCAGAAGACCGGCAACAAGACCACGGCGATCGTGCGGGTCGAGCAGCTTTACCCGCTGCCGGCCGCCGAGATCGCGGCGGAGCTGGCCAAGTACCCGAACGCCGAAGTCGTCTGGGCACAGGACGAGCCTGCCAACCAGGGTCCGTGGCCGTTCATTGGCCTGAACCTGCCCGATGCCCTGGACCGCCGCGTCCGCCTCGTCTCACGTCCCGCTTCCGCTTCCACGGCCGCCGGGTCAATGAAGCGCCATGCGGCACAGCAGGACACCCTGCTCAAGCAGGCATTCGCACCTAAATAGCGGCGTAACTGCCCGGCCGGAGACTGAAACACAACACTCCGGCCGGGCAGTTCTGTTTAATGGACTGTTAGTGGTCAGCTTGATGGACAGCGTGAAAGTGAAGAGGTAGTCGTGGAAGATCGAAAGCTGCGGATCGCAGCCGTTGGGGACGAGCTGTTGGCCGGGCTTGGTGATCCGCGGGCTCTGGGCTGGCTGGGCCGGGTGTTGGCCCGCACGCCCCAGGACAGCGTGGCTTTGGAGTGCTATTCCCTGCCCTGCCCCGAGGAGGGCACGGAGGGAATCGCGGCGCGCTGGCTCGAGGAGGCGGGCCGCCGCTTCGGCAACCACCACGAGAACCGCCTGGTGATCGGGCTGTCCGGGCGCGACATCGAATTCGGCCTGTCCACTGCCCGCAGCCGGTTGAACCTGGCCAACATCTTGGACTCCGCCTCGCAGAATAAGATCGAGGTTTTCGTGGTGGGCCCGCCGCCGACGCTTGACCCGGCACAGAACCGCCGGCTTGGAGAGCTCAACACGGCCTTCGCCGATGTCACCACCCGCCGGAAGCACTTGTACGTGGACACCTTCTCGCCGCTCCTGAACCACGAGCAATGGCGCCAGGACCTCGCGGCCAACGGCGGCACGCCGGGGCAGGCCGGATACGGGCTCATGGCGTGGCTGGTGCTGCACCGCGGCTGGTTCCAGTGGCTGGGCATGGACACGCCAGAGTAGCCTCGACACTCGGGCGGCCGCGCCGCCCCCGCCGGGACAATCGCGATATATCTTGACCCTGCCGCGTGCTCGATATATCGTGACTTGTGTAGTCGCGATATATCGTCAGTCGTCCAGTCGTTCAGGCACCAGTCGCAAGTCCCGGAGGAACCATGTCAGAGAGCACGTCGGAGAACCTGTCAGAGAACACGTGGACCGTCACAGGCCCGCAGACCATCGACGTCGACGGCGTCCGCTCCCTCAAGGTCGGCATCGTCCGGGGCCGGTTCGACATCGTCACACACGACGAGGCGGTGGCCAGGATCGAAGTCTCCGAAATCCAGGGCGACCCGCTGGCGGTCTCGGTGGCCAACGGCCGGCTGGAAGTCCGCCACCAACTCCACGGCCCGCAGGGCTGGTTCAAGAACCTGATGGGGTCCGTCAACAACAACAGCAGCAACTCAGTGGTCATCAGCATCGCCCTGCCCGCCGGCGTAGAAGTGGAAGCCGGGACGGTAAGCGGCGACGGCATGGTCTCCGGTGTCAGCGGCCATGCCCGGCTCAACACGGTCTCAGGCTCCGTGCTGGCCGACGGCACCTCCGGAGAGCTCGCCGTGAACACCGTCAGTGGCGAGGTCATCGCCCGCAACCACCGCGGAGTCCTGACGGCCAAGAGCGTCTCCGGAGAGGTGACTGCCTCCGGCGATTTCAGCCACATCCGCGCGAACACCGTCAGCGGCGACTTGAACTTCGACCTGCACGGCTTCACCCGGGACTTCGGCGCCAACTCGGTCTCCGGCGATGTCACCATCCGCCTGCCGTACGACGTCGGAGTGGACATCATCGCCAAGTCCGCCAGCGGGGCCGTGGTCATTGACAACCAGCGATACATCCAGCCCGGCGGCACGGTGCAGACCATCGAGGGACCGGACACCAAACTGATGCTGGTCCGGACCAACTCGGTCTCGGGGAAAACCTCGATCTTCCACGCCCAGCCCGCCCCGGACACCGAAACGGCCCTCTGATGGCCCCCGTCTTCGCCCACGGGGCGCTGCGACTGTACCTGCTCGCACTGCTCGAATCGGGCCCCAAGCACGGCTACGAGCTCATCAAGGCCCTCAGCGAGCGGTTCGGCGGCACCTACTCCCCCAGCGCCGGAACCATCTACCCGCGCCTGGGCAAACTCGAGGAGGAGGGGCTGGTGGCCACCCACACCGAGGGCCGCCGCACCAACTACAGCATCACCCCGGCGGGACTCCTGGAGCTGAACAGCCGGCGGGACGAACTCGCCGGCGTCGAGAGCGACATCTCGGCCTCGGTCCGCCGCCTCGCCGACAACCTGCGCCAGGACATCCGCGTCAACATGCGCGGTCTCCGGGCCGACCTGGCCGCGACGGCGGAGGCTGCGCGCGCCTCGGCCCGCACCGCGGGAGTGACGGGCGCCGGTGCGGCGGCCGGGCGGTACTCGCCCGACGGCGAACGGCGGCTGAAGGAGGCGGAGATGCTCGTTCAAAGCTTCCGCGACGACATGCGGGTGGAGCTGCGCCGTCACGCCGGGAGCCGCCCCGTCAGCGCCGTTACTCTCGAGACGGTCAAAACGGTGCTGGACCAGGCCCGGATCTCGATCCGCAACTCGCTGGAAGGGTGAACCGCAGCCCAGGGCGCCGGTTCGCGGCGGGTGCCGTGATGTGGGAGACTTGAGGGCAGCTCTTTTGAGTACCAAGATTAAGGAGGCCAGCTATGAGCAAGCGTGCACGTAAACGTCGTGACCGTAAGCGTGGCGGCGCGAACCACGGTAAGCGCCCCAACACCTAAGCCACGGCTAGGATTGACTGCTTTAAGCGAAAGACCCCGGACACCTGATGGTTCCGGGGTCTTTCGTTGATGGGCTCAGGCGGCGGCGCGGCTCAGGCTTCCACAGTCGTGATGGAGTGGATCCGGTTCAGGATGGAGTTCTTGAGGTTTTCCGGAGCCGCTTCGGTGCACGAACGCTTGACCATCACTCGGATGACACATTCGAGGTCGTACTGCTCCAGGCACTCGGGGCAGCTGTCCAGGTGGTCCTTGATCTCCGCGATGTCGCTATGCGTGAGCGCACCATCCAGATACTCATAGATACGTTGCATCCGGGCGTCGTCGCAATCGCCCAGTCCCTGGCAGTCGCTCATTTCCTGTTCTCCTGATTGTTGCTCTCGGCCTTGGCGCCTGACTCGGTGGCGGCCCTGAATCCCCGCTCGGCGGCGTAATCCGCAAGCATGTCCCGCAGCATCTTCCGGCCGCGGTGCAGCCGGGACATGACGGTTCCGATGGGGGTGTTCATGATGTCTGAAATTTCCTTGTACGCGAAGCCCTCGACGTCCGCGAAGTACACGGCCAGCCTGAACTCCTCGGGAATCGCCTGCAGTGCGCGCTTCACGTCGGAGTCGGGCAGGTGGTCCAGGGCCTCGGCCTCCGCCGAACGCAACCCAGAGGACGTGTGCGACTCGGCGCGGGCCAGTTGCCAGTCCTCGATGGTGTCCGAATTGGACTGCAGCGGTTCGCGCTGGCGCTTGCGGTACAGGTTGATGTAGGTGTTCGTGAGGATGCGGTACAGCCAGGCCTTGAGGTTGGTTCCGGGCTTGTACTGGTGGAACGCGGAAAACGCCTTCGTGTACGCCTCCTGGACCAAGTCCTCGGCATCCGAAGGGTTCCGGGCCATCCTCATGGCAGCGGAATACAGCTGGTCCACATACTGCATGGCATCGCGTTCAAACCGCACCCGGCGCTCTTCCGCCGACTCGCTAGACACATCCAGCGGCCTGCCGTCCACCTCGGTCTCCAAGGTTGCGGCAGACTCAGCGGGCGTCGGCGAAGCGGACGGTTCCTCGTGCTTGGCCGTAACGGCCGGGTCCATGGTGCTCATTGCGTTCAAGTCTACTGTCACCTTCCGCCGGGCGCCCGGCACGAGCAGAGCGGCTGCCCACGGTTGCGGGCAACCGGCGTCCAGTTCCGTTCTGTCCAACACCTGCGTCAAGTCGTCCCCTTCCTCTGCGTAGCGACCTGCTTTCTGCAACCACGTCCCGCGGGCAAATATTCCGCAAAAGTGCAAGACTAGAACCGGTTCTCCCGCAGTGAAGCCGCGGTTCGTCGATCCAGGAGGAAATTCATGTCGTTTGTCCGCTTTCTCGCCCGGCCCATGCTCGCCTCCAGTTTCGTCCTCGCCGGCGTGGACAAGCTAAAGAACGCGGATGACACTGCGGCACAGCTGTCCCCATTGCTGCGCCGCGCGGCCGACGCACTGCCGTTCCAGACCAATGAGAAAGTCCTCGCCCGGGTGATCGGGGGCACCCAGGTCGGCGCCGGCGTCTTCTTCGCCCTCAGCAAGTCGGCGCGGCTGGCAGCGACGGTGCTCGCCGTCATTTCGGCGCTGAACGGCTACGTGGAGTGGCGCAGCGCGGATACCTCCTCGAAGGAAGCCCGGGATGCACGCCGCAAGCAGCTCCTGAAGAACGTCTCCCTGACCGGTGGCGTGATGCTCGCCGCCGTCGACACCGCCGGCAAGCCCAGCCTGACCTGGCGCGCCGGGCACCTCGCCGCTGACGCCCGGAAGAACGCCAGCCACTTCGCGGCCGATGCCCGCAAGACCACCAATAAGCAGCTGAAGAAGGCCGACAAGGTCGTCCGCAAGGCCGTTGACCACGCGGCCGGGGCTTAGGACGGTAATGACTGGCGCCATCCCCTCCGCAGCAACCCCTTCCGTTCCGGCCGGCTCCGTTCCGGCAGACAGCGGTCCGCACTGGCAGGCACCGTTCGCCGTCCGGCCGGTTAACGCCACGGTCACCGTTCCCGGTTCCAAGTCCCTGACCAACCGGTACCTGGTCCTTGCCGCCCTCGCGGACGGGCCGTCCCGCCTGCGGGCGCCCCTGCACTCCCGGGACTCTGCGCTGATGATTGAGGCCCTGCGGCAGTTGGGCGCCACCGTCACGGAAGTCCCCGGCGACGGCGCGTTCGGCCCCGATCTGGAGATCATCCCGATCAGCATGTCGGCAGACGCGTCGGACGCGGCCATCGACTGCGGCCTGGCCGGCACCGTCATGCGCTTCGTGCCGCCGGTGGCCGCGCTGCGCCGCGGCGAATCCGGCTTCGACGGCGACCCGCACGCCCGCAATCGCCCGATGGGCACCATTATCGAGGCCCTGGCCGGCCTGGGCGTGACAGTCAGCGCGCCCGACGGCGGACCGGCGTCGTCGCTGCCGTTCACGGTCCACGGCACAGGAGAAGTGCGCGGCGGGCGCCTCTCAATCGACGCCAGCGCCTCGTCGCAGTTCGTCTCCGCCCTGCTGCTGGCCGGCGCCCGTTTCACCGAGGGGCTCCACCTCGAACACGCCGGTAAGCCCGTGCCGAGCCTGGACCACATCAACATGACCGTCGCCGTGCTCCGCGGCGTGGGCGTGGCCGTCGACGACTCGGTACCGAACCACTGGGTGGTCTCCCCCGGTCCGATCCGCGCCATTGACCAGCGGATCGAACAGGACCTCTCCAACGCCGGCCCGTTCCTCGCTGCGGCCCTGGCCACCGGCGGCACCGTGCGGATCCCGAACTGGCCCGCCGGGACCACACAGGTCGGCGACCTCTGGCGCGGCATCCTCACCACCATGGGCGCGACTGTCGAGGTGGACGGCGGCACCCTGAGCGTCACCGGCGGGCGGGAAATCAAGGGCGGCGACTTTGATGAGACCAGCGAACTCGCCCCCACCGTGGCCGCGCTCTGCGCCCTGGCCACCGGCCCCTCACGGCTGAGCGGCATCGCCCACCTCCGGGGCCACGAAACGGACCGGCTCGCGGCCCTCGTCGCCGAAATCAACCGGCTCGGCGGCGACGCGGAAGAGACCGCGGACGGACTCATCATCCGTCCGGCCACGCTGCACGGCGGCGTTGTACACAGCTACGCCGACCACCGCATGGCAACCGCCGGCGCCATCCTGGGCCTTGCCGTGCCCGGGGTGGAGGTCGAGGACATCGCCACCACCGCCAAGACCATGCCCGACTTCCCGCAGCTCTGGGAAACGATGCTGGCTCAGGGAACCGGCGCAGACGAGGACACCCCCGGTGGCACGCAGCACTGATTCCTGGGACGAGTCCGATGTCCGGATCCGGCCGAACAAGAAGGGTTCCCGGCCCCGCACCAAGGACCGGCCCAGCCACGACGACGCAGTGACCGGTCGCATCATCACGGTCGACCGCGGGCGATACACCGCCGTCGTCGGCGAAGGCACCCCGGACGAACGCAAGATCATCGCGGCCCGGGCCCGTGAACTGCGCCGCAATCCGGTGGTCGCCGGCGACTTCGTCTCCCTCGTCGGGGACGTCACCGGCGAACCCGACACTCTCGCCCGGCTGGTCAGGATCCAGGACCGCAAGACGCTGCTGCGCCGCAGCGCCGACGACACCGACCCGGTCGAGCGCGCCGTCGTGGCCAACGCCGACCAGCTCGTCGTCGTGGTCGCCGCGGCCAATCCGGAACCGCGAACCGGTTTCATCGACCGGGCGCTGGTGGCCGCTTACGACGCCGGCATCGAGCCGCTGCTCCTCGTCACCAAGGCCGACGTCAAGGATCCCGCCGAGCTGCTGTCCAATTACCGGCACCTCGACTTCCCCGTCATCATTTCCAAGACCGCTGACTCCGCCGCGTCCGGCATCGACGCCCGCTCCGACGACGGACTCTCCGCCCGGCTCGACAAGGACGCCGTGTCCCAGTTGCGCGAGCACCTCGACGGCAAAGTCACCGTCATGCTGGGCCATTCCGGCGTCGGAAAATCCACCATGGTCAACGCGCTGACCGGGGCCGAACGTGCCACCGGCGGCGTCAACGCCGTGACCGGCCGCGGCCGCCACACGTCCTCCTCCGCGCTGGCACTGAAAGTCAGCGCGGCCCCGGCGGGCAGCTGGATCATCGACACCCCCGGCATCCGCTCCTTCGGGCTGGCCCATGTGGATCCTGACCGGATCCTCCATTCCTTCCCGGACCTGGAACCGGGCACCGACGACTGCGAACGCGGCTGCAAACACGACTCCACCGCCGTCAACTGCGGCGTCGACGCCTGGGTTGCGGCCGGGCACGCGGGGCCCTCCGGCGCCGCGCGGCTGGCGTCCCTGCGCCGCCTGCTGGGCACGGACCCGCGGATGGAAGCGCAGGAAACCAAGGAACTCGGCACCGTATCCTAGGCGGCGCGGCTCCCTGGCAGGCTCGCGGCGCCGCGGCTTCCGGCCTGCCGCCCGCTTTGCCGGTAGTTTGGAACCATGAGCCAAACCGCTTCGAGTTACAACGATGACCTGCGCCTTGCCCATGTACTGGCAGATTCCGTCGATTCCCAGACCATGAGCCGCTTCAAGGCGCTGGACCTGCGGATCGAAACGAAGCCCGACCTCACCCCCGTCACAGACGCCGATAAGTCCGCGGAAGAGGCCATCCGCGGCCAGCTCTCCCGGTCCCGTCCGCGCGATGCGGTCCTGGGCGAGGAATTCGGCAGCTCGGGCCACGGTTCCCGCCGCTGGATCATCGACCCGATCGACGGGACCAAGAACTTTGTCCGCGGCGTCCCCGTCTGGGCCACCCTGATCGCCCTCGTCGATGAGGGCGAACCGGTGGTCGGTGTGGTCAGCGCCCCGGCACTGGGCAAGCGCTGGTGGGCGGCCAAGGGTGCCGGCGCCTACACGGGCCGCTCGCTCGCGGCTGCCACCCGGCTGAAAGTCTCCAACGTGTCCAACCTCGAGGACGCCTCGCTGTCCTACTCCAGCCTTGGCGGCTGGAAGGAACGCGGCAACCTTGATGAGTTCGTGGGCCTGACTGAGGAAGTGTGGCGCACCCGCGCTTATGGTGACTTCTGGTCATACTGCCTCGTGGCCGAGGGAGCCGTGGACATCGCCTGCGAACCCGAACTGAACCTGTACGACATGGCGGCCCTGGTGCCGATCGTGACCGAGGCTGGCGGCCGCTTCACCTCGCTCGAGGGCGTCGACGGGCCGTTCGGCGGCAACGCCCTGGCCACCAACTCCATCCTCCACTCCGAAGTCCTCAAACGGCTCAACCCCGGCCTCGACGACCTCCTCTAGGCTCCTTCAGACTTCCGGGCATATCGAACATTCGACGGCGGCAGTCCCCTTTCCGGGGCTGCCGCCGTCTTTTGTTCGGCCACTGGGCCGTTCTGGCTGCGTAACAAAGCGCTTCACATTCCGGGGCCGCCTTTTCCCCGCCCGCGGGGATGTCCTACGCTCGATGCAGGTCACGAGTGCCAGCGCTAAACCCCGGTTTGCTGGCCGGCAACCCTCCAGTCGCGGTGGGGTGCCCCGGGTGACGACCTGGCCGGTCCGGAACGGGCACGGCAAGCGCGGATTCCCACGAGGTGGGGTCCTGTCCGAATGAGGTCCCATGACAACTGCCGTTTTCCCCACCGCCCCCGAATTCCACGCCGAGGCCCGGCGGGCTGCCGGACGCTTTGCCGCGGCCGCCAGCCCGCTGGCCGCCGTCACCGGGGCCGAAATCCAGGCTCCGCTGATCACCGGCGGCTCCGCCCGCTACGCCAACCTCGACTATGGCGCCTCCGCCCCGGCCCTCTCCGTGGTCTCGGCCTACCTGAACGAAATCCTGCCGTATTACGCGAGCGTCCACCGCGGCGCCGGCTATGCATCCCAGATCAGCACCTCCGTTTACGAGAACGCCCGGGACATTGTGCGGGAGTTCGTCGGCGGCCGGCCGGATGATTCCGTCATCTTCACCCGGAACACGACCGATTCCCTGAACCTGCTGGCCGGCTGCCTGCCGTTGCGGGACGGCCGGCCCGCCGGCGAAGTCCTCTACCTCGACATCGAGCACCACGCCAACCTCCTGCCCTGGCAGAACGTCCCGCACCGCAGCATCGTGGCCGCCCCCACCCTCGCGGCCACCGTCGACCGTCTCCGGGAGGAGCTTGCCCGCGGCGGTGTGAGCCTGCTGGCCGTCACCGGCGCCTCCAACGTCACCGGCGAAATCCTGCCGATCCGGGCCCTGGCTGCGCTGGCGCACGAGTTTGGCGCCCGGATCGTCGTCGACGCCGCGCAACTGGCCCCGCACCGGCGGATCGATACCGCCGCGGACGACGTCGACTACGTCGCCTTCTCGGGGCACAAGCTTTACGCCCCGTTCGGCGCCGGCGTGCTCGTGGGGCGGACCGACTGGCTCGACGCCGGCACCCCCCACCTTGCCGGTGGCGGCGCCGTCCGCGACGCCCGGCTTGACTCCGTCAGCTGGACCACCGGGCCGGCCCGGCACGAGGGCGGCTCGCCCAACGTCCTCGGCGCCGCCGCCCTTGCCCGCGCCACCCAGGTCATCGGGGAACTGGACCCGGCGCAGTGGTACGCCCATGAGGATGCCATCCGGTCCTTCCTGGTCGCGGGACTCGAGCGCATCGAAGGCGTGACCGTGCACCGGATCTTTGCCGATTCCTCCCCCGCCGAGGATCAGACCAGCACCATCGGCGTCGTGAACTTTTCCGTGGAAGGCTACGACGCCGGGCTGGTGGCCGCCTACCTGTCCGCCGAACACGGCATCGGCCTGCGCGACGGCCGCTTCTGTGCCCACCCCCTGCTCAAGCGGCTCGGCCTGCCGGCCGGCTCGCTGCGCGCCAGCTTCGGTCTCGGGTCCCGGCTGGAGGATGCCGAACGGCTGCTGGCTGGCCTGCAGCAACTGCGCCAAACCGGCCTCGGCTGGGACTATGTGGTGGACGCCGGCCGCTGGGTCCCGGCCAACGACACACGCACCTACCCCCACTGGGCGCCGAACACGCCCGGCACGGCCGGCGCCGCGCCCTGCACCGTGGAATAAGGACGGCGGGACTAAGCCAGAACCTTCGGGCCAGGTGCCAGTGCGGTAAATTCAAAAGGTATCTGTAACCGGCAGGACCTTCCCGAAGGAGATCGCACTTGGCACGCGGCGGCCCCAAATTGCACAGTGTGCGGCGCCAGGAGCTCGGACAAAGCTTCCAGGACGGCGGCGCGCACTACGAACGGGTCCGCCCGGGCTACCCAGCGGAATCGGCTGACTGGCTGATCCCCGCCGGAGCGCACGACGCCGCGGACATTGGTGCCGGCACCGGCAAATTCACCGCCCTGCTGGCGGCACGCGGACTGCACACGGTGGCCGTTGACCCGTCCGCCGACATGCTCGAGCAGCTGCGCGGGACCCTGCCGGTTGTGACCGCCGTCGAGGGCACCGCCGAGGACACCGGACTGGAGCCGGAGTCCTTCGATCTGGTCACGGTGGCCCAGGCCTGGCACTGGTGCGATCCCGGCCTTGCCAGCACCGAGATCGCCCGGATCCTGCGCCCGCACGGCGTCCTGGGCCTGGTCTGGAACCAGCTGGACACCGCCGTGCCCTGGGTGCACCGGCTCTCGCGCATCATGCACGCCGGGGACGTGCACAAACCGCACTTCCGCCCGCCCGTGGGCCCCGAGTTCACCGGCCTGGAGAGCCACCTGACCCGGTGGGAGGATCCCGTCACCACGGGCGACATCCAGGAGCTGACAAAGTCGCGCAGCTACTACCTCGCGGCATCCGAAGCCGCCCGGGCCAAGGTCATGGCCAACCTCGATTGGTACCTGCACGAACACCTGGGCCATGCCCCCGGCGAGCTCCTCCGGCTGCCCTACCTCACACAGACCTGGCGCGCCTTCCGGACCTGAGGACCGGCCGGCGGCTTTACCGACTGACCCGTGCCGGCCGGCTCATGACTCAACCGATCAGCTCAGGATTGCACACCGCCGCCCCCGGGCTTATGGTTTCGGTATGCCTAACAAATTCTTGTAGGCAATCGAAACTCTGACGCCGGTGTCTTTATTCCAGCCGGCGCCGATCATCGCGTCGACGGACGCGCCAATCACGGGAGCTGCCAGTGCTGGACGTCAAAGGACACGAACAACCGCCGCAGGGTTCCCGCACGTACAAGCACCCCGGTGCCCGCAGGGCGCTGATCACGCTGCTGGGGCCCGCCTTCGTGGCCTCGATCGCCTACGTGGACCCCGGAAACGTGGCCGCCAACCTGACCGCCGGTGCGCAGTACGGCTACCTGCTCGTGTGGGTGCTCGTGGTCGCCAACGTCATGGCCGTCCTCGTGCAGTACCAGTCCGCCAAACTCGGGATCGTCACCGGCAAGAGCCTGCCGGAAATCCTGGGCGAACGGCTCAAGCCCTTCTGGCGCCGGGCCTTCTGGCTGCAGGCCGAGATCGTGGCCGCCGCCACCGACCTGGCCGAGGTGGTGGGCGGGGCAATCGCACTCAACCTGCTGTTCGGCCTCCCCCTCCCCCTCGGCGCACTGATTGTCGGCGCGGTATCGATGCTCCTGCTCGCCGTGCAGGCCCGGGAGAAGCAGCGGCCGTTCGAATTCATCATCATGTTCCTGCTCGGCATCATCACCATCGGATTCCTCGCCGGGCTGATCATCAGCCCGCCGGATCCGAGGGCAGCCCTGGCCGGCCTCATTCCCGGTTTCCAGGGGCCGGACACCGTCCTGCTGGCCGCCAGCATGCTTGGCGCCACCGTCATGCCGCATGCCATCTACGTCCACTCCGCGCTGTCCCGGGACCGGCACCGGCCCAACGAACACGAGCATGTCCCGCCGTCCGCCGTCGCCCGCCTGGTCCGGGCCACCCGCCTCGACGTCGTGTCCGCGCTGGCCATCGCCGGGGTCGTGAACATCGGCATGCTGCTCCTTGCCGCCTCCACGCTCGGCGGCGAAGAGGGAACAGACACCATTGAGGGCGCGCACGCGGCCATCTCCGCCAACCTCGGCCCCATCGTCGGCGTGGTCTTCGCGGTCGGGCTCCTCGCGTCCGGGCTGGCGTCCACCTCCGTGGGCTGCTATGCCGGCGGCACCATCATGCAGGGACTGCTCAAGATCCGGATCCCCGTCATGGCTCGCCGCGTCGTCACGCTGATTCCCGCGGTGGTGCTGCTGGCGGTAGGTTTCGACCCCACATGGGCACTGATCCTGAGCCAGGTGGTCCTGAGCTTCGGCATTCCGTTCGTCCTCGTCCCGCTGGTGGTCCTGACCAGCAAGAAATCCCTGATGGGCCGGTTTGCCGACGGCATGGTCCTCCGGGTTGCCGCGATTATCAGCGTGGTGCTCGTGGTGGCCCTGAACCTGGTCCTGCTGTGGCTCACCTTCTCGGGGCGCGGCTGACGGTAGGCTTGGGTCTGTGAAGACCAGTACGCCCTCCTCCTCGATCGAGGACTACGTCAAGGTCATCTATTCCTTCACCGAGTGGCAGCACAAACCCATCACCTCCACGCAGCTGGCCCAGCGCCTGGGCGTCGCCAACTCCTCGGTCTCGGAAATGGTCCGCAAGCTCAAGGACCAGGGCCTCGTTGACCACAAGCCCTACAGCGCCGTCACCCTGACCAGCGACGGCACCCGCCTCGCGTTGTCCATGGTCCGGCGGCACCGGCTGATCGAAACTTTCCTCGTCCAGGAGCTCGGCTACCGCTGGGACGAGGTCCACGATGAAGCCGAACTGCTGGAACATGCCGTCTCGGACGCCTTCATTGACCGGATGGCCGCGAAGCTGGGGAACCCGGTGCGGGACCCGCACGGCGATCCGATCCCGGCCGCGGACGGCTCCGTGGTGATGCCGGCAGCGCACCGCATGAGCGACCTCGACGACGGCCACACCGGCAGGATCACCAGGATCAGTGACGAAAACCCGGAGATCCTTCGCTACCTCGCCGCCGAGGAAATCGAGCTCGACGCCGGCGTGGTGGTGGTTGGCCGCAAACCCTTCGGCGGCCCGCTCGTGGTGCGGATCGACTCCCCTGCAGGGCCCCGCGACTTCGATCTCGCCGGGGAAGTAGCCTCGGCCCTCTGGGTCCACAGCGACGCTCCACACCCGGGCTGCAGCGTCGAGGACCGCTAGATGAAGGAGGCCCTCGACGTACGCCCAGCCCGTTCCCGCCCCGGGGTGCCGGGCTGGAAGGCCTGGGCCGCCGTCGCCGTCGGCGGGCTGATCGGCACCGAACTGCGGTTCGGCGCCGGGCTGCTGTTCCCGGAAAGCGCGGGAGAGGTGCCGTGGACCACGCTGGCGATCAATGTGGCCGGAAGCTTCGTCCTGGCAACGCTGACCACCATCTGGATCGCGCGGCCCAGGACCGCTTTCTGGCTGCGGGCCGGCATCGGCCCCGGCGTGCTGGGCTCCTTCACCACCTTTTCGGCACTGGTGCTGGCCATTGACCAGGAGATCCACGCCGGCCTCCACGCCATCTGGCTGACCTACCTCGGGCTCTCGCTGGTTTTGGGCCTCGGCGCCGCGGCCGCGGGCTGGAAGACGGGCAAGGCGATTGCCGACCTCCGCGGGGGTGCGCAGTGACCACCGCGCTCCTGGTGGGCGTGTTTGGTGTGGCCGGTGCCCTCCTGCGGTTCGCCGTCGACTCCTTCTTTGCCCACCACCAGGGCACCCGCCCGCACTGGCCGTGGGCGACCCTGGCGGTCAACATCGCGGGATCGTTCATCATCGGCTGGTCCGTGGGCCTGACCGGCCACCTGGAGCTGGGCGCCGACTGGCACGCCGGGATCGCGACCGGACTGGCCGGCGGCCTGACCACCTTCAGCTCGTGGAGCACCGCCACGGTGCGCCTGGTCAGCGAAACGCGCTACCGCGCGGCAGCGCTCAACGTCGGCTCGAATCTCCTCACCGGCCTCGCGGCGGCGGCCCTTGGACTCCTCCTCGCCGGCTAGCCGCCGTCGGCTCCGCCGTCGCCGTCGTTCCCGTATCGTTGAAGGATGGTTACCCGACGTGAAGCAGCCCAAATCCTCGACATTCCGCTGGAGATGGCGAACCGTCACGGCATCCCTTCCCGCCTCACCGAAGCCGAGCTGGGCGACCTGCTGGACAATCCCCCCGCCTGGCTTGTGCAGTCCAAGGCGAACCGGACCGGCAAGCGTCCCGTCTGGGTCCAGCTCACGTGCGCCGTCTGCGGATTCTCCGAGGCGGCGCGGCCCAAGAAGTGGTGGCCGGATTTCACCTATGTCTGCTGCGCGCACCACGAGGCCCGCGACATCCCGCCCCTCGGTCCCGGACTCGTGCGCAGTGTGTACGACGGCGTCGGCAGCCGCTTCGCAGGCATCGTGGACGCCGCCGTTCCCGAGGCGTAGCTTAGAAAGAGGGGCTACTCCGGGCCCCTGCCGTGAGGGAGAGCACCATGCCTGACAAAACGCCGCACCAGAGCACGACGAAGAAGTCGGTCAAGACCATCAAGGAAAAACGGGCAGAGAAGAAGGCAAAGCACATCGTCGATGCCCACACTGACCCGGTGGCACACATCAAGAAGCGCTGAAACCAAAGCGCCAAACCCAGAGGGCCGGAAGCCGTTGCTTCCGGCCCTCTGGCGTTCCACATGGGCGCCGGGCTCACCCGCAACGGGTGATGCGGGTGCCCCTGCTTGGCGCTTTAGTGGTCTTGAGGTCCATGTCGTTATGACGTCCACACCAGGACCAGCGCGCTGTCCGGCGTGCTCGAACCAGACCGGAGGAATGCCAGTGACAACCACACCGGAGACCGAGGCCCACGGGCCGGTCGACTTCGTACTCCTTGAGTTCCCCGTGGAGGGACTGACGGGGCGGGCGAGCGAGGAAATGGTCAAGCTCATCGAACAGGGCGTGATCCGCCTGTTCGATCTCCTCGTCGTCATGAAGAACCAGGACGGCACCGTCGAGGTGCTCGAACTTACCGACCCAACCGGTCCGGCGGCGGCGTTCTCCTACTTCGACGGCGCCCGGTCTGGACTTCTGGACGATGACGATATTGCAGAGGCGTCGGCGGCGGTCCAGCCAGGAACGGTCGCCGCGCTGATTGTCTACGAGAACATCTGGGCCGCACCGTTCGTAGCGGCCGTCCGCGATAGCGGGGGCGAGCTCATCGCGAGCACACGGATCCCTGCACCGGACGTGATGGAAGCGCTCGAAGCCCTCGAGGCCCAGGATGCGGCGCAGCAGCAGCAGGAAACCGGCACGTAAGGGCCTAGGGGCATAAGAACAGATGCGGGAAGGGAAGAGTTATGGGACTCCTTAGGGGAATGGCACGGACGGCGGTCGTTGCTGGGACGGCGAGTGCGGTGAGCGGCCGGGTCCAGCGCCGGCAGGCCTCGAAGTTTGCCGAGAAGGACGCTGCGACTGCGGCCAAGCAGCAGGAGGCCTACGACCAGCAGATGAACCAGCAACAGGGGTATCAGCAGCCGCCGGCATACCAGCAGGAACAGGCGTATCAGCAGCCCGCGGCATATCAGCAGCAACCCGTGTATCAGCAGCCGGCGCCGGCCCCACAAGCCGCGGGCGGCATCAGCGACGACACCATCCAGCAGCTCAAGGAGCTTGGTGCGCTGAGGGAGCAGGGAATCCTGACCGACGAAGAATTCGCGGCCCAGAAGGCGAAAATCCTGGGGACGTAGCGCCCGCGCTACGGGATCTACGCCGCCCGGGGCTACCCGTAAAACGGGACGACAAGATCTGGACAACAAGAAAAGGTGGGGGAAGCGTCGTAAAACGCTTCCCCCACCTTTTCTGCGGGGTTTGTCAGTCCAGCCGACTGCTGTCCCCCATGAATTAGTCATGGGCTAAACAATAGCTCCAGCCCGCGACACACTAGGGCGCGGCAGCATGCTCCCCAGGCCGCCAATAACTTCGTCGCCCATATGGCCGAGACTTTTACACCGGAACGATACTTATCTTGCCGAGGCGAACCTCAGACGCGAGCAGCGCCCACCGAAACCCAGGAAGGAGTCTGCTCGGCGGATTCAATGCCACGCAGTTCGTCGAAGCGATCAAGCAACTCTTGGCGCTTTGTCTCGTCGGCGTTCTGCCAAAGGATGACTATTGGCCAAACCTCAGCGAGGACGATGGAGCGGACGCGTAGTTCCTTCGACCGGCTCTGAAGTGTGAGCTCACGAATGCTGTTTAGGAGCTCGATCTCGTCGGCGTTCTTGGCGAGCAGGCGGGCCGATGCAATCTCGGCGAGCAACTTTATATCCGAAGGAGTCCTTGGCCGGTCCTCGACGGGGACATACTGATTGGCAGTCCTCGCATACTCCTGATAGGAAGCGAAATCTTGCAGGTCGCCAGCAAGACCAGCAATGGCGCCAAATACTTCGATGAACGCTCCATGCATGCGACCTTCGTACTCCCGGTCAACTCGCTCCGACTCGGCAGCTACACGTGCGTCTTCCGAGTCCGAGGCGATGTCGCGGGCCTTCTTCGCGATGGTTGCCGAAACCACCGCGACTGCCGTGGACGCGGCGGCCGCAAAGATGGGCACGATCAGGGTTGCCCACACGGTAAAAGCCGACGGACCATCTGAGAGCGCTCTAGCGACTTCGAGGATTGCACACGTAACGGTGTCGCCCGGAGGGCACGGAAGTATGAAGGCCATTGCAGAAGCTTATCTAGGGAGGCAGCCGGCAACTCCGTAACGCGGCCGGCGGCCCGTGACCTCGTCGCCTGCATGACTGAAACCCTGCAGGCTGCATAAGTCAGCTAGGAAGCCGCATCCACTTGGGGAGTGATCCGCTCGTCTTCCCTGCCGAACATGCCAGCAAAGAGCAGAGCCAGAACAACGAGGAGGAGCGCAACGCTCGCAGCGATGAAGAGGCTGATCACAAAGTCCTCAATCTTCGTGACGACGATACCCAAGCAAAAGGCCAGGGCCAGAAGATTTGCGATGACGGCAGCCTCCCTCCATTGCATGAGTCGCCGGCGCCACTTCCGGGCCGAGATCTTGGCAGGGGAAAGGCGGTCCTCCAAGGCAAGGAAGACCAACAGAGCCGGGATCACCTGAGCGAGCAAACCTGCAGAACTAACGTCAATAGTCATGGCCGGAGCATACAGAAAGTCACCGACAGTCTCGCTGCCCCTGACCTCGTCGTCTGTATGGCCGAAACCCGGGGCGGTGAATCACTTATCCAAGCGATCCAGCAACGTACGGTAACGCTCAGAATCGTCCTCCGAGGACTTTCGAAGGTCACCAAGCCGCGAAAGCATGTCCGTCCGGTCCTCCGGTGTGGAGCGATGCCACAGCGCGAGGACAGTCGTCAGAGTCACACTAGCCATAGTCAACGTCGCCAACGGACCTCCGTCATGGTCCAGCCGCGCATCCCACTCAATGCTCGCCAGTTTGGTGAGATCCCAAATCAGATATATCCACGACTCGAGCTCTTTCATCAGATCGGGCGAGTCAGAGTCGAAACTCATGCGAACGCGAGCAGATTCCATCTGGACAAATGCCTCCTCGATGTCGCCTCCCCGCCGAAAAACGTTGGCGCACGATTCTACGGCTGTGATGAGGTCGGCCGTGGCGGTGAAGTATCGCGCTTTGGACGCCTCAGACCTCTGAGCTTCGAGCTGGACCTTCATCGAACTCCGTTGTTCAAGTAGTTCACGGTGGTATTGAAACTTCTGCTCCCGCGAAGCGGTTGCCGCAAGATTCCGCTGCTCGGCCAGAGCCCGCTCAGCAATGTCACGTTGTTCCTGAAGTGCCTCCGAAGCGAGCCGCTGCTGTTCCTTTAGAGCAGCAGCGGCCAACGTGCCCTGGTGCTTGTTCGTCAGCCAAACTACGAGGAACGCCACGCCTGCGGCAAGGACGGCGCTTGCCAGTGCACCGATCAGGCCGTTCCAAAACGCGATCCACGTGCCGCACGAGACCCAAAGCGCATCACCACAAACGATCAAATCCATCCCCGGATCATATACGCGGACGGCTCTTGGCCTGTCCGAGAAGGGACCAGCATGGCTAGGCAATACGGGCAGATCAAGGTTGGAATCTGGGTTGATGATGACTTCCTGGACCTGTCCCCCATGGCCCAATGGTTATTCATCCACCTGTCCACGCACGCCGACCTCAGCCACTGCGGCGTCGTGGACTGGCGACTCGAACGCATCGTCCCAAAGGCGAAGGGCCTCACCCTGAACATCCTCGAGTCTGCCGCCCAGGAACTCATCGAGAACGTCTACATAGTGGCGGACGACGACCCGCGCACCCGGTGAGGATCACCGCTGGATGGCGCCAGCAGATTCAGGTAATCACCACAAGGGGGTCCGAAGGCCAAACCTCACACAGGCGAGATGGGCGCTGACCGTTCCGCCCGCAGGTGTTCAACCTCGACTACCTCGTGGACTACTACGTCGGCCGCCGACCCGGGCCCCGCGAATATCGGAAGCCCTGGCGCGTGACCGTCGACGGCGAAACCCGCGGCAAGTACCGCACGCATGCTCGGGCTGTTGCCAAGGCGGCCAAGATCGCACGGACGGCGAAGAAATAATGGGCAGCCTCAAATTCGAACTGAGCATCGCCGGACGCTCGACGACCATCGAAAGCTCACGGGATGAGTTCTACGACATGTAATCCAGCGAGCGCACTCAAGGCATCAGCGTCATCGCCGAGATTGAAGCATCAGTCCAGCGACTCCTGAATGGCGCCTCACTCCCCGGCGATAAGCCTCTGCGGGCCACCATCGCCGAGGCCAAGGAGTGAAGCGCAAGCCTGGCGGCCACACGGCGCGCACGGATCCGGCAACCGATCGCCTCTTCCGGACCATGCGCGCAACCGTCGAGCTCGTCCGGGACCTCGACGGGCGCCTCAGCGACGACGCCAACGTGCACCTCCGCGCCGCAGCACTCGGCGTGATGACTGCTTATGGCGAACTCACCGGACTGCCCGCACCAATCCAAATCATCGAAGGGACGAAATGACGTTCTACGGGAAAGCCCGAAACCACCCCGGCCCGGCGACTCCGGAAGTTCGCGTACCGGGTCTACGACGGCGGCTCCGATCGCGAGATCAGCTCCCATGAAATCTACTTCTACGAAGCCGGACGAGTCGGTTTCTGGAACCACGGCGACAGCGACGGCGAGCGCATCCTCGTGCTATCCACCAAGGCGTTCACCGTCAGAGAGGTGCTCAACAAGTGAGTCACGAATGCACCACTGAGGATTGCCGGAACCACACCAGCACATACCTGTGCGGACGCTGCACATCCGACCTGCAGCAGTGGCTCGATAAGGTGCCCGTCCTCGTCCGCGAGCTCAGCGTCACCGTGGCCAGGCTCGACAACGTCAGGCCAGCAGGTGGTGGTGGAGGTGGCGGCCACCAGCCCGGATCCGCGGCGCCCATAAGCCTCGACGCCCTCCAGCTGCAAGAGAACCTCCGCAGCGTCGGGACGGATGCGAAGGCCTATGCCCAGGACAGCCGAGCGGCCGGACTCGCGTGGCTCATTCAGGACTGGGTCACCAAAGCCGAGCTACTCGTCAGCGGTCCCGACGAGCCACCCATCAACCACGCCGCCAACCGCGAGCGCGTCCGCAACATCGCACCGGCAATGCCAACGCGAGAACTCCTCCCCTGGCTGAGGCAGAACGCCAGGATCGTCGTCACCAGCATGGACATCCGGAACTGGGCACGCCGCGGCAAACTCAACCCAGTCGGCCGAGAACCGCAGCCGACCTACCACCCGCACGAGGTCATCAATGCATGGCACGACACGCGGGTCCCTTAGGTCGCAGCGGGCCACAAACTGAAGCCCCGCCGACCCCTACCACGGCGGGGCTTCATATGTTGTCACGTCATCGGCCCCAGACGTGGCGATTTCGTGCTCCAGGCACACTCAGCAATAATGAGCTGATGCCCCGCTCGTCTAAAGAGTCTCAAGTGCCCCAGCGCCTGCTCGATCCCACGACCATCGGGGGCGTTGTAGCTTGATCAAGTGGTTGTACCAGTTCCCGAGGCTCCGCAGGTTCTTCGCCAGCATCTGGTCCACGCTCTTATCATCGGCCGTTACCTTCGCGGGCGGCGCGCTAGTCACGATTGGGCTGCGTGACCTAAGCAATCCGGGGAAGAAATTCATAGCCTGCGGGATTCTCATCCTTTCCCTCGGATGGTTCCTGGCTCACGTCGCAAAAAAGTTCGAAAACGAAGAGAAGGACTCTTCCAAGCGAGACCTTGAGGGTGCCGGCCGGAAGGCAGTGGCGGCATTCAACGGTCGCCTGTCTCATGTGTATACGTTGCTGCTGAAGGTACTGGACCCGGTTACAAGGCAAGCGAATCTCGAGGCGTACATCCAGTCCGCCATGACGAGCTCTGTATCGCTCTTCGATGTGGAGCGGGCGAGGGCATGCCTGTACATCCTCGACGGATCTGTGACCAAGGCCGACAGCGACAAGCCAAGCCTGCTGGTTCACCGCCCCCCGCACTGCGGCCGGGCCGACTCGCCACGACGGGACTTTCGAAGGGGCACCGATCACGGCGATCTCCTATTCGACGTCCTGGCCACGCGGCAGCCCCTACACATCACGGATACCTCAAAAACGAACAAGCGTATTGATTCGGAAGCAAAGATATACAACTCATTTGTCGCCGTGCCCATATACTCTGGTAACGACGAACTCGGCGTCCTGACGCTCGATGCAGTCGTGGCGGGCTCACTGACCGACGATCATGTCGTGACTGCCCAAACGCTAGCTTCCATGCTCGCGATTGGTCTTCATCTGGCCGCTCCGAGCGAGCCGGTGGTGCCCAGTAGAACGCTAACAGTCCGCAGCCTTCGCACGGCACCGTATCCGGCATCCGCGACCAGAAGTACTGTAGCCTTTGACCAACGCAATGAAGGGAGCAACAATGGCTGACGTTCATGACGTTGCTGCTTACATAGTTTCCAGGCTCGGCAACATGTCCACCATGAAACTGCAGAAGCTGTGCTACTACAGTCAAGGCTGGCACCTCGCATGGGAGGGTAAACCGCTCTTCCGAGCACGGATCGAGGCTTGGCGACTCGGCCCCGTCGTACGGGAACTTTATGCATATCACCGCCTCGAAGCTTCGGTGGACGTTTGGGAAAAAGGCGATGCATCCCAGCTGTCCCACACGGAACGCTCCGTAATCGATGACGTTTTGGCTGCATACAAGAACATGAGTGGGCTGCAGCTCAGCGAACTGACCCATCAAGAAGAGCCTTGGCTTAAAGCCCGGGGGTCGTCGCATCCGGGTGCCAGCAGCAATCAGGAAGTAAAGATTTCTGACATGGAGGCCCATTTCCGGGCGCTCGCTCAGGAATCGCGGGCTTAGAGTTCCTGCCGGCTCAACTTCTGAACCTCTCGAGCGCCATGCAACCCGCCTCACCGCCAAATCCCGGTGGTGGGGCGTTCTGCGTTGGCATGACAGTCCCGCAGGCAGGCCGACACCACCCCAACGAGTTGCTCGGTGACTGGCACGACACGCAGAGGCCCAGATAAGTCGCCATGGAACGCACAAATCAGATAGTGTGTCAGATCGAGGGAAGAAGTGTTTCCCCACCAAGCCGGATCGCCAACAGCGACCGGCTTTTTTGTTGCCATCATTCCCCCATGGAGGCCGCATCCCCCGCCCAGGGTCAAGCGCACCGCCGCTCGCCGTGATGGCGCCGGCACAATGCTCAGTAGCTCAAATGGCAGGGCACCCGGCTGTTACCCGGGAGGTTTCAGGTTCGACCCCTGACTGATCAACTGACGGTGACCGCCCCTGACCAACCATTGCGCACAGCAGCGGAGCCAGTAGCCGTCCAAAAGTCCGATGCTGCGGCACCCAACGGACGAAAGCGCCAGGCAGATTTCTGCTGGAGACATGCCGCATCCGAGTACTGCAGAATGTCGCAGCCCAATGTGAGACTAGCTGCATGACCAACGACTATGCCCCGTTCAGGATCACCGGAGTCAACACAGCCACCATGGGCGTGCCGACGAACGATGGATCCCCGGGCTCTGCTCTCTACGCTGTTCCCCTTACGCTCTCCCGTCCACTGAGCAACTTCGAACAGCAGGCTATGGTAGCCGTTTGGGATGCGCCGCCATCCTCCACGACGATGCACCGCCCTGGCACTGCTCGCTGCTACATGGACTCCTTCGTTCTCAGTTCGACGACGGTCGAGGAAGTGCGAGATTACCACCTTCAAACGCTGACCGGCGTTGTGGCAAAGGTGAATGAACTGTCGGAGCGGAACCACCGGGAAGCAATTCAGCGCCACGACGCGGAGGCAGCCCGATTGGTGGAACACAAGAAAAACGTTGAGGATGTCGCGAAGGGATTGTCCTTCTGACGCGGCCAATAACTCAAGCCGACGCAAAATACTGACGCCGGACGCAGAGGAGGCATCATGCGCCTATACCGCGCACTCTGTGCCTGGCTCGAAGCAGCGGCAGCAGCCATCAGCAAACCCCACGAGTACGGGCCCAAAGGCGCAGGCGAAGCACGAAGCGAGCATGCGCACTCCTTCACGTCCCCTCCCGAGATGCATAGCGGCTACCCTGGCCGATCGATCGATGACGACGACAGCGGCGCCTACCGGGCAAGGCCTGTCGGGTTCAGCCGGAACTGACGTGGCCACATCGCGCACTGGCACTTCCCAGTACAAGAAGGCTCGCAGGCGCATGCTTCACCTCGCCCAAGCACAAGGCATAGAGCGCTGCCCATACTGCCAGGTCAATCTTGACTACCAAGTCAGCCTCAAGCCCAGCAGCGCCGAGACAGACCACGTCATAGCCCATGCCAAGGGCGGACAAGACCACGTCGACAACCTCGCAGTGTGCTGCAGACGATGCAACCAACCAAAAGGCGATCGACCAGCACCCAAAACCAAAATCATCCTCGCAGCCAGGCCACTCAAGACAAGCAGAGCATGGTGACTGTGGACAACCTGCGGATAGCGCTTTTCCTTATCCCAGACCCCATAAAAAAGGGGTAGGGGGAGTACCCCCTCCCCCACCGCCCGCGCCTCGCTCCCCGGGCATAGCGAAAAATATCCCCCCGAGTTGCTCAACCGCAGGAACGCACCAAGCTCGCAGTCGCTTCCTTCGCGCGTCGGATGGAGTCCAGCGCTCCTCTTCGCTCCGATTTGTCGGCCGCTTGGAACCACACGACGATGGCTGCAGAAGTCCTTGCAGTTATCTGGAGCAGTTCCTTCCGGGCTCGCTGATTGCCAGCCACTACTTCCGGAGTTTCCTCAAGTTCACCGATCATCTGCATAAGAGTCTGTGCAAGGTCCGTGTGCTCACGCTCGAGTCGGAGGCTGTGGGCAGCGAGAATGATGGAGTCAATCTGCTCACTCATCTGCTCCGCCGATGCCTTTGAGGCCCTATTCACGAGCCACAGGCCAGACAGAATGCCCGCAGCAGCCACATGTGCCCGCTCCCTTGTTGCTTCTGATTTCTGAGCCTCAAGTTGCTCGGAATGGAGGCCGCGTGCCGTCCGCAGTTGAAGCCGATGATTCTCTTCCTGGTGTTCAATGGTCCTGCGCAGTACCCACACTGCTACCGCTCCACCGGCAACCGAACCGACCAAACCTGAGAGCAACACGCCCCATTGATGCGGCGTTACACCAAAGACATTCCCCAGCGCGCCTGCGTCAACGCGGAAGCCGGTGTGTCCGACCATGACGCCAAAGCCGAAGACGAAGGTTAGTGCTGCCAGAACTGCAACCCATCGTTCGCGTTGCCTGTTGTTGTGATTCACCCCCAAATCTCATCACACATCGCGTAAAAGGAGGCGAGGCCGCTTGGATGTTCCTGCTGGCCTTGGTGAGCGCGGTTCGGCTCTGAGGGACGCGATAGCGACGGCTGATGTTCCCCGCGACGTTATGGTCCTTGAGGCGGCGCGCTTGGCTGACCGTTTGGATGAGTTGGACAACATCATTCAGGGCAAGGGCGGATTTTAGGCCGACCGGCATAAACCAGTCGGCCGCAACGTACAAGGACTGGATCCCGGCGACCCCGGGCGCTAAGTACGTATTCCAGGCGAACATCACGCTTCAGACGGGCATGTGACCGGCGACATCCGCATCTCGGGGCGCACAAAGGACGGGGCGGCAACCGTCACGATCACCGGCGCGCCGGCGCTCGTGAACGGCGTCAATACCTACGTGGCCGACATCCCGGCGACGTGCTATTGGATCCTGCCAGAGGTCCGCGTCTCGGGGCTTGTCGGCAAAGCGACCATCGTGGCCAATAGCCTCATGCTCCGCAAGCAGGTAAACGCGGTCACGATTGAGGACGGTGCGGTCAAGGCCGCCAAGCTGGAGGCCACCCTGGCGCTGATCTCGGAAATCATCGCGGGCAACCCTGCCGGGACTCACGCGAAGATGACGCCAACCAGCTTCAAAGTCCTCGCGGCCAACGCCGCCGGCGGACTGCCGACCGAGGTTATGCGGATGGGCACCGACGCGGACGACTATTTCGGCGTGCTGAATGCCCAGAACGAGCTCGTCGCGTCCATCAGCTCAACGGGCGCGATGTCGGCGACCAGCATGGACGTCGAGGGATACGACCTGGTCACGAATACCGGCGGGATCATCCTAGGCGGCACGCAGCTAAGCGACACGTTGGACGGGCTCGGCGGCAACATCATCGCGTGGGCCTCAAGGTACACCGACGGCAAGTTCTACGCCGGCACCTCGGCGCACCCTTACCTGCACCTGCAGGCATCGCTCAAGGCCGGGCGCATGTATACGGTTTCGACCTCGCCGATCCACATGAAATCGGACACGGCGAACTCGGACACTATGGTCAAGCTGCACCAGGGACCCGCCGGCCGGGCCGCGACTATCGCGGACCCGGTCATCGACCAGGCCTATTCGCTTCCCGCGTCATGGAACACGAGCGTCCGCTCGCCGATCACGTTCAACCGGCTACTGACGACGACCACGAGCGGCGACTAGTCCCTGTTGCTCAGTTATCAGGTCGAGTCGGCCGGCCGCGGCAAGGTCATCGCGAACGGTTACCGCGGCGTGATTATGACCGTCACCGACATCGGCCCGGCGGTCCCCGAAACCGGCGAGGACCGGGACGGCACGGCCGACGCTCCCCCGGGCGGTTCCACCGGCGGAGAGGTCACGGCGCCGCCCGTTCGGAAGAACTACGACCAGACGTTCCCCGCAACCGGGATTCGGTCCTTCCTGGGTAACGGCGCCACGTACAACTGGGACTCGGGGCATATGTACTCGGGCCTGCAGTACGGCACGAGTAACGGCGACCTGTCCTCTATGGCGGTCTTTGGGTCGGCGATCTCTAGCGCGATCACCTCCGGCGGCACCGTCACCGGCGTCTGGGTCTATGTGTATTACGACTTCTGGTATCAGGGCTCGGGCGGCGACGCCTACATCGGTCTGCACGGGCAGACCGGGCTCACCTCGACGGCGCCGGCGAAAACCTACGCGCACGCGGCGTCGCTCGGCTGGCCACGTGCGGCCGGCCGCTGGATCAAGCTCAGCACGAGCACGTGGGACGGTTTCCGCACCGGCTTGCACCGAGGGCTCACCCTCGGCGGATCCGGTGGCGGATACGAGCGGTACGGCTACGCCCACGATCCGAAGATCCGGGTCACCTGGACGAAGTAACCCCACAACGCAGCGGGCCGCCTCACACCCTGGGGCGGCCCGCTGCTACGCGAAAGGACACAAAACATGGCAGACACAGAACTGCTGAAGTACGCCCGGATCCGCGATGACTACGAGCTGCAGCAGCGAGCGAACGCGGCCTTGCTGGTCCAGGCGCTCTATTGGGTAGCGAACCCGCCGGACATGACGCTGGAGCAGCGTCTCATGCGGGATTGGGTAGTCGACCACCCGCTGGAGCCGATCGAGCTGATGACTGCCTACGTGGCCAACATGCCGGAGGTCGCTGCGGCGTCAACTCTGCTCCAAGGCGGCGGCGTGGACACCAGCGAAGTCCTCGACTACAGCATCAAATACATCGTCGAGGCGAAGTGGAACGTCGTTGCCAATAACCAGTTCGGCGCCGCAGCGTGAAGCGGCCGGATCTGAATGGCCGGCGTGGAGCTTTCCAGCTCGTGGAGAGCGTCGTCTATCTCGTCGTCGGCGCTGCTCAACGGCGTATTGCTCGCCGTCATGGACGCGCTGCGGCCCTATGAGGTCTACCTGCCCGGCTGGGTCTTCCTCGGACTCAACGGCACGCTGGTAGCAGCGACCGCGCTGGCCGCCATCGTGACCAGAGTCCTCGCCGTCCCCGGCGTAAACGAGTGGCTGCGCAAGTATCGCGTCCTCCGCTGGTTCGCTCCCCAGGACGGCGGCTAGCACCATCCGAGCAACGGAATGCCCCCGCTGTCCTAAACGGACGGCGGGGGCACTTTTTGTGTCTGTCTAAGAGGCGGGCGCGGCCTCGACTGGATTGGACATGCCGGTCGGATAAACCGTGATCGACGCCATCTCAGTAGGCACGGGCGGCCCGATGAGGACAAAGTCCTTTACCGCCTTCGGTTTGGCCGACTCCATGTGCGCGTTGCCGGCCGCGATGAACTGGTTATAAACATCGGCCGACGCGCCAGACGGCCTGATCGAGTCGATGTAGGCGTCTGCGTTCGTGTACTTGAGTTCCTCGCCCGCAGGCGTGAAGATGCTGACGCCGTACATGTTCGCTGCCACGGTCCCTACCCGGTTATCTACGTGAACGGTCAAGTACGTCACCTTCGGCGCACCTGGTGCCAGCGCCCGGAGCTTCTCTATCTCGGCGTCCGGCTTGCCCGGGATCTGCAGCGCGCCCTTGGTGCCAGCGGCGTTCTCGAAGGTGAACGCACCGGGCTTGAGGACGATCGGCGCCGCAGCGGTCGGCGTGGCACTCGCGGTCGACGTCGACGGCTGGGCCGCCGGCGCTTGCGTTTGGGCACTGCAGCCCGTCGCCGCCAGGATAAGTACGATCGCGGCAAGAAGACGTTTCAAGGTGGACCCCCAAGTAGTTGATTGTTCGGCGAGCATACCGGGGCGGACCGACGATCAAAAAGTCGAGCCTCTTGACGGGCCGATACTCTTGGCGCATGGCATCGTTTACCCTCGACAGGACCGCTTACGAGTATCTCCGTCCTGATCCCGGACACCCAGCGGAGGAGACACGTTCGTGGGAGTACGGGAACTACCCCAAGGTCATGGCGAGCGTCCCGCTGGCCGGCGGCGCCACGCTGGACGTGTACGCCGTCGCCGAACGGTGGAACCCCTCTTATATCCTCGTTGCCTGGGGCGACGACGCTGACCACAAACACTGGGCATGGGTCCCCGCCGGCAACGTCCGCCGTGTCACCGATTCCGAATGGGACATCGAAGAATACCGGCGCTGCCCGGAGAAACTCCGCGCCATCCGGTGGGGCAACCGGCTCTCTGGCTTCCTGCTGGCATAAAGGGTGTCCATTAGAACGGCCCGTGACTAGCGTGGCCCCTCCACTGGAAGGCGTCAAAGACTGACTGTACGATTCGTTGGGCGATAGCCACGGACGCCACACTGATCTCCACCTCACCGTAGCTTCCATCTGCCAACGTGGTCCCATATCGATTGCCGTTCAGAAGGTCTGTGGCCATGAAGCCGTTAGGCGCATGGATCGTATCGTTTATGACCGGGACCGGCTCGATCCGGGCTTTTCGTTTCTTACCTTGCACTCGGTCCTCGGCATGATGGGCAGAATCCCGGACGGCGACCAAGCCCGGAAATGCCGCATCGAACTCGCTATAGGCCTTCTCGACTTGACCCGGCGCCGCGGGCAGGCACTTCAGCGTTTTTAGGGACTTGTGCATCGTATCCAGCGCATATAGGCAGGACTTCGCATGAAGGAACGGAAGCCGGCCAGTGTATGACTTGGGCACTTCGCCGGCCTGCCACCGCAGCCTCTTCGCTTCAATGTGTGATTGGTCGACAAGACTCCCATATGCCTCGCCGTACGCTTTGTACGCTTCTTCTTCTCCGTGCTCGGCCCTCAACCGGGACATCAAATCGCTCTCCATGCGCTTCAGAATGAGGTACTCCTGTTGCCTCTCCTGTTCCCGCTTTTCCTGATCGAAGCCCGGCTGCGCGTAGTCATTTGCGCTTGCCTCTTGGAAGAGTGAGAGTGACACGGCCGCATCGATGAGGCAGTCGGACAATAGGTCAAGCAGCGCGTTGATGTCTTGCATTTCACGCTCATCGTCAATACCTTCAAGCCATCCGCCAGGCTTTGTAAGCTCAAATACGTGCATACTGACTCCTTGATTCGTGGAACGCTAGCAGAGTCCCATGGTCGCACCTCTTCGCAGACCCGCCCGACATGTGATCAACAGTCCATGTACTAGCCGAGGGCGTCCGCTGCAGCGGCGTCGGATGCCTTGGACAGTCGAGCGTATACGCGCAGGGTGGTCTGTGGGTCCTCGTGCCCTAGTCGAGCCTGCACGACGTGGACTGGGACGCCGGCATCGAGCAGGTGTATGGTGTGCGCGTGCCGGATCTCGTGTATCCAAGGCTTGCGGTCCAGGCTGCCGTCCTCGAGCAGCCGCGCCATGAGGGGTTGCCAGACTTCTTTGTGGAAGCGGGAGTTGCGGACGTAGTCGCCGTCTGGCCGCTGGAACGCGAAGTCGTCCGGGCGCAGCGGCTTGAGGTGTTCGGCGAGCTCGGCTGACAGTGCCACGTTGCAGGTCACTGTGCGCCTCGCCTTCTTGGTTTTCGGCGGCCCGATCTCCTCACCCTGGCCTACCGACTTCCATGCTCGTTCGACGCGGACAGCGGCGCGGCCGTCGCGCAGGGTGATGTCCCGCCGGCGTAGTGCGGTCGCTTCGGAGTAGCGGAGTCCGGTGCCGGCCAGGAACCGGATGAACAGTGAGTAGTGCGGGTTGACGCGCTCGGCGAGCATGACGAGATCTTCGGGCGAGAGGTAGATGGCCTCGCGCGCTTCGTTGAGGTCTGCTTCTGCGACTCCCTTGGCTGTGTTGCGGGTCATTGTCTCGGCGTCCATGGCGGTCACGAACGCGGCGGAGAGCAGTGCGTGGACGTTCTGCTAGGACTTGCGGGACAGTGGCTCACCGACCTTCTGGTTGGCCCCTGCAGCACCTTGAGCTGGTCGAGCCAGTCGATCACAGCGGCCTTGTTGACCTTGTCGACGCGTGTCTGGCCGAGGTCGCTGCCGTCGATGTGGCCGGCTGCCATGCGCCGGTACTTAGCGATCGTGCCCGGCTGAGGTTTCCGCAGGAGGTCGATGTGGCGTATGACGACTTCGGAGACGGTCGGCGCCGTGGAGTCTTTACGGACCTTCGCTTTGGCGGCGAGCTTGAAGCTGTTCCCATTGCCGTCGAGGAAGTCTTTGAGTTCCTGCGCCTTTTGCTTGTCATCGAAGGTGCGCGACTTGAGCCCAGGCTCAGGGTCACGCCAGTTCACGGTGTGCGACTCGGCGCCGTTCGCCTTCACACGAGTCCGGATGCTAGCCACGGGATACGTCGCCTCTCAGCTTCCGCTCTACGGCGTCACGATGGGCTGCGAGCTCGGTGTGGCTGCTCCTGAATTTGACGCCGCACTCGCAGTACCACCTACCCCATACGTACTCGACGTCCGAGTGCTTCTTCAGCTCTTGGGCGATCTGATCCTCTCGCTCCTCGCCTCGTTCTGTCTCCGGCCTGTCCTGCATCTGTCCCATGCCTGTCCCCTAGCTGAGTCGTTTTTCGCCAACAAAATGGGCCTTCTCGCCAACAGGCAAAAAGAAAAGCCCTAGATCACTGGGATCTAGGGCCTACCTTAGGTGGAGATGGGGGGAATTGAACCCCCGTCCGATGTCGTGTTGTCAGGGCTTCTCCGGGCGCAGTTTGCGTTGGAGTTTCTCGGCCCCAGCCATGCTGCAAACAGCTGGCTGATCCGGGCCCAGTCATCTAAGAGTCCCGTTTACCCCGATGACGGAGGCAAACAGCAGTGGCTATTTAAATGACGCCAGGATCCGGGGCAATAGCAACCTCGGGCTGACGGACTGTCTTACTGCTTAGGCAGCGAGAGCGAAGTCAGTGCGTTTTGATTCGGCACTTATTGGTTTGCAGACAGCGTTTACGAGATAATTCTGCATCCTCGGCCCGCTTCACCTGTCGCGACTAACATCGTCGAAACCGATCATCCCCGTATTTTTTTATCAATTTTCTTTCTCGAACCAGGCTGGCCTTCCGCGGAATCCCATCCCGGACTACCCATCATAACGCACCGTCGGCCGGAATCATTCCCGCGTGGCCGGAACGGCGGCTGCGGCTTTCCTTCAGGTGCGGTCCCGCCTGCCGCTAGCGGCGGTTGCGTTCCCGCATGACCCGCTGCGCCTCGCGCTTGTCCTGCTGTTCGCGAAGCGTCTGGCGCTTGTCGTATTCCTTCTTGCCGCGGGCGACGCCGATCTCCACCTTCGCGCGGCCGTCGACGAAGTACAGCTGCAGCGGCACGATCGTGAAACCCGACTCGCGGATCTTGTGCGAGATCTTGGTCAGCTCCTCACGGTGCAAGAGCAGCTTGCGGCGGCGGCGCGCGGCATGGTTGGTCCAGCTCCCCTGGTTGTATTCGGGGATGTGGATGGCCTCCATCCACAGCTCGTCGTTGTAGAAGGTGCAGAAGCCGTCCACCATCGAGGCATGGCCCTCGCGCAGGGACTTGACTTCCGTGCCCATCAGCGCGATGCCGGCCTCGTACGTGTCAAGGATGTGGTAGTCGTGCCGGGCCTTGCGGTTGGTGGCCACTACCTTACGGCCACTTTCTTTGGGCACGGTAGGACTCCTCGGTTTGGTTGGCGGTTCACTCCGGCCGTGTGGTGCGGAGTGTTTCCAGTTTACGGCAGGACGGCGGCCCCGCGCTGGCGGACGGGCAGGCCGCCCGGGCTACAGCAGGGTCATGGGGTCCACGGCGCGGCCATTAAGCCAGGTCTCGAAGTGCGCGTGGCACCCGGTGGAGTTGCCGGTGGTTCCCGAATAAGCGATCAGCTGGCCCTGTTCAACGTGCTGGCCAACCGAGACCGTGACGGACGTGTTGTGGTAGTAGATCGTGGTCAGCGAGTTGCCCTGGACCACACCGTGGGAAATCTTCACCCGGTTGCCGCCGCCGTCGTTCCCCCAGCCCGCCGAGAAGACGGTGCCGGCCGCCGCGGCGTAGACGGGCGTGCCGCACGTTGCGCCGAAGTCGAGGCCGGTGTGCATGTAGCCGCCGGTGCCGTAGAAGTCGATGGTGCCCGGCGGCGTCGCACGCCAGCCGAACCCGGACGTGATGGGGATACTGGCCGCGAACGGGTGCCGGAGGCCGAAGGCCGAAGGCGGTCCCTGGACCGGGACGTACGGCTGGACGGCCTGGCCCCGGGCCCTGGCGGCGGCCGCCGCGGCTGCGGCGATGCGCCGCTGCTCGGCTTCCCAGGCTTCCCGGAGCTTGCGGTCCCGTTCCGCGATTTCCGCGGCCACGGCGTCCTGCTGGGCCTTGACCTGGGCGAGTTGTTTCTGGATGCCGGGCTTGGCGGCCTGGAGTTGGGCATCGAGCCGCGTGGTGTCTGCGATGAGCTTGTCCACCGCGGCCTTCTTGGCCTCGGCCTCGTCACGGGCGGCCTTCTCCCGCGCGAGCGCGGCGTCGGCCTTCGCCTTCAGCTCCGTGATCTCCGCCTCGACGGCCGCAAGCCGGGCCTGGGCGTTGACGTTGGTGGCGTTTTGCTGGGTGAGCTTGTCCATCGCGGAGTTCTGGCTGCGCAGGGCCTGGTCTGCGAGGTCGATGGTGTCCGTCAGGCTGCCGCCCTGGTTGGAGCCGAAAAACAGGGAGAGGTTGGACGGCACGCCGCCGGACTTGTACGCCTGGGTGGCGATCTGGCCGATCAGCTTCCGGGTGTCCGCGATTTTTTGCTTGTCCGCATCAAGCTGCTGGGTGATCTTCGCCTTGTTCTGCTGCGCCAGGTCCACGCGGGCCGCGAGGGCCTCCACTTCCTGGACCGCAGCGGCCACGCGGCCCTGGGCGTCCGAGAGCGCCTGCTGGGCGGCGGGAAGCTGGCCCTGGTACAGGACCAGGTCTGCCGCGGCCTTGGAGATCTTGGCATCGACGAACTCAAGGGAGTCCTGGACCCGGGCCGCTTGGTCCCGGAGCGCGGCCTGCTGGTCCTCCAGGCTGTCTGCGAATGCCACCGGAGCCGACGCGCCCATGCTCCCCGCGAGGACCAAAGCCAGGGTGGCGCTGATCATCCGGCTGCGGCGTCCCACCAGGCGGGCCCGGACGGAGTGCCGGAGGGGACGGCGGGTCATCGGTGTCATATACATTCCCTTTTCGTTGTGCACAGCTAGACCCGCAAGTATCGGCGGAGGGTCAGCAGGGAGGAAATTCCGGCCAGGACGACGCCCAGGCCAATCAGGGCGGGCGCCAGGATCAAGGTCTGCCCGGGTGAGATAAACGCGGTGTCCGGATACTGCTTGGCCATTACGTCGCCGAGGAAGAAGTGCGCCACGGCCCAAAGGGTGACGGAGGCCAGGGCCGCCCCGATCACCGCGGCGATCACGCCCTCGAGAATGAACGGCAGCTGGATGACCATCTTGGAGGCACCCACGAGCCGCATGATGCCCGTTTCGCGGCGGCGGCTGAACGCCGAGAGCCGGATGGTGGTGGCAATGAGCAGAATCGCGCAGACGATCATGACCCCGGCGATGCTCACAGCGACCAGGGACGCCGCGTTCATGGCGGAGAACAGCTTCTCCAGGAGTTGGCGCTGGTCGATCACGGTCTCCACGCCGGCCTGCGAAGAGAAGGTCTCGCTGATGATCTCGTACTTCTGCGGGTCCTTCATGTTGATCCGGAACGAGGCCGGAAGCTGGTCCGGCGTCACGGAATCGACGATCGGGGAATTGGAGAACTGCTCCTTGAAGTGCTTGTAGGCGTCGTCCTTGGACTCGTACTGGAAGTCGTTGACGTACTGGGCCACCGCGGGCGACTTCAGGAGCGCGCGCAGGTTCTGTTCCTGCTCGGGCGTCGCCGGGCCGGTGGCGCAGCCGGGCGCCGTCGAACCGTCACTGCAGAGGAAGATGGCCACCTGGACTTTGTCGTACCAGTAGCCCTTCATCTGGTTGATCTGGAGCTGCAGCATGCCGGCCGCGCCGACGAACGTCAGGGACACGAAGGTCACCAGGATGACGGAGATCACCATGGACAGGTTGCGGCGCAGGCCGCTGCCAATCTCGCCGAGAATGAATGCGAGCCTCACGCCTGGCCCTCCCCTGCGGTGCGCAGCTCGGCCCGCGACCCGGCGCGCGTCTCGGCCCTGGACACGGGAGGTGCGGCGGGAGGTTCGTTCCGGCCGCTGGCGTCGCGCAGGCGGCGCGATTGGCCCACCGCCGGAATCATGGAGGTGTAGAGGGCCCGGGCCTCGTCGCGGATCACGACGCCGTTCTGGAGTTCCACCACCCGTTTGCGCATCTCGTTGACGATGTCGTCGTCGTGCGTGGCCATCACCACGGTGGTGCCGTTCTGGTTGATCTTGTCCAGCACGCCCATGATGCCCATGGAGGTGGTGGGGTCCAGGTTGCCGGTGGGCTCGTCGGCCAGCAGGATGCCGGGCTTGTTCACGACGGCGCGGGCGATCGCCACGCGCTGCTGCTCGCCGCCGGAGAGTTCGTGCGGGAGGCGGTTTTCCTTGCCTTCCAGGCCCACGGTCTTGAGGACCTCGGGGACGGTGTCGCGGATCACGCTGCGGCTCTTGCCGATGACCTGCATGGCGAAGGCGACGTTGGCGAAGACGGTCTTCTGCGGCAGCAGGCGGAAGTCCTGGAAGACGACGCCGATCCCGCGGCGCAGGCGCGGCACGCGCCAGCTGGAGATGTTGGCGACGTTCTGGCCAGCGACGTAGACGGCCCCGGAGGAGGCGCGGTCCTCCTTCAGGACCAGGCGCAGGAACGTCGACTTGCCGGAGCCGGAGGCACCGACAAGGAAGGCGAACTCGCCACGGTCGATCTCAAGGTTGATCGAATCCAGCGCCGGCTGCGCCTTCTGGTCGTAGACCTTGGTGACATTTTCGAAACGGATCATGGCCCTTAGTACCCTGCAGGACGGGGCCGCGGAGGCCCGGTTCTGCTGCCGGCGCAAGGGCTTTCGTTTGGGGGAAGTAGAGCTCCGGCCCCTCGACTATACGCACGGGTAACAGCCGATCGGCCGGAACGGCGGGGCGTGTCGCGCGATTGTCAGGCACCTCCCAGCCCGACCGCTTTGCCGGGGGCAGATTCTACTTCTCGGCGTTGCGGTTGTCGGTCCGCCAGCGGATCCCGGCGTCAATGAAGTCGTCGATCTCGCCGTCGAACACCGCGGAGGTGTTGCCGACCTCGTGTTCGGTGCGCAGGTCCTTGACCATCTGGTACGGGTTGAGGACGTAGGAGCGCATCTGGTCGCCCCACGATGCCTTGACGTCCCCGGCGAACGCCTTCTTCTCGGCGTCCTCCTGCTCCTTCTTCAGCAGCAGCAGGCGGGACTGGAGCACGCGCATGGCGGCGGCGCGGTTTTGCAGCTGCGATTTCTCGTTCTGCATGGACACGACCGTGCCGGTTGGAAGGTGGGTCAGGCGCACGGCGGAGTCGGTGGTGTTGACCGACTGGCCGCCCGGGCCGGAGGACCGGAAGACGTCCACGCGGATCTCGTTGTCCGGGATCTCGATGGAGTCCGTCTGTTCGATCAGCGGGATCACTTCGACGGCGGCGAAGGAGGTCTGGCGGCGGCCCTGGTTGTCGAACGGGCTGATCCGGACCAGCCGGTGGGTGCCGGCTTCGACGCTCAGCGTGCCGAAGGCGTAGGGCGCCTTGACCTCGAAGGTGGCGGACTTGAGCCCGGCCTCTTCGGCGTAGGAGGTGTCCATGATGGTTGTCGGGTAGCCGTGCCGTTCGGCCCAGCGCAGGTACATGCGCATGAGCATTTCGGCGAAGTCCGCCGCGTCCACTCCGCCCGCCCCGGACCGGATGGTCACCACGGCTTCGCGCTCGTCGAACTCGCCGGAAAGCAGCGTGACCACTTCGAGGTCGGCCAGCGCCTTGCGGACGGAATCGAGCTCCGCCGCCGCGTCCGCCATGGAGTCGGCGTCGTCCTCGTCCTGGCCGAGCTCCACGAGGACCTCGAGGTCGTCGATCCGGGCCGCCAGCTTGTTGAGCCGCTCGAGCTCGGACTGCTTGTGCGAGAGCTTCGAGGTGATGACCTGCGCCGCCGCGGGATCGTCCCAGAGATTGGGTTCACCGGCCCGCTCGCTGAGCTCGGCGATGTCTTCCTTGAGCGCCTCGACGTTCGAGACGTTCTCGATGGACGCGTAGGTGGCCCGCAGCGCGCGGATTTCAGCGGGAAAATCAATGTTTGCCATGGTGTTTTTAAGCCTACGCTATGTGGCCCAGCCGCCCCGACTCTTCCATGGCGCCCCAGCCGTAGCCTGTTAGCCGGGGACGGTGAAGTAGCCTTTCGGGTCGTCCGCGCCGAGCAGGTCATGGTGGAAAGTGATGGCATCCACCGGTCGGGTGTCCGCGAAGAGTACGGCCACCGTCCGCGAGTGGACCACCGTGTAGCGGGTGGGGCCGTCCACCCAGGAATGGATCCCGGTGTACTCCTCGACGTCCAGCCCGCCGTTGAGCAGGCCCCGCTCCGAGAGCAGGTCATAGACAACGTTCCAGGCGCGATCCATCAGTTCGTTGATCGCCGCTTCCACTGTTGGAGCCGTCATGCCGTAATTTTCCCACCGGGCTCCGACAGCTTTGGGCACCAGCCGGGCGTGTCGCCATACTCGCAGGAGACCGCGCCCGCGCCCCATGAGGGTCCCTGCCGGGGCACGGCCCTGCCGCCCTCCACTAGCGCCCGACGAGGTCGAACACCGCTATGTTCCGCGGGGGTGGAGGCCCTGCGGGGTCGAATCCGTGGAAGCGCGCCAGTTGCATGGTGAACCAGCGGTCGAAGCTGTGAGCGCTGGATGCGATCCGATGGTCCTCTTCCCAGGGAGAATTCCCCTGGATGACAGGTATGACCATGTCCTGGCCATCTGAGGATTGCAGAAACACCTCCTCCGCAAGCCCGAGCCGGTCCCGTTGACCCTGCAGGTCGTCGCGGCGGGGGCCTGCCAGTTCTGCGCAGAATTCGAGCCACTCGCCTGTCAGACCGGGCACCAACGGGATGGTGAAGGCGTAGACGTTCCCGGCCGCGCCGGCTGCCGGCTTGGCCGTTATGGCGAGTTCAACCTGAGGGACCTTCACCCCGGGAATCGAGGTAACCTCACCGGCCGCTGGTCCTTCCTGGTAGACGACCAGCCAGTGGCCGGCAGGGCCCGCCTGTTCAAATGCCAGCTCCCGCCGCAGCCCTTCAGCCAGAGGAGGCGCAGCGCCACCGGACAGCGGACTGCCGGACAGCGGGCCGCCGGACAGCGGACTGCTCCGTTCCAAGTCAAGGACGAAGGCATAGGTATCCATCACGCTCCACCTCCCCTAAGGGTGAACACCCGGTTCACCTGTCCCTATAAGCTACGCGCGCCTGATCGGTCGCCGTAAGCCCTACCGGCTGAGGCGGGAGCGCGCCGTCGACCTCGCCTCGATCCGGATGCCGTCCGGCACCAAGAAATTGACCACCGGAGGGTGAACGGACGCACTGATCACCACGACGGCGGTGACCCCGTCCGGGCTGCCCGTCGTCGGCGCCACGCTCAGGCCGCTGAAGCGGCCGAACGCGCCGTCGCGGCCAAGGTAGTCGAGGACGGCGTTGCGAACCCGGGCCCCGCTGAGGACGGCGGACGGCGTGCCGCCGGCGTTGCCGAGCTGACCGAGGGTGAAGCTGTCGGCTGCGGCCACCGAGGCGCCGTCCGCGAGGGAGAGCAGTTTCTTGTGTTCCAAGTAGACGCTGGACGCAGCGATCACCACGGTTGCGACGAGCAGGGCGGTCATAACGAAGCCGATGATCAAGACGAGCACCTGGCCTTCCTGCCCGCGGGCCGGCGGCTGCCGTCCTGGTTGCCGACCTCCGGGGTCCTCGGTGGGCCTTGGCCCGCCGGCCGGGATTTTCACCGGAACCTCCCCACGAGCTGGGTGGCCGAGGCGCTGAGCCGGCTCGCGTTCAGATGGAGTGCGTCGCTGAAGGGCACGAACGGCAAGGGCACGGTGAGGTTCACGGTGACGGTGACCGCAGAGCCTGGAGCCAGGCAGTCCGCAGGTTCGCAGCGCGCGTCGATGCTCGCGTTTTCCGCCGGCTGTCCATAGTCGGCGAGCGCCACCAGCACGGCCCGCTCGGCGGCCGCCCGGCCGCTGGCCGCGTCCGGCTGGGCAACGTAGACCTTGGCGGCCTGGTCTGCGGCGCCGACCACGGCGAAGGACCCGCCCTGGATCTGGCCAACGGTAATGACGAAGTAAACCAGCGGCACCATCAGCAGCAGGGACAGGAAGATGAATTCGACGACCGCGCTCCCCTGCTCGGCGCCCTGTTCGCCGGCCCCGGCGCGACCCGGCGCTGCCCGTTCACGGCTGGATGGCTGCATGGCCCTTCACTTCCAGAAGCGCCCGGGGACCGATGAAGCCGACCACGGGCAAGGGTGCGCGGACCGTTACTTCCAGAGTGCGGATGCCTTGGTACGTCGATTCGCTGGTGGCAACATCTCCCGCGAACTCGGAACTGAGCGCCGTCGTGATCAGCTGGACCGTCCGGTCCCTCGCGTCCGCGGAATTGCGGTCGGCCAGTGTGCCGTATCTGGCCCCCGAAGCGGCGGCGTCGATCAGGGTGTTCCGGACGTGCAGCACCAAGGTGAGTTGCACGATCGCGAGGAAGAACAGCGTCGCCAACGAGCCGATCAGCACGAAGTCCACCACGGCTGCGCCGCGCTCAAGCCCTGCCCTGCGCCCGAGCGGCCTGGTGACACGTCCGCTCGGGCCGGCGCCCCCTGTTGCCACCGGGTTACTGTCCGACCTTATCCATGGCCTGGTTGAACAGTCCTTCCAGCGCCGGACCCGCCAGGGCCAGGAGGGCGGCGACGAGGACAGCAGACATCAGGGTGATCATGACCCAGCCGGGGACGTCCCCGCGCTCGGAATGGTGCACGCCGCCGCCGGTGCTATCCGCCGCCCGCCGCCGCGGCAAAGGAGACCACCACGTCAGCATGCTGAGCGTGCAGGCCACTAACGCCACCCGAGTTCCAAAGTTCTTCACCGAGTCCTCTTTCCTGGTTTGCTGGTTCTTCTGTTGTTTGTTTCCTAGAGGCCAAGGCTGACCGCGACCAGGCCGGGAAACACGGCGAAGATCACCGTGAGTGGAAGTACGCCGAAGACGAGGGGCACCATCATCCCGATTTCCTTTTTGCCGGCCGACTCCATCAGTTCCCGCTTAGCTGTGTCCCGCACATCTTGCGCCTGCGCCCGGAGCACGTCTGCAAGTGGTGTTCCGCGCTCCACGGCCACGATCATTCCGTCGACAAAACGGATCAGGGGTCCCTGATCAGTCCTGGATGAGAACTCCCGCAGGGCCTCAACGAGAGGCGTTCCGGCCCGGGTCTCCGCGAGAACGCGGCTAAATTCCTGCGAGAGCTCACCCCGGGCACTGCGGCAGACCCGGTCCAGTGCACCGGTGGCACTTTCGCCGGCGCTCACAGCCAGGGCCATGAGTTCGGCAATGCTGGGGAATTCCGCCATCATCCGGATTTCCCGTTTCTTGATCTGCGCGCCCAGCAGGTAGTCCCGGAGCAGGAACCCGCCGACGGCGCTCCCCAGGACGGCAGCGACTGCCACGAAGGGGCTGAAACGGCCGACGATTCCCCCCAGAGCCACCACGCTGACTGCCGTGACGAAACCGCCGGCAGCCCACACGAGTTGCTCGGCCCGGAAGTCCACTGCCGTTCTGGCGCTACCGGCGCGGGCAAGCCTGCGGTTCAGTGCCGCCGCGCCAAGGTTGATGCGGCCCAGCGACCTGAGACCGTCGCGGAAGGCCGGGCGCAGGATTCTTTCCAACGGCCCAAACGGAGTGAGGTTCCTTGGGGCAGTGCGCAGGAGCCGGGATTCCAGATTGTGCGTCCTCAATTGTGGCTCGATGCGTTCGATAAACGTCGTCGGCCGCATGAAGGGAAGCCGCACGAGGAACAGCCAGAGCCCGGCGCCGAGCACCGCCCCGCAAACTGTGGCGCCAGCCATCAGCCCCGTCACCGGAGGACCCGCTGTTCTTCGGGCAGGGCACCGATCCGCAGCATGATGGCATAGGACACCAGGGAGACGGCAAGCCCGCCTGCCAGGACCGCGGCCCCGACGGGGGTGTTGTAGGCCATCACGGCCTCCGGGCGGCTTGCCAGCAGCACCAGGACAATCCACGGTGCCGCCACGGCCAGCCGCGCGGCGTTGACGGTCCAGGACTGTCTAGCTTCCAGCTCGCTCCTGGTCCGTGCGCTTTCCCGCAGGAAATCGGCGAGGGTGCCCAGCAGCCGGCCGAGATCCGACCCGCCCACTTCCCTGGTGAGCCGGAGCGCCTCGACGATGCGGTCGGCCACGGGATCTGCCAGACGCTCTTTGAGCCGCGTGAGCGAAGGATCGAACTGGCCTCCCGAGCGGTAGTCAGCGCCGAAGTCCACAAACACGTGGCGGAGCTCCGCGGGGCCTTTCTCGCCCAGCTGGATGAGAGCCTCGGGCAGCGACAGGCCTGCGCGGATCGCTGACCTGAGGTGATCAACGACGTCGGGCCAGAGTTGGCGTAAGACAGACGTGCGCCGTCGCGCACGCCAGCGGACGACCGCCATCGGCAGCCAGCCGCCAAACAGGCCAAAGCATCCCGAGATCGGCCAGGATCCTGTCACCGCGAAGAAGGCCAAGGTCGTGAATGCCCCGACCCCCAGGCACGAGGCAAGCAGCCCGGCGGCGCTGACCCTTTCGATCCCGGCGCTCAGCAACAGGTCCTCGAGGCGGCTGGGGCGGAGCGTGCGGCGGGCTCGCTCAGGCTGCTCCCATGCGGACCACCAGATGAGCAGGAATCCGACACCGCCCGCAATTCCAAGGAGCGGCGCCATCACCGGGACTCCAGCAACGCCGCAACGTCGTAGCCGGAGCGGGCAAACTTTTCCGCAGCGGGCATGGAGTTGGCCTTCGGCACCAGTTGCCCGTCGGACATCGTGAACACCATGGAGGATTCGATGATCCCGTTTTCCACCCGGCGGCCCAGCGACAGGATCTCCGTGACCTGACGGCGCCCGTTGACGTGCCTGCTGCAGTGGATGACCAGATCGATGCACGAGGCCACGGTAGGAACCACGAAGGCACTGGAAATGTTGTCGCCGGCGAGCAACGGCAGCGTGCAGATCTTCGTGACCGCGTCGTGTGCAGAGTTGGCATGCACCGTGCACATTCCCGGCAGGCCCGAGTTCAAGGCGATGAGCATGTCCAGGCTCTCGGCCTCCCTGACCTCACCGACCACGAGCCGGTCCGGTCTCATCCGCAACGCCTCCTTGACGAGCCGCCGCAGCGGAATCTCGCCCTGCCCCTCCAGGTTCGGCTGCCGGCACTGGAGCCCCACGACGTCGCGCAACGGAAACTGCAGCTCGAAGATCTCCTCCACTGTGATGACGCGCTCGCGGGTGCCGATGCTCGCGGCCAGGCAGTTCAGCATGGTGGTCTTGCCGGCCTGGGTGGCGCCCGAGACCAGGATGTTGAGGCCGCTGGCGACGGCCGCCCCTAGAAACCGAGCCGCCTGCGGGGTCAGCGTTCCCAGCTCCACCAAATGCTCCAGCCGGCTGGCCTTGACCACGAATTTGCGGATGTTGATGGCCCAGTGACGCCGGGTGACATCCGGGATCACCACGTGGAGGCGGGAGCCGTCCGGGAGCGCGGCATCCACGAACGGGGAGGACATGTCCAGCCGCCGGCCGGAGCTCTTCAGCATCCGTTCCACCAGATCCCGGACCTGCTGATCCGTCAGTGACACGGAGGTCAGTTCCGATTCGCCGTTGCGCGCCACGTAGATCTCAGTCGGCGCATTGAGCCAGATTTCCTCGATGCTCGGATCGTCCAGGAGCGGCTGAAGCGCACCAAACCCCGCCACAGCGTCGAAGACAAACCTCCGCGCCGACTCCAACGGACCGAGCGGCGGCAACGGCGCCAGCAGTGCCCGTTCGTCGTAGTCGCTGACTGCCGCCTCCACGAGGCGGCGCACTTCACCGCTCTGCCGCAGTGGATCCAGTCCACGGCGACGGATCAACTCACGGACCTCGTCTTCGACGATGCGCACAGCTTCCACGGTGCCCCCCACACGACCGCTACCCATCCCCCTGGGGCAGTGCAATTGGGTTAAAAGTAGAGGAGCCCCCGCGTTCCGACAAGGGCGCCAGCGGCGCTTGTGGATAAGTTAGCGGCAGCGGCCGGCATGGCAGCACCACAGAATGCCCCTCCGCCGGAGACCGGCGCGGGCGTGCCACTCCCCGATGAAGCCACGGCCGGGTGGGGCTTCACTGTGCCGCGCTGTCGAAATCCTTCTGCCATTGGGCCAGCTCGCGGCCGACGTCCTGCCGGCGGCCGGGATTCCATCTGGGCAGGTAATCGGGGGCCGGCAGGTCGCGGACAGGCTCGGGCCTGGGCTTGGCCGGAGGCCCGGTCTGGACCCGCTTGGCTGCAGGCCGGGTCTGGACAGGCTTGGCCACAGGCCGGGTTTGGACGGGGTAGCGGGGATAGGTCGGCTTCGGATTGGCCGCCGCCAGATTGATGAGGGCGCGCACAATACTCAGAGACGCCCACAGGGCGAGCCCGGCCAGAATGTACTGCCAAAACAGGACCACGAGCGCGATGCCAATCAGCACAACGATCCACATGGCGCCACCATCGCATATGCCACACGCCGGGAGATAGGGCCTTACTCCCCTGGTTGCCCGTGCGGAAGATGCCGTCCCTGCACCGGCCCCAGCCCGCACCCCGGTGTGGCGGCGACTAGACTCGGACATTAGCCAACAGAAAGGTCGAAAGTGCCACAGCTGAGCGTGCTGCTCCCCGTCAAGGACGGGATGCCCTACCTGAAGTCAACCGTTGCCAGCACCCTGCGCGCGATGCCGCGGGACTCCGAGCTCCTTGTTCTGGACGACGGCAGCACCGACGGCACCGAAGCCTTCCTCGCAGGCACGAATGACAGGCGGCTCAAGGTCTTCCGGAATGAGCAATCAGCCGGCGTCGCCGCTGCTTCGACCACCCTGCTCTCGCACGCCAGCGGCGAACACGTCGCCCGCATCGACGGCGACGACATCTGCCTGCCGTGGAGGTTCGCCGTCCAGCGGCGAGCCCTCGAGGGCGTGGACATGGTGTTCTCGCAGGCTCTCATGATCAACGCCAAGAATGTCCCGTTCAGGCCACGCTTCGAAGCGGGCATCTCCGCCGAGGCCATGCCGCTGCACCTGCTGCTGACGAACGTGCTGATGAACCCGACGATGTACGCCTCCCGCGCCGCCCTGGAGTCGCTTGGCGGGTACCAGGCGACCCCGGCAGAAGATTATGACCTGTGGCTTCGTGCCGCGACGGCGGGGCTGCGCATGCGCCGCATTTCGCGGCTGCCAACCATCGCCTACCGGCGCCATCAGACCCAACTCAGCCAGACCCGGGCCTGGTCGAACGAGAACGGGGACAAGGTCCTCGCTGAATCGTTCGGCAAGCTGGCCGCGGACCGGATCGGGTTCCACGGATCGGCCTCCACCATCCTGTACAACCGGCCGGCGGCGGGAAAACCGTACCCGGAGGACCCCGACATTGCTGAATTCGCCCGTTGCATGATGGAGGCGGCCAGCCGGCTGGGTGAGCGCGACCGCCTCGGCATCGAGGCCCGGCTGAAGGCCAGCTACCGCCTCTGAGGGGAAGGCGCTAGTCGGCCTTGACGCCGACGGTCTCGGCAACCGCGGAGTAGCCCTGCGGGTTTCGGCTCTGCCAGCGCCAGTGGTCCTCACACATTTGTGCAAGGTTGCGGTGCGCGGACCAGCCCAAATCCGCTAGGGCAGCCGACGGGTCGGCGTAACTGACGGCGGCGTCGCCGGCACGGCGGGGCGCGAATTCATAGGGCACCGGGTGCCCGGCCGCCGTGCCGAACGCCTCGATGACTTCGAGCACGGAGGAGCCCCGGCCGGTGCCAAGGTTCCAGCGGAACACCCCTGCCTTGTCGCCGAGGTAGCCCAAGGCGGCCAAGTGGCCGGCAGCGAGGTCCATCACGTGGATGTAGTCCCGCACCCCGGTGCCGTCCGGCGTTGGGTAGTCGTTGCCGAACACCATCACTTTTTCGCGGCGCCCCACGGCCACCTGGGCCACGAACGGGAGCAGATTGTTGGGGACGCCGCTGGGGTCCTCGCCAATCAGGCCAGACTCGTGGGCGCCCACCGGGTTGAAGTAGCGGAGCAGCGCGATGCTCCAGCTGGGATCGGCGTCCCCCAGGTCGGAGAGGATGTCCTCGATCTGTTCCTTGGTACGGCCGTAGGGGTTGGTGGCATCCAGCGGCGCCTTCTCGATGAGGGGAACTTCCTCCGAGGCGCCATAGACGGTCGCGGACGAGCTGAAGACGAGGCGGCGTACCCCCGCGGCGTCCATGCTGTGCAGCAGGTTGAGGGTGCCGACCACATTGTTCTGGTAGTACATGAGCGGCTTCTCGACGGACTCACCAACGGCCTTCAGGCCGGCGAAGTGGATGACAGCCTCGAAGCCGCCCTCGGCAAAGACGCTGTCGACGGCGGCAGCATCCAACAGATCGACCTCCCGGAAGTCGACGCTCTTTCCAGTGATCTGCTCCACCCTGCGAAGGGATTCGGGGTTGGAGTTCAACAGATTGTCGACCACCACAACCTCGTGCCCGTCTTCGAGGAGGCAGAGCGTAGTGTGCGATCCGATGTAGCCGGCCCCGCCGGTAACCAATACCTTCATGCATCACAGCTTAGAAGGATCCACCGGCCACTGCGAACTCGAGCAGGGCCCGCCGCGTCCGCATGCCGATAGCCCGACTTCTCGCGGACAACCTGCATATTTAAGACCGTCAAGTGGCAGCTTCGACCCCACCGATCACAACAGCAACAATGGCCTCACTGGATTCACGGTGCTAGGGTGGGCGCCATAAGTCAGCCATTCTCATGGTTCGGTGGCCCGCTGGCGGGTCCGAGCACTAGCTGAGACATATATGCCGCGCTCGCGAAGCGCACCATCGTTCCGGAGCAGAAAATGAAGCGCATCCAACTTCCCCACGGCAACGATTTCGGCAGACGGGCCGGCAGCGCATTGCTGCTCGTTTCATTGTTGGCTGGTCCCGGGCTGGCAGCGCCCTCCACGGCCGCCGAACCACCGCTCCCTACTGCTGCGACGCCGACGTCGGCCGCTACGTCCACGCCAACGCCAGTCCCGACTCCAACGCCCACACGAACCCCCACGGCTACAGCGGTGGCCACGACGGCGCCGACCGGGCGGGCAACGACGCCACCGGCACCGGCACCAACCACCGCTGCCCCGACGCCGACTTCGTCGCCAGGCCCCGGTGTACCCGATAGGGCCGCGATGGCCGCGGCGGTCGGCGCAGGCGGCGCCGAGATGGGGCAACGATCTGCCCGCGTCACGGGGACGGCTGCCGCAGGTCCCGGCACCGCCAGCAAGTCCCTGACCACTGAGGCTCTGGCGGCGGCAGCCACCTGGCAGCCGTCGTTCGGCGTTCAGGGGCTTGATGTCAGCGGCCATCAGCCCTCGGTCGACTGGCAGCAGCAGTGGAACATGGGGGCACGTTTCGCCTATGTCAAGGCAACAGAAGGCAACTACTACTCAAGCGAAACCTTCTCTTCCCAGTATCAGGGTGCCCGCAGCGTGGGAATGGTCCGCGGCGCCTACCACTTCGCCATTCCCAATTGGTCCTCAGGGGCAGACCAGGCCCGCTATTTCGTCCGGAACGGTGGCGGATGGAGCGCCGACGGTTACACAATGCCTCCGGTCCTCGATATTGAATTCAACCCCTATGCCGGCCGCACCATCAGCGGCTTCTACTTTGGAAACACCTGCTATGACATGTCTGCGGCCCAGCTGACCTCCTGGCTGCGGGACTTCGGGAACACCATGCGTTCGCTGACGGGACGCTTGCCCGTGATCTACACCAACACCTCCTGGTGGAGACAGTGCACGGCAGATGCGACGGCGTTCGCGGATTACCCGCTGTGGGTTGCCGCTTACCCGTCAAGCCCGTCGGACTACGCCGGATCCCTACCCTCGAGTTGGAGCAACTACAGCATCTGGCAGTACAGCAGCATGGGTGCTTTTGCCGGTGACTCGAATGTTTGGAACGGCGACTACGCCGGCCTGAGACGTTTCGCGTCCGGATACGGCGTCAAGGGAGCCATCGGGTCCGCATGGGCTGCCCTTGGGGGCGGTGGCGGGAAACTCGGCTACCCAACTAGCAATGAAATGTGCGGGCTAACCGGCGGCGGCTGCTACCAGCGCTTCCAAGGGGGAACCATCCACTGGTCCCCCGGCACCGGCGCCCACGCCACCTGGGGCGGCATCCGCGCGGCTTGGGGCTCCCTGGGCTACGAAAAAAGCAAACTCGGCTACCCGGTCAGCAACGAGATCTGCGGCCTGACCGGCGGTGGCTGCTACCAGCGCTTCCAGGGCGGAACCATCCACTGGTCCCCCGGCACCGGCGCCCACGCCACGTGGGGCGGCATCCGCGGGGCTTGGGGCGCCCTGGGCTACGAAAAAGGCAAACTCGGCTACCCCGTCAGCAACGAAGTCTGCGGCCTGACCGGCGGCGGCTGCTACCAGCGCTTCCAGGGCGGAACCATCCACTACTCCCCCACCACCGGCGCCCACGCCACCTGGGGCGGCATCCGCGGGGCTTGGGGCGCCCTGGGCTACGAAAAAGGCAAACTCGGCTACCCCGTCAGCAACGAGATCTGCGGTTTGGTCAACGGCGGCTGCTACCAGGGCTTCCAGGGTGGAACCATCCACTACTCCCCCACCACGGGCGCCCACGCCACCTGGGGCGCAATTCGCACCGCCTGGGGCGCCCTGGGCTACGAAAAAAGCAAGCTCGGCTACCCCGTCGGCAACGAGATCTGCGGGTTGGTCAACGGCGGCTGCTACCAGCGTTTCCAGGGCGGAACCATCCATCTCTCCCCCACCACCGGCGCCCACGCCACCTGGGGCGCCATCCGCACCGCCTGGGGCGCCCTGGGCTACGAACGCGGCAAACTCGGCTACCCCGTCAGCGGTGAATCCTGCGGGCTCGCTAACGGGGGCTGCATCCAAAATTTCCAGGGCGGCACCATCAGCTGGACAGCTGCGCTCGGCGCAAAGGTTTCCTTCAGCTAGGAGGCTCGGCTCAGCCAGGTCTGCCGGGCCTGGCTGACGCGGTGCGTGCATCCCAGCCGCATCTCCACCGTCAGAAACAACACTGGTCACTCTGGAATGCGGGACCTTCCGGTGCTATCGTTTCGGCGTCATGACCAAACGAATTGACTAATCGGCTCCGGCTCACGGATGCCCGGTGATCGTGAACTAGTTGGCGTGTTTTGCCGAGCACGTTGACGCTCCGGAGAGACGCATGAAGCCGAACACGCCCCAGTCAATTCTCCGCAACTCGCGGCTCAGGACGGTTGCAGTCGTGGTGGTCACCGCGGTAGCGGCGCTCGGCCTTCCAGCGCGGGCCTGGGCTCTCGAACCGGCACCCAGCCCGGTCCCGGCGGCTTCGGCGTCGCCGGCAGAAACGGGCACTGCTCCGGGCGCCATCGATATGAAGGCACTCAACGCCGCCATCGGAGCAAACGGCGCGTACATGGGCCAGGGGCTGAAAACCCAGCTGGCCGGCTCCCCCCGGTCCGCCGCTTCTTCAGCAGTCGCGGAGTCCCTGCAGATCGAAAGCACCTGGCGGCCCCCCGGCATTCAGGGCTTGGACGTGAGCGGCTACCAGCCAACGGTGAATTGGCCGGCACAGTACTCCATGGGCGCCCGCTTCGCGTACGTGAAGGCCTCCGAAGGCCTCACCTACCGCAGCCCCGTTTTTGCTTCCCAGTACTCCGGTGCCCTGAACGCCGGCCTCATCCGCGGCGCCTATCACTTCGCGCTTCCCAGCATCTCCACCGGCGCGGCGCAGGCGGACTACTTCGTCAACAGCGGCGGCGGCTGGAGTTCCGACGGGAAAACCCTGCCGCCGCTGCTGGACATCGAATACAACCCGTACAGCACGCTCGGCAATACCTGCTACAACATGAGCGCCGCCGCCATGGTCGGCTGGCTCAAGGACTTCTCCAACCGGGTACTGTCCCGAACCGGCCGCCTGCCCATGATCTACACCACCGCGGACTGGTGGTCCCGGTGCACCGGCAACTCGGGCGCCTTCGGGAACCAGCCGCTGCACCTGGCGCGCTACTCGACGTACGTCGGCAATGTGCCGAACGGCTGGGGAACCTACAGCGTCTGGCAGTACAGCAGTACGGGCCCCTTCGCCGGCGACTCCAACGCGTGGAACGGCACGTACGCCAACTTGCAGAAATTCGCCTCCACTGCCGACCGGGCGGTCCTCAAGCCGTCGATCATGTCGACCGGCGACGTCGTAGCGGCCGATGCCAGCGGCGCCCTCTGGGACTACCCGGCCAGCGGCGCAGGCACTTTTGGTGCCCGGAAGCAGATCGGCCAAGGGTGGAGGGGGCTCCGGTCGATGAACGTGATTGACTGGAACGCCGACGGGGTCCTCGATGTCGTAGCGCAATGGACGGCCGGCCGGGTTAACATCTACCTCGGTGTCGCTTCCGGCGGCTTCTCGACAGGACCTGTGCTGGCGGCCTCCGGTTGGGGCGGCTACCAGCTCACCATCGGGTACTGGCTGAGCAACAGTCACTTCCCTCAAGTCCTCACGCGGGACGACGCCGGCACCCTCACTTTCTGGCGCAACAGCTCCGGCGGAGGACTCGGTACTGCCAGCAAAATAGGCACTGGCTGGGCCAAACTCAACCTGACGATGGTGGACTTTGACGGCGACGGTAACCAGGACATCCTCGCCCAAGACGCCGCGGGGATCATGCGCCAATATCGTTCCAACGGCTCCGGCTCCTTCATCGCTGAATCGCGCCGGGCTGTCGGTTCCTCATGGAACCAGATGACCAGTGTGACGGTTACTTTCTCCTTCAAGGGCTACGCGGCGACTGGCATCATGGCCCGCACCCGTGAGGGCATCCTTCGGTACTACCCCGTTCCGGGGAACTCCAGCTGGGGAGCCGTCACCATCATCGGCTCGGCGTGGGGCAGCTACCTGATCGCCGGCGGCGAGAACATCAACGGTCAAGTCCCCTCCGCCCCGCCAAGCCCGACGCCGGCGGCTAGCCCTTCCATTAAGGCCGCGTCCGACGTCGTTAGCGCCTACGCGGACGGCATTCTCTACCGACGCCCGACCGGCGCCGGAGCCCTGGGCTCCCCCGTCAAGATCGGGGCAGGCTTCACCGGATCAGCCTCCGTGCATGTCGTCGACTGGAACGGGGACGGCGTCCAGGACCTGGCGGTCCAGACCAACGCCGGTGTCCTGTCGATCCGCAAGGGCCTGTCCGCCGGCGGCTTCTCCGTGCCCACGGTTCTGCTCTCGGGATTGGCCGGAGCGGACCTGACGTTTGGACCCTGGCTGAAGAGCTCCAAGTATCCGGGATTGATTGTCCGCCGGCCGGACGGAGTCGTGGCGTTCTACAGCAACGCCGCCGGCAGCACCCTAGGAGCCCCAGCAACCCTGGGCACGACTTTTGCCCGCACGGACCTCACCATGCTGGACGCCGACGGGGACGGCAGCCAGGACCTCACCGCCGTGGACAACCTCGGTCAGATGACGCTCTACCGCTCCAACGGCTCGGGGACCTTCATCAATGAGAACCGCGCGCTGCTCGGCGTCGGCTGGTCCGTCATGAACAGCATCAGCCCCGCTCGTGGCTTTACCGGGCCGGGGTCCACGGGCCTGCTCGCTCGTGACACAACCGGTGCCCTCAGCTACTACCCCCTGGCCAAGGGCGCCCTGGGGACCAAAAAGGCCCTGGCGGCCGGATGGAACACCATCCTGATCGCAGGCAGCGCCACCATCATCCGCCAGCAATCCCTGTCCACAACGTCCGACGTCGTCCGGGCAGATGCCGGCAAGCTGTGGGCTTACCCGGCCAACGGAACCGGCGGCTTGGGATCGCCATACCCGATCGGGACCGGCTGGTCCACCGCTAAGACGCTCCACGTTCTGGACTGGAACAAGGACGGTGTGCCCGATGTGCTGGCACAGTGGTCAGCGGGTGCCCTCAGCGTGTACTTCGGCGCCAAGTCCGGGGGCTTCACCGGCCCTCTCACCCTCGCCAGCACTGGCTTCGCCCAGACGACTTTCGTCACGGGCCGATGGGTGAAGGCGAGCAGCTATCCGGGCCTCGTGGGTTATGGATCGGACGGGATTCTGTACTACTGGGCCAATGTTTCCGGCGGAGCCCTCAGCGCCCCCGCGAAAATCGGGGTGAGCTGGGGTGGTCTGAAGATCGTCATGACCGACTTCGACGGCGACGCTAACCAAGATCTGCTTGCAGTCAATTCTCTCGGCAGCATGCGGCTCTACCGTTCCAATGGCCAGGGCGGCTTTATTTCCGAGACGCGGAAGACTGTCGGCTCATCCTGGCAGTACTTCAAGCAGTTTTCCAGCACGGCTGGCTTTGCGGGCGCCGGCTCCAAGGGAGTCATGGCACTGTCGACGAACGGCCAGCTGAGCTACTACCCCATTGTGGCGGGAAGCAAGTGGGGCACCCGCACCACGGCAGGAACCCTGCCGACGTCGTCGGCCGTCGTCTCCATGGCCACCTCCGCCTATTAGAGAAGCCCCCTCAACGTGCGACGACGGGCCGCACCACCTCAGGACACCGGGAAATCGGAGGCAGGCAGCAACGCGCGGATCGCGGCTTCCCAGATACCGAGCTGTGATTCCGCTGCCAGCGGCCTGGCGGCGCGGTCCGCCGCGCGCTTCCACTCCATGATCTGCCCGCGGTCCAGTGACTGGATCGTTTTGGCCAGCGACGCCGGGGTGAAGTCCGGCGTGACCGTACCAAAGCCGTACTGGTTGACGATTTCCACCATCGACGGTGACGGTCCCACAACTACTCCCAGCCGGGCTTGAACGGCTTCGAAGAACTTGTTGGGCAAGGCGTTCTCCATGTTGAAATTTGTCGGTGGAAGGAACACCAGCGAGATGTCATATCCGCTCAGGGTCTGCACGAGTTCGGCATAAGGCACGGGATCGCGGAACTTCACCGCAGGGACGTCAGCCGCTGCCTGCTTCAGTTCGGCGACGTAGTCCGGTTCGTTGGGCATCACGATCATGTCCAGCTCGACCCCGGACGGCGCGCTGCGCATCGCCTCAATGAGGTTCTCCAGCTTCCGGTAGCGCTGCCCCGCAGCACTGTGGATCAGCCTGATGGTTTCCCCGACAGGCCGGGGCGCCCCCTCCGCGAAGGGCGCCGCGTTCGTGACCACGTCCGCCGCAACCCCGAAGTCCCGGGTGTACTGCGCAGCGATGCCCGGAGCGACCGTGGTGAGGGAGCGGGCACGGGGCAGGTACGTGCGGCAGAGCCACCGCATGTACGGTGCGACGAACAGGCGCCACTTGAGGTCGTCGTCCTTTTCTTTCGGCGCAAACTCATGGAGGTCGGAATGGACCCCGTACTTCGGTTCCAGTTCAAGGGCCACCGGCAGCGTGTTCAGATCATTGGCAAGAACGACATCAACGGAAACGCCTGCCAGCAGCTTCCGCGCCTGCTGAACCGCGGACATCTGGTCATACGCGCGGCGGTAGCGACGACCCAGCAATCCGATCCTGTCCGAAGGCCAGCCGACCGCATCGGGCGACAACGCAAAATGTTCATCCACGCCCTCCGGTGCGGCACCGTAACCGCACGTGATGAGGTGGTATTTGCCGCTGAAGAGCCCGACCTGCTTGAGCACGCGCGGGTCAGACCGGATCGGCGAGAAAGAGATGATGAGAAGTCGGGGCAAGGCAGTCATGCTCCCATCATTCCAGACCGCGAGGCCACCTCTTCACGCCAGGGTGCGCCCCGCCGGCACCGGCGGCGAGAATGGCTGGCGCTAAAAAATGTTCCGCAGAATGGGAATCCGCGATGCCAGGACAGCCACGGCAAAACTCAAGACCAGTGTTGCCGCGTAACTGCCGAAGGCTGCCACGACAGACCTGCCGTCGAAGACCGCGGGCACGTTTAGCCTGATGATCTCGAAAACCAGAAGGTGGACGAGGAACACGCCGAAGGAAGCAGCGGAGATGGTCACCAGCATCCTTCCGGTCGCGGGTGCGGGCGTGATGCGGCTGAAAATGGACCTGGCCGACAGGAATACCGCCACGGCCAGCAGCATGACGGTTGGCGAGAGGTAGCTGATCGGCGACACCACATTCAGCAGCCCGGTCTGTCCCTGGTGCCCGTACTGCCACAGGCAGAGTCCCGCTAAACCGATGGCGACCACGATCGCGGCGAAAAGGGACCAGCCCCGGAGCAGGACGCCCCGCAGCGCGCGGCCGGCCACGAAATAGCCAACGTATGGCAGCCAGTGAGTGAAGATGTTCAGGGTGATCGGCCGGCTGAAGCCCAGCGACGCTGCGATTCCAGGAGCCATGAAAGCCAGCGCGGTGGCGGCCAACAGGGCGGCCGCGAGGACCTGCGCCCGCCGCGGGCCCCCGTTCTGCAGGAACGCCGTGATGAACGGAGCAACCAGGTAAAGACCGAGAATCAGCCAAAGGAAATACAGCTGGGTAAAGACGGCGCCGTCGTAGAGCATCTGGGCCACCCTGCCCGGTGGCAGGTCTTCACCGCGCATCAGCCAGCGGACCCCAAGCAGGTAGACCAGGTGCCACACGACGAGTGCCGGCAGCAGCCGCACCGCCCGCTTGCGGTAAAACGACCTCGGCTCCAGGACCCGGTCCTCGGGGGCCAGCAGGAGTGCGCCGGAAATCATGACGAAAACCGGCACGACCCAGATAAAGGGGATATCCAGGGCCGCCCCCAGCCACCAGTTGCGGGACCCGGGCTCGGAGTGCCCCACGACGTACCCGAAGAGGTGGATCGCTACCACGCCGCAAATACTGAGAATCCTCAGGATGTCAAGGGAATAGTCGCGGGGCAAGGTGACGGACGCGCTACCTTCCGGGCGTGCCCTGAGAACGGTCACTCGCTCTCCTGCATCCGTTCCGAGAACACATCCGAACTCGCCGGCGGCGTCTCCTTAAGCCAGGGGCGGGGGGTTTCGTCAATGGCGATCCGGCGGGAAAGTTGGGTGAGCGTTGTCTCCATGTGCCGGAAGCGCTGGTAGGTCGTTGCCATAAACACCATGAAGCTGACGATCAGCCCGTACAGGACAAGATCTGTGCCGCGGCCAATTCCGAGGGAACGGGCGAGCATCGTCAGCAGCTCAGGAAAGAAGATCGACAACGCGGCCACAACCGCGAAAATTACCAACATTATCCGGCGGATGGCCAGGTGCCGGGCATTCGAACCGCCGCGCATGAGCGCGAGGGAGACGATGATGACGGCAAGTACGAGAACTACTTGGACTATGATCTGCAATTTCTCACCTAAACAGAAGGTCAGCGATGATGTTGACGGAGTTCAGCAGGGACTGGCCTTTTGCCTTTGAGTAATCGGTGTAGATGATCTCCACGGGGTGCTCCACCCAGCGCGGGCTGATCTCGGACACCTGGTGAATCAACTCGGAGGCGTGCGCCATCCTGTTCTGGGTGAGGTGGATTTTGCGGGCAACCTCCGGGCCGATGGCGCGCAGCCCATTGTGCGCATCCGTCAGCGCCATTCCGGTGGCCAGCCGGGACTGGACCGCGGCGGTCCGCAGCACCAAACGCTTGGCCGGGGAAAGTTTCGTCCGGCCGTCCAGGAACCGTGAGCCCAGAACCAGGTCGGCTTCGCCTGTCCGCACCCGGTCAGCCATTGCTTTGGCGTCCTCAACCCGGTGCTGGCCGTCGGCGTCGAACGTTACGATGCAGTCAAGTTCGGGATCCTGCAGCGCGTACTCGAAACCCGTCTGCAATGCCGCCCCCTGGCCCAGGTTGACCGGGTGCTGGACCACGACCGCGCCGGCCTGCCGGGCCACATCCTGGGAGCCATCACTGCTTCCGTCGTCGACGCACACCACATTCGGAAACTCCTTGCGGACTCCCTCGATCACCCCGCCAACGACAGAGGCCTCGTTGTACATAGGTATGACTATCCAAGTGCGACTCACCCATCAAGTATTCCACAGACGCCACCATGGAACCGGGCGGCACCGCGGCCGGCGGCCCGCAGGGAACGGCTGAAGCCGGGCCCGGATCCGGCACTCGCGTGACTACCGCGTGGCAGGCAGAACCGGAGCCCATGCAGCACCCCGCGTAGTATGGAAAGGATTCTTCCCCGCCGCCTTGGAGTACTCCTTGAAACAACTGCGCCGCACGATGCGCGAGCTGCTGCCTCTTCTCCCCGACAATGCGAGGCGCTTCCTCACCCTCTTTGGCGTGCTCTCGGCGGTCCTTTCGCTCCTCGATTCGGCGGCACTGGGCGTCTTTGCCTTGGTCTTGAACCAGATCCTCAAGGGCGGGCCGATGACCCTGCCGGTTATAGGAACCGTCAGCCAGGAGATGAGTCTCTTGATCCTCGTCTCCTCGGCCATGGTCATGATCCTGAAGTCCGTGCTCAGCATCTGGCTTCAGTGGGTGTCCACCCGCAGGTTTGCCGACTATGAACTTGAGATTGGCTCCATTCTGTTCCAGAGCTACATCCGTGCTCCGTGGACCGAACGGATGAAGCGGTCCACCACCGAGCTCGTCCGGATGATCGACGTCGGAATTGCCAACACGGTGTCTGGAGTTCTTTTCCCGGCCGTAACGCTGCCGGCCCAGGCGCTGACTTTCGCATCGGTCCTCGTGGTGCTGGTCGCTGCATCCTGGCAGACCGCTTTGTCCACTGTCCTTTATCTCGGGCTCATCGCGGCGTTCCTTTACTTGTGGCTCTCAAAGAAGTCGTATGAGGCAGGAAAGGTGAACCGCGACGCCGCACAGCGCATGTCCACCCTGGTGTCTGAAATGCTTGCGGCCCTGAAGGAAATCACCCTCCGCGACAAGGCGGAAGAGGTAGGCGGCATCGTCCTGCACAGTCGGGAACGTGCCGCCCGTTCACGATCGAACATCAGGTTCATCAGTTCGGTCCCCAAGTTTGTGATTGACATGGCCCTGATCGGCGGCTTCCTGCTGATTGGTGCGGTGGGCTACATGATCGGCGGTATAGAAACGGCGATGTCATCGGTCGCGATCTTCGGTCTGGCTGGCTTCAAGCTGGTGCCGGCACTGACCACGGTCCAAGGCCAGATAACCCTGATCCAGTCGACTCTTCCCTACACCGAGATCGTGATGCGGGACATCAAGGACGCGGCCGTCTTCCGGGAAAACGCCGAGAAGCTGGGCAAGACCCCCATCACCACCGAGCCGAAAATGCTCGAACTGCAGGACGTTGAATTTACTTACCCGGGGGCAGAGGGTCCGGCGGTCACCAACATCAGCCTCAGGCTACCCATCGGATCGTCCGTGGGAATCGTGGGTCAATCCGGTGCCGGTAAATCGACCCTCATCGATATCTTCCTGGGGTTGTTGACCCCGTCGAAAGGCACCATGACCCTCGACGGCATTCCGCTCGAGGAGGTGCTAGCGGATTGGCGCAAGCGGGTGGGCTATGTGCCCCAGGATGTGGCGATCTTCGACGGCACCGTCGCCCAGAATGTTGCCTTGAGCTGGGGCGGCGACATTGACGAGGACAAAGTCCGAAGCGCGCTGGAACGCGCCCAGCTGCTCGAGACCATCAATACCCGCGCGGGCGGCATCAATGGCCGGGTCGGCGAGCGGGGTCTGGCCCTCTCGGGCGGACAACGCCAGCGCCTGGGCATCGCACGTGCCCTGTACATGGACCCCCTGGTCCTGGTGCTCGACGAGGCTACCAGTGCGCTGGACACGGCCACGGAAGCCGCCGTCGCAAATGCGATCAGCGAACTGCACGGCGAGATCACGGTAATCTCCGTGGCTCACCGGCTCTCCACGATCCGGCACAATGACCAGATCTGTTTCATGAAGGACGGCACTATCGTGTCGCAGGGAAGTTTTGACGAGGTCATCCGCGTCAACCCGGACTTCGCCCAGCAGGCTGCACTCGCGGGTCTGCACCAGCCGAACGGCGACGCCCCCGTTCCGGGAGAGGCGGCGCGCCCCGAGGCACGCGCGCTGTAAGCAGCCCCGGGGCCGCTTGCTCGTCAGTGGCTGGCGTGCCATTAGGGGGTGTGCCGGTTCCGTCCGGAAAGGCTCCTAGCGGTCGGCGATTCCCCGGTAGAGATCCGCCAGACGGTCCACGTACGCTGCCGCGTCGTATCTGGGCAGCGCCCACGTTGATCCGCCCAGTGTGCGTGCAGCAGCCGGCGGGTCCTCAAGCGCTTCGAGGACCTGCTCCACGACGTCGTCCTCCGTTCCCTGCAAGACCGGCGGCGTCGAACCGTCATCCGGCCGCGCCAGCCGCGTCCCCAGGGCGGCCAGCGGCACACCCATGCACAAGGCCTCGAACTCGCTGGTAGCGAAGTTGTTGGTGGCCTGGCCGACGCCGACATGGGCCCCGGACATCACGCGGTGGTATTCCTCTTGCGACATGCGCTCCAGCAACGTCACACCGGCCTCTGCCGCCCGCCCGGCCCCCGGCCCCCAGTTCAGTCCGAGCATTCGCACCTCTGGGCCGACTGCGCGCCCGAGCCGGTGCGCCAGGCTCAACTGCCGTTCCACCCCCTTGTCCTCGTCCCAACGCGAAACAAAGAGGATGGTCGGCCGGGCGTCCGGCCGCCAGGCAGGGAGGCTGGCAGCGTCAACCAGCGCTGGCAGGAATTCGGCGTCCGGCCGCGCCGCCAAGGCGTTCTCAGCAGTGTCGTTGTTCGCGTAGAAGACGTGCGCGGCACCGTCGATGGCACGCTGGATCTCATCGTGGAAGACAGGGTCGGTCCACTGTTTGCGAATGTCGGTACCGTGCAAGGTCAGGGCGTAGGGACGCCGCGGCATGCCTCGTTCGCGCAGCAGCCGCGCGCTGGTTGCGTAGTGGACATGGACGACGTCGGCCTTCCGCAACTTTGCGGCCCTCCGGGCGACATACGGAACAAAGCGCGCCCTGGCCAGGACCGGGTTGGCCGGCGCAGGGGTCAGGGGGCGCACCAGTTCGGGCGGCAGGTAGTCCCAGGCGATGCCGGCCCGTTGTGCCGCGCGCACCAGGGAGCGGGCAACATAGGCACAGTCGTTGAACTGGAGAATCCTCGGTTCGTTACTCACGCGGTCGCTCCGAGCACTAGGCACGCGCCAGCGCCGCCACATAGGCGCGGTCAAATAGTTCCCCGACCGCAACAGGTGAGAAACGTGCCCGGATGGGATCCGCGATGTCCTCCGCGGGGACGTTCTTGAAGGCGGCACGCGCGTCGAGGACCGCCCGTCCGAGCGCTTCCGGAGCGGGGTCATCCACCAGGCGGCTGTTTGCGTCATCGGCGTAGTCGCTGAAACCGCCGACTCGGGTGGCTACGACGGCGCGGCCCGCTGCCAGTGCCTCGGCAGCCGAGGTGAAGAAATTCTCCTGGGCGGTAGGCAGGAAAAAGAGGTCGGCATCGGAGAGGTATCCTGCCACGTCAGCGGGCCTAACGGCTCCCACCAACCTCACCCGGTCCTTCAGGCCAAGCGTGGCGGTCATCTCCTCGCACTCCTCCCGCAGCGGCCCCTCCCCCACCCACGTCAGGTTCGCGTCTGTCCCTTGGTCCCGCAGCCAGGCAATGGCCTCGATGGCCTCTTTGGGGCGCTTTCGTGCGATCAGGCCGCCGACGGCCACGAGCCGCAGTACCGGTCCGAACGGTGCGGCTGTCAGGGTTTCCGGTCCTCTGACGACGCAAGGGATGGTCATCGCCGCATGCGGACGCGCGAACTTCTGCATTTCGCCAGCGAGTTGACCGGTGACACCGGTGACCACGTGGGGCAGCCGAAGCACCGCACGCAGCCAAGAGAGTTTGGCCCACACGGGCGATACGCTCCGGGGGTTGACGACGCCGTTCCAATGCTCGGTATGGACCCACGCGGGGCCGCGCCCGGTCACCGCGCGCAGTGCCCAGGCCGCGGAGGTGACGAGGATGCTTGAGAAGGCCATCGTATGGACGACGTCGGCCCATGCCATTTCACGGTGCAGGGTCCGCAGAGCCCGCAGGAGAGTGCGTGGTTGGGCGGGGTCCGCCAGGACGCGGCGCACCGGCGTTCCGTCCCAGACGCCTGATTCCCGGCTCGGCATCGCCAACCCGCTGCCGAGCCGGACGTGGACCACCCGTACCTGGTGACCGCGACGTCGAATCGCCTCGACATGGTCCGCATTGAACGGTGCCTCGGCAGGGTTCTCATCGTTCGGGTACCACGTGGCGATGACGAGAATCTTCATGGGTTCCTTCTGTGGCGTGGACGGGCGCACCGCGTTCACGGCGGTCGTCGCCGAGAATGTCCTCGGCGGATGGATTAGACGAGTGCCGAAGCACTCATGAAACGCAGGGGAGCTTCCGGATGCAGGACATGGGCAAGGTCGCGCGGCATCCAGGTCCACGGGCTGGTAAATTTCCGCCGTGCAGCGGCGAGCCCCGCCATGATCGCGGCGTCCGCCTCCTGGCGGACGACGGCGTCCAGAAGCCGCCTGTCGGCCAGGGACAGCGGCCGGGCGGCAAGCGGGGCCTCGAAAAGCAATTGCCGCAACACGGCGGCCATCTTGGATGCGTCGGTGGCGTTCCAGGTCCCGGACTGCGCGCGCAGCATCACGTGCCCGAAGACGTGGATGCGGATCAGTTTGGTCACGAGTGCCTCGCGAGAGCCGGGCGTCAACCGGCCAAACCAGTCAGTGGCCACGAGGTCCGTGGCGAAGGCCAGATCCTCCGTCACGGGCCGGGGTGTCCGGGTGACCCGCAGTTGGGCGTCGTCGTGGACCAAATACCGCGGAAGGCCGCGCCCGTAGCTGATCCGGGCACCGGAGAACCACAGCTTCGCGGAGAACAGCTGGTCCTCCCCTGTGGCATAGTCCGTGGGAAACACTAGGCCGAGGGCGCGAATCAGCGATAGCCGCATCAGGCCCAGGGGGGCAGTCCGGTAGCTCAAGCGGTCCCGCACCGGATCAAGGCCGGCCCGGCGGGTCGGCCGGACCACCGGCGTGCGGATCGTGCTGCCGCCCGCATGCGCCATCGGCGCGATGAGGACGTCGGCCCGTTCAGCCTCGGCGCTCTCGACCCAGCGGGCCAACGCGCCGGGCTCCACCGAATCGTCGCTTCCCATGATCGCAACCCAAGTTCCGGTGGCTCGGGCGATGCCGTGGTTAAAGGGACCGGCCGGGCTCTTGATCCCGTCGCTGTAGTGCAGGAACCGGACCAGGGGCTGATGCTCGGCAGCCACCCGGGCGCGGATGGGATCCACGCCGGTGTTGTGGCAAACGACGTTGATCCTCAGGCGCTGCGCTCCATGCGGATCCGTCGGGAGTCCGCCGGCAACCAGGGAGGCTACTGCGCGTTCCACCGGCCGATCCGGAGTGTGCACAGCGATCACGACGTCGAGCAGCACGGAATCCTGGCTTTGGTTGTCCACCCAGTAAGGTTATCGCGGAACCCAACGCACACCGCCAAGGAGTACGAACCCGTGAGCCGGAGCATCGAAGTCGTCATTCCGGTCCATGACCCGGCCCGGCCGGTAGCGCGCGGAATAGCCTCAGTCCTTGACCAACGCCCGGCGATGGCCAATCACGGCGTCGAGCTGCGCGTGACTGTGGTGCTGCACAACCTTTCCCCGGACAGCCTGTCCCACCCCGGTTTTCCCTCCGGCCTCGCCGGCGTAACCTATCTCACCCATGCCGACGGCGTGGCGTCACCTGCAGGCCCCCGCAACTACGCCCTGGGCCGCAGCAGCGCGGACTACCTCAGCTTCCTTGACTCGGACGACTACCTGGAACCTGGTTCGCTGCTGTCCTGGTGGCAGGTGGCCGAGAAGCAGAGTGCCGCGGCCGTAATCGCCCCGCTGCGGAACCCGTCGGGGACGATTCTCGCCGCTCCCCGGATCCGGCCCTCAAAGCCCCGGATCCTCCACCCCCTACGTGACGGGCTGGCGTACCGCAGCGTGCCGTACGGGCTGTTACGCCGCGAGAGCCTGCAGGCCCTGGGGTTTGGCTACACCGAGGGCATCCTGACCGGTGAAGACATTGAACCTACGCTGCGGCTGTGGTTCCGCTCCGGGGCTGTTTGCTATCCGTATGGCGCCCCCGCGTACCGGCAGACGGATGACTCAGGGGCAGGCCGCGTAACGAGCGCAATCCGGCCGTTAGGGCAGGAGTTCGCCTGGCTGGAACGCCTCCTTGACACGGACTGGCTGCGGCAGGCGTCGACGCCGGAAAGGCGCGCCATCGCCCACAAGGTCCTAAGGGTGCACGGCATCGGGGCGCTGCTCAGGCGCGCTGACGCCCCCGAGTCCCCCGGCCGCGCCCCGTTGTGGGATCCCGAGGAGAGCCTGTACTGGCGTTCCGTTGCCGGGCGGGTCCTGGCTCTTGCCGGCGGTTCCATCCCAAGCATCAGCCGGCGTGACTCCGCGCTGATCGGGGCCGCTGGCTCTGCCGGTGAGCTTCGGCAGCTGCGCGCCGCGGTGGCGGATTACCGGGGCTCCGGACGGTGGGCGGAGCTGCTCACTCCACGGCTGCAGGACTCGCTGACCCGCGATTCGACGCTCCGCCACTACCTCAGCGAAAGACTGCGGGCCAGGACGGGCGTTTTCAGGGCACCGCCCGCCGCACCTTGACTAGGGAACCCGCGCGGCCGTCCCGCCCGCTGCCGGAGGCTCCCGAGCGCACTCTTGATGTTTCTTCCCGGGTTACGCTTGTGACACGTGCGCAGCATCACAGCCGACGGGTCCGGACACCCGCTGTCGCCTAAGCTTGGAACATGCGTATTCTCAGCGTCGTCGGCGCAAGACCACAATTTGTAAAGCTCGCACCGATCGCGTCGGCCCTCTCCGGCCGGGCGGAGCATCTGATTGCCCACACCGGCCAGCACTATGACGAGCTCATGAGCGATGTTTTCTTCCGTGACCTGGGGATCCCAGCGCCCGATTTCAACCTCGGCGTGGGCTCCGGCAAGCACGGTGCCCAAACGGGGGCCATGCTCGCAGGCCTCGAAGAGATCCTGGAAGAGGCCAATCCAGACTGCGTTCTGGTCTATGGCGACACGAATTCCACCTTGGCCGCCGCGATAGCCGCGGTTAAGATGCACATCCCGCTGGCCCACCTAGAAGCCGGCCTGCGTTCTTTTAACCGGCGCATGCCCGAAGAACACAACCGCGTCCTGACCGACCACGCCGCGGACCTGCTGCTGGCCCCCACCCAGGTGGCCGTTGACCACTTGGCCAACGAGGGCCTCGCGGACAAGACTGTCCTCGTCGGCGACGTCATGACCGACGTCCTGTACCAGGTCCGGGCCCTGCTGGCGAGCAGGAAAGAGCCCCTCCCCCTCGATGTGACCCCGCAGGGATACTACGTCAGCACGATCCACCGTCCGGACAATACGGACTCGCCGTTCCGCCTCCAGTCCATCCTCGCGTCCCTGGCCTCCCTGGACCGTCCTGTCCTGCTGCTAGCCCACCCGCGCCTGGTCAGTTTCGCCGAACGCCACGGACTGGCCCTCGAGCAGGGAAGCATCCGGGTATGCCCGCCGCTGGCCTATCCGCAGCTGGTCAACGCCGTAGTCAACAGCGCAGGCGTCATCACCGACTCGGGGGGCCTGCAGAAGGAAGCCTTCCTGCTCCGGGTACCGTGCACGACGATCCGTCCCGAGACGGAGTGGGTTGAAACCCTCGAATCGCGGTGGAACGTCCTGGTGAGCGAAGACCTCTCCATCCTTGCCGACACAGTGAAGCGGCCCGCTCCCGAGCCCACGGACGCAGCCCCATACGGCGACGGACACGCTGCCGAGAAGATTGTGGACACGCTGCTGAGCTTCAAGGCGGAGTCCGTCAGCAAGTAGCGCAATTCAGGGGCGGGAACGGACTACAGGGAGTCCGTTCCCGCCCCTGCTGTTCTCCCTGCAGGCCGTAGGGACCGTCAGCGGCAGGTCCCCGCCACCGTGGCAACGACCGCCGCCGCCGCCTGGCCTGCCGCCGCGAGGGAAGCGTGGTCCGCCACCCACTGCGAGCGGAGTCCCCGGCCGGAGTCGGCGGTTTCGAGCGCGGCGATCATCGCAGCGGCCACGGCATGGGGGTCGTGGCCCACCGCGTCGCCGAGTCCGTTATCAGCCACCACTGCCGCCCCCTCGCCGGCCCCGGCAAAGATCACCCGGGTGCCGCATCCTGCGGCCGCATAGATTTTGGTGGGCTTGGCGAAGTCATAGCCCTGGCCTGGCTTGATGCTGACAAGAGCCGCAGCGGCTCCCCGCAGCCACGCCGCAGCCTCCCGGGGCGGAACGACTCCGCCGAAAACCACGCTCCCGGGAGCGATCTCGGCCGCCAGCGCCCGGAGGGCCGGCTCATCGGTGCCCTGGCCGAAAAAGCGGATCTCCGCGTCCGGAAATTTCCGCTGCACGATCGGCAGTGCGCGGACGAAAACATCGGCTCCCTGCCATTCCGAAATGGTTCCGGTGTAGGCGAAATAAGGCCGTTCACTGGCCGCGGCCTCACCCTCGGGGTTGAAGACTGAGGTGTCCACCCCGTTGGCCACCACGCGGAGCCGCTCGGCCGGCACGTCGAACTTTGCGACTTGCTCGGCCACGGCATCAGAAATGGCGATAACGCAGGCCGCACGTCGCAGTACGAAGCCTTCCACGTGCCGCATGATGCCGATGACGACGCCGGGCACGTCAGTTGCGGACAGCGCTTCGCTCCACACGTCCGCTGCGTAGTACACGAACGGCCGGCGGCGCAGCCAGCTGCTGAGGGCCACCACCAGCCCGGTGGTTGGCGGCGGCTCGGAGACAACAACATCCGCGCCCTGAACCAGCAGGCGGAAGAAGGCCGGTATGTCGAAGCTCAGGTACTGCAGGTAGCCGCGGACGTTGCCGCCCGGGTCCCGCAGGACGGGCCAACGGCTGATTTTGAACGGGACGCTGCCGGCCGAGGCTCCGCCGGGGGCGCGGGTGGTCACGACCTGGACCTCAGCCCCCGCGGCCACCAGCCCGTCCACCAGGGCCTGGAGACGAAAGGCAGCGGCCCCCACTTCCGGTGTGAAAAGCCGGGTGGCGACCGCGACCCTCAATCCGGGACGGGCCCTCACGAGGCGACGACTTTGACCATCTGCCCGCTGCGCGCGGACTCCAGCACGGCCTCGGCAACGGCGAGCGTCTCCAGGCCTTCGCGCATGGTCACGACGTCGTTGCGCAGTCCCAGAACGGCGTCGCGGAAGGCCTCGTGCTCGGTGCGCAGCGGTTCTGGTTTGGCGATGGCAAGCCGGGTCATGTTGCCCTCGGAGACACCCCGGAAAGCTGCCATGGACTCCCACTCCGTGGCCACGGTGCCGTTTTCGAAGAACGTCAGGTCCGCCGTCACCGTGTCGGCCACGAAAGCGCCCTTTTCGCCGGTGACGATTGTCAGGCGCTCTTTCATTGGGGAAAGCCAGTTCACCAGGTGATTCGTGATGACACCGCTTTCCAGCTGCCCCGTCGCCGCCACCATGTCTTCGTGCGGACGGCCGCTGCGCGTGGTGACATGGGCGAAGATCGATTCGAAGCGGCTCCGGGCGAGCCAGGCGGTGAGGTCGATGTCGTGCGTGCCGAGGTCCTTCACGACCCCGACGTCGGCGATGCGCGACGGGAAGGGACCCTGCCGGCGGGTGGCAATCTGGTAAACCTCCCCGAGTTCGCCCGCTTCAATCCTCTTCCGCAGGGACTGCAGGGCCGGATTGAAACGCTCGATGTGTCCCACCGCGCCCACGAGGTTCCTGGCCTCGAATGCATCCACGAGGCGTCGGCCCGCCGAGGCGCTTTCGGCAATCGGCTTCTCCACGAGGGTGTGGACGCCGGCTTCGGCCAGTGCCAGGCCGACTTCCTCATGCATCCCCGTGGGGACGGCGGCGACCGCCATGTCCAGGCCCTGCGCAATGAGTTCCTCAACCGAGGACAGTACGTCCAGGCCCCCGGCGACGCCGTGCGGATCGCCGTAGGCGTCGGCCACAGCCACGAGGTCGACGCCGGGCAGCTCGCGAAGAACCCTGGCATGGTGCCGGCCCATCATTCCCAGCCCGATCAGGCCTACGCGCAGATTCGCCATCTCAGGCACCGGCCTTGGCGACGGCGTTGACGGCAGTGACGATCCGATCGAGGTCGTCCTGGCTCAGGGAGGGGTGAACAGGCAGGGAGAGCACTTCCTTGGCGGCCGTCTCCGTGTTGGGCAGGTCTTCGGTGCGGTTGAAGGACGGAAGCCGGTGGTTCGGGACCGGGTAGTACACGCCGGTTCCGATGTTGTACTCGTCCCGCAGCGCCTTGGCCATCCCGTCGCGGTCCTCGGTCACGCGGATGGTGTACTGGTGGTAGACGTGCCCCGCCCCCTCCTTGACGGCCGGGATCCCGACGTTCTCCAGGTTGGCGTCGAGGAACGCCGCGTTCTGCTGCCGCTGCGCGGTCCAGCCGAGCACCTTGGTGAGCTGGACGCGGCCGATGGAGGCGTGCAGGTCGGTCATGCGGGCGTTGAAGCCGACGATCTCGTTCTCGTACTGCTTTTGCATGCCCTGGTTGCGCAGGAGCCGGAGCTTGTGCTCGACGCCGGCGTCCGACGTCGTGACCATGCCGCCCTCGCCGGAGGTCATGTTCTTCGTCGGGTACAGGCTGAACATGGCGAAGGTGCCGAAGCTGCCCACCTTCTTGCCGTTGAAGCTTGCTCCGTGGGCCTGGGCTGCGTCCTCGTAGAGATCGATGCCCCGCTCCGACGCCAGCCGGCCGAGGCCCTCGACGTCGAAGGGGTGGCCGTAGAGGTGGACCGGCATGATGCCCTTGGTCTTCTCCGTGATCAGCGAAGCGACGTGGTCGGTGTCCAGGGTGTAGTGGTCCAGCTCGATGTCAGCGAAGACCGGGGTCGCACCGGTCAGCGCGACGGCGTTGCCGGTGGCGGCGAAGGTGAAGGACGGCACGATGACTTCGTCGCCGGGGCCAACGCCGGCGGCGAGGAGACCGAGGTGGAGACCGGAGGTGCCGGAGTTTACGGCGACAGCCGCTCGTCCGTCGACGAGCACGGAAGAGAACTCGGTTTCAAACTCGGCTACCTGCTTGCCTTGGGCCAGCATTCCAGAGGCGAGTACGGCATCTACGGCCGCCCGCTCTTCGTCGCCGATGATCGGCCTGGCTGCGGGGATAAAGTCCGGGCTCATGCGTTGTCCTCTGCCTCTTTCAGGGAATTTTCTTCTTCTACATACTTGGCGCCTGTCTCGGGGCACACCCAGAACCCCTCCACCTCACGCAACGGGAAGCCGGCCTTGCCGACCCAGCCGAGCCGTTTGGCCGGTACTCCGGCCATCAAGGCGAAGGCGGGGACATCCTTCGTGACGACAGCGCCTGCGGCGATGGTCGCCCAGCGCCCGATCGTCACCGGAGCCACGCAGACGGCGCGAGCGCCGATGGACGCTCCATCCTCGATGGTGACGCCCACCGGGGTCCAGTCGTGCGCGCTCTTCAAGGATCCATCGGGGCTGACGGAGCGGGGGTAGGTGTCGTTCGTGAGGACCACTGCGGGTCCGATGAAGACGCCCTTTCCGAGCCTGGCCGGCTCGTAGACCAGCGCGTAATTCTGGATCTTGGTGTTGTCGCCGATGTGGACGCCGGTGCCTACGTAGGCGCCACGGCCGACGATGCAGTTTTCTCCCAGGGTGGCGTCCTCGCGCACCTGGGCCAGGTGCCAGATCTTGGTGCCGGCGCCCAGCACGGCGCGGTCAGAAACATCAGCGCTCGGGGCAATGTTATTCATCGTGGATCTCCTGTCGACGGGAAGATGTGCGGCGCAACCACCGAGGTCATGCCTTGCCGATGACGCGGTACTGGACGCCGTCCCACGCCTCGGGGCTGCTCACCCTGCGCCCGTCGATGAACACCCGGACCCCAGGAAGGTCCTGTGGTCCCAGCGTGCGGTACTCGGCATGGTCTGCCTGGACCACGGCCGCGTCCGCGGGCTCCCCCAGGTGGTAGGGCTGGAAGCCCAGCTTCTGGAGTTCCTCGTCGGTGTACAGCGGGTCATGGACCAGCGCCGAGGCGCCGCGCAGTTCGAGTGCCTTGACGGCGTCGAAGACACCGGAAAACGCCGTCTCCTTGACGCCGCCGCGGTAGGCAGCTCCGAGTACCACCACGCGGGCGCCTGTCAGGTCGCCGTAGGCTCCCTCGAGCAGTCCGATGGTGTAGGCCGGCATGTCGGCGTTGGCCGCGCGGGCTGCGCGCACCACCGTAGCCTCCGGATCGTTCCAGAGGTACAGCCGCGGATAAACGGGGATGCAATGTCCGCCGACGGCGATTCCCGGTGTGTGAATGTGGCTGTAGGGCTGGGAGTTGGCGGCCTCGATGACCTGGTAGATGTCGATGCCCGCCGTGGCGGCATAGCGCGCGAACTGATTGGCGAGTCCAATGTTCACGTCGCGGTAGGTCGTTTCCGCCAGTTTCGCCATCTCCGACGCCTCGGCGGAGCCCAGGTCCCAGACGCCGTTCGGCCGGGCCAGGTCAGTCCGCTCATCGAAGTCCAGGACGGCCTGGTAGAACTCGACCGCTTTGGCTGCCCCCGCTTCGGACAGGCCGCCCACCAGCTTGGGGTACTTGCGCAGGTCCTCGAACACCCGGCCGGTGAGCACGCGCTCCGGGGAGAACACCAGGTGGAAGTCCTGCCCCTCGACCAGGCCCGAGGCGGCTTCCAGGGCCGGCTTCCACCGGGTCCGGGTGGTGCCGACCGGGAGGGTGGTTTCGTAGGACACCAGGGTGCCGGGCGTCAGGTGCTTGGCCAGTTCGGCGGTCGCCACATCCATCCAGCCGAAATCGGGATTCGCCTCGGCGTCGACAAACAGCGGCACGACGAGGACCACAACGTCCGCTTCCGGGACGGCGTCAGCGTAGTCAGTCGTCGCCCGGAGCTTCCCTGCGGGCACCAGCTCGGAAAGCTTTTCCTGCAGCTTGGCTTCGCCGGGAAAGGGCTCTGTTCCGGCGTTGACGAGGTCGACAACCTGCCGGTTGACGTCGACGCCGACCACCTCATGACCCTTGGACGCAAACTGGACGGCCAAGGGCAGGCCGATCTTACCCAACGCAATTACAGCAATCTTCACGATTTTCGTGCCTTTTCTCTCATGCCTGATGGCGGGGCCGAAGGACCAGTCTCCACACTAGCGGCTGCCGCGCCGCCAGTGCACAGCTGATCGACCCCTCAAAACAATACATTTCCGTGCTCGCCGGGCGGCCCACAGGTTCCGCGCTCACTGCCCGCAGGCTGTCAGTTTGTAGATCTTTGCCTGTCCTTGGGAATCCACGAGTCTGGCCACCCCGGCGGCCTCTAGGTTGTCCAGCCCGCGGAAACCGTTGTCGCCGCCGTGTACTTCTTGGTGGCCAAAGTCGAGCACGTACCCGATATGCAGGCGCTGAACGATCGGGCAGAGTTTCGGATCCGAATTGGCCATATTGAGACGCGTGAACAGTTGATCCGAGCCGGCAGGGAGCTCGCCGGTCATGTGAAGCTGGATGGGTTTCCTGTCGGCAAACGCGTACGCCAGGGCGCTTCCGTTCCACGGATTGCCCAGGAGAGTCGCGTCTTGAGGAATCTCGTCCGGCAGTCGCTTCAGCAAAGCCATTTCGTCTAGGGAGATCAGTGGCGAGTCGTTGGTCATCCGATAGCTATTGGTGGCCGAATCGGTCGCCGCCCCAACATTCTCTTGCTGGGTACCGACGGCGAGCAAGCCTGCAACGACGATCGCCGTCGCTATAACGGCATACCGTGGAGTTACACCAGGTTCATCCGCAGACGACGGTTCCTTGGCGGCGTATCTGGCCATCAGCGGAACCAACCATTTCTCCCAGCCGCGGACTGCGCCTACAACTGCCAATGGAAGAATCGTGAGAGGGAGGAGCGACGCAAGCCGGGGGGGATCGTTGTACCACACGCCGGTGAAAAATGTCCGAACGTCCCCGAAGGGGAAGGACGCCACGATGACGAAGAGACTGGCGATAACAACGTACATCCCGACAAGCCAGAGCTGCTCGCGCCGCAGGATCAGCGAGACTAGTCCGGCCACCGCCAGTATCATCACTGCCCATGAAACCGGCCCTCCAATGGCTGAACTGGTGAGTACCTCGCCAATGGCACGCCCCGTCGTTTCGACGGGGGGCCACATGGACGATCTCTCGCTCGGGCGAACGTTTGTCCACAGAACGCCAAGCGCGCCCAGCCCCAGAAGAAGTGCCAGAATCATGCCAGCGACAGATAGTGCCGGGCGGGGCGACCGCCGCGCCGACCTGGATGCGATCTTCGACCAAAGGATCAGCAGGGGTGTGAGCATCAGCGCCATCAGCGCCATGAGGCTGCTCGGGTGCGCTAAAGCGAGGCCAGGAAGCACCAAAATGAATAGCAACCAAGCTACGGGTTTCGACTCCGAGGGCGTTCTTGCCAATCCCATTGCTTGGATTCCCAACGCCACGACCGCCGGCAGTAATGCGTTGCCCAGGAAATTCGGATAAAGGACACCGAAGTCCAGCAGCAGCAGTGGGAACGCGCCGAAAGCCGCGGAGAGAATACCTGCGGCAACGCTAACGACGACGCGGTTTCCCAGAACCTTATGTGCAAGGAAAATGCACCCGAGCGGCCAGACGATCGCCCCTACGACGATGTTAACGGCATTTACGGAAACGGGGATGGCGGCCCCGGTTGTGGCGGCAACTAGTGCCACGAGATCGTGCCAGGCGGCCGGATAAAATCCGCCGCCGATCATGGAGCTCACTGTAAGGGACGATGCCGATCCCGTGTCGAGAATGTACCGCACGGCGTTAAGGTGGAAGACATTGTCGTACGTTTGAGAGAACGACTCCGGCCGGCCGAAGGCTGCCACTAGACGGCGGCTGATAAGAAAAGCCGCAGCTAGTAGGGCGAAACCGTGTCCAGCACCGGCCGCCCAGTTAATCTGGCTCCGTGGGCCGTGTGTCGCGGCTTTGGTATTCCTGGTGAGGCAGATCGTTATTGCCAGGGCAACGGCAGTGAGCAGCGCGGTGAAGAGGAATACCGGCACAAGTGACCATTCCATGTGCAGGAGGGGCGCCACAATAGCTGACACTGCCACGATCGACACGGTGATGGCCGGAGCCATGGCCAGCAGCGCCATCCCGCGGGCTCGACTCGCCCAGGCGACGAACGCCCCGGGAACGAAAAACACACCGATCGTCACAAGGACAATCGGAACCACAGACCACCACGACAAAGGAAATCCTCCGAGAACGTTGATTGAACGGCAGAAACGGACCGTAAGGTCGAGGCCGTCCCTAGAAATCTTACTTGGCTGGGGGTTCGGTACCGGCCCAGCTAGAGCCCGAGCCCCTTGGCGAGAGCGGGTGCCAGAGTCTTGGCAAATGTGTTGGCCATGTGGTTGTCGCGATAAACCAACGCGTTGCCAATCACGGCCGGGCAGACGTCCTGCTGGCAGAAATGCGAGTGCAGATCAACCACTTCGACGCCTGGCACCTGCGGGTTCCGGGACGAGCGATTCAAACGTCGCCTGACGACGCCTACGCATCCGGCACCTGCTATTCCGGTGCCGGCATCATGCGCGCAGGAGCGCGACGGCCTCGTGAATGGGTCCGTCGAATGCCACGTTGCCGTGCTCAAGCAGCACACCGCGGGCACAGATACGGGAGACCAAGTCCAGGTCGTGGCTGACCACGACGAGAGTCTTGCCACGCTCTGCCAGTTCCTGAATCTTGGCTATGCACTTGCGCTGGAACGGTTCATCCCCGACGGCGAGGATTTCGTCGATCAGGAAGACCTCGGGGTCAGTGTGAACTGCTACGGAAAAGGCCAGGCGCAGGTACATGCCCGACGAATAGAACTTGACCTCCGTGTCGATGAATTCGCCAATCTCGGAGAATTCCACGATCGCGTCGAATCGCTCGTTGATCTGCTTCTCCGTCATCCCCAGGATCGCTCCGTTGAGGTACACGTTGTCGCGGCCGGACAGGTCGGGATGAAAACCTGCCCCGACTTCAATCAGGCCGGCCACGCGGCCGCGGGTGTAGACACTGCCGGAATCCGGAAGCATGACGCCGGAGATGTGCTTAAGCAGGGTGGACTTCCCGGATCCGTTGAGGCCCAGCAGTGCCACGGTCTCCCCTGTTTCCACCATCAGGGAGACGTCCCTCAGGGCATGGAACTTCTTGGAAAGATCGCCCTTGCGGCCCTTGACCAACCACACGACCGCCTCCTTGATGGAACGGGTGTGGCGGAGCACGAACTCCTTGCTGATACTGGAAACTTCGATCGCGTTTGCCATTTACAGCTCCTGAGCGAAGCGGCCTTCAAGCCGCCGGAAAGTCAGCTGCCCCAGTGCCAGGACCACGAGGGAAATGGCGAGCCCGATCGGCAGCCACAGGCTGAACAGGTTCGGCGGCATCGCGGCCGAGCCGTCAGTTGTGGGGTACCAGAAGGCGTAATGGAACAACTCAACGCCCACCGTGATGGGATTGGCCTGGTAAATGGCGAAAACCACCGGGCCCAGCTTTGCCTCCACCATCGTCCACGAGTACATGACGGGCGAAGCCCAGGTGGCCACCATCAGCAGCATGTCAACGAGGTTTTCCGAATCACGGAAATATACGTTGGCGGCGCCGAACAGCAGGCCGAGCCCGGTGGCCAGGAAGCCCACGATCGCGAATCCGCCGACCGCGGCCAACAGCTGGAACACGTCCGGATGCCACCCCGCGAAGAGGCAACCGATCACGAGCACAACGAGCTGGGGGAAGAAATGGACCGCCGACACCCAGACCGACGCCACCGGAAACAGCTCCCGGGGGAGATAGATCTTCTTGATCAGGTTGCCGTTGTTAACAATCGATCGTGCCGCGTTCCCGAGGGCCTCGGAGAAGAAGTTGATCAGCACGATTCCGGAGAAGAGATACACCGCATAGTTAGCGAGGCCGTCCGGGTTTTTTGCGCTGCGTTCCAGGCCGAGGAAGACACCCAAGGCCACGTAGAACACGACAAACTGCACACCGGGCTTCACATAGGACCAGAGGAGGCCCAGGACCGAGCCGCGGTAACGGACTTTCAGTTCCTTGCGGACCAGAAGCTTAAGCAGAAAACTGGACTGGCGAAGATCCCGAAATCCACCGCCGAGACCCGGGCGGGTCAATTCCCCGGAAATCGTGGTTGTCACGCTACTTCACTTCACTCTGGGTATGTTCTTCGAAGATTTTCTTCCAGGAATCCAGGGACGTGAGCTCCGGCATCGCTGACCTGTATTGCTTGCTCAGGGACCGCCAGTCCTTGAGCAGCGCGGCATGCAACCGGCTGCTCTCGGTGAGCATTTCCCGCACGCGCTTGGGGTCCCGCCTGTACCAGGAGGCGCCTGTTCCTTCGGCGTTGGAGACGAGGGCGCTGTCAAACTGCGCGATCCGCCACCAACGGTTGTCCTGATGCGCAATGCTGGTTTGCGGACGTTCCGCGCTGGTGCGCCCGACAGGCCGGAAAAGTTGCCGTGCGACAGTCTTGGCCGCCCAGGGCAGAAGAGTGATCTTGGACGGCTGGGACACACCGTGCCCGTGGCGCGGCGGCTTCGCCATCTTCGGCGTCGGGAACTCGTCCGGATCCGCGCGGAAAATCGAGTCGGAGTAGCCGGCCATCATCTTCCGGATTTCGGGCAGCTTCGAGGGAAGCAGTTCCGGCAGGCCGGACGGGCCTTTAAGCACGTCCTGAAGCGCCCAGCCGCGGCCGTGCGCGGTCGCGTACTGCATCGACACGAGGTGCTTGATGTCCGCGTACTGGGATTCGCGCACAACCCGGCCGCCGAATTCGTAGGGGCTGTGGAGGAGGGCCGTCACGATCCGGTTGCGTGCGTGGAAGTAAGCCTGCCAGCCGACGAGGTCGTCCTTGTCGATCCAGGACACGTGCCATACGGCCGAACCAGGCAGCGAGACTGTCGGGAAGCCGTGCGCCTTGGCGCGCAGCCCGTATTCCGAATCGTCCCACTTGATGAAGAGGGGCAGCGAGAGACCGATTTCCCGGATGACCGAGGTCGGGATGAGGCACATCCACCAGCCGTTGTAGTCCACGTCGCAGCGGCGGTGCAGCCAGGAGGTCTGGCGCAGGTTCGAAGACAGGAAATCGTGCCCCAGGACCATGTCCTCGCTCGGCAACGAGGGCTGGAAACGGTACGGGTTGACGACCTCGCCGAACGTGTGGAGGACCGTCCGGTTGTAGAGATCGAACATGTGGCCGCCCACAATCGTGGGCGTCTTGCAGCGGTCCGCGAAGGTGAGCAGGCGGATGATGCTCTCCGGCTCAACCACGATGTCATCGTCCATCAACAGGACGTAGTCACTGCCGTTTTCGACGGCCTCGAACATGCCCCGGGCAAAGCCGCCGGATCCGCCGAGGTTCGACTGGTTGATGATGCGCAGCTTGCCGCCCAGCGAGTCCCGGACCGCCGCGAACCCGTCAGCGTCCTCGACCTTTTGGGTGCCCTGGTCAACCAGCAGGATTTCCTGGACATGATTGAGGGCATCGGGGTTCTCGGCAAGCAGCCGGAGATTGTTGAGGCAGAAGTCGGTCTTGTTCAGCGTCGTGATCTGCAAGGTAACCGAACCGGGGGTGCGGTCAACAGCGACCCCCTGCCACTCGGCGTCGAGCATCACCAGCGGTTCGGAGCCGGCAACAAGGTCGAACCAGTACCAGCCGCCGTCGCCGAAAGGCGCCAGGGACAGTTCAAAGGTGTTCTCCGCCGTACCCTCCACACGCCGCGTGTCGACGCGCTGCAGGGACCCGCGGGCGTTCGACTTATAGACGATGACGGATCCTGCGCCCTCGGTGCGCACCTGCAGCCGGACAGAATCCACAGTCGTCCAGCGGCGCCAGTAACTGGCAGGGAAGGCGTTGAAATAGCTGCCGAATGAAACGCGTTCCCCGGACCTGACCTTGGTGGAGCTTCGCGACAGGAAGTCCTCAACGTGGGCTTCCTTGGTGGCGCTGCTGAAGGTCCGCGGCTTAGTGTTTTTTCCGTCGCGGTCACCGACCGTGGGCAGCTGGATGCCGGTCGCGGTGCCCATGTCCATGTACAGGGGAACCGTATCCATCTGGCTGGCACTGGGCAGGATGACCCGCTGCAGGGTGTCCCACTGCTGGGCGGACTTTACCTGGGTATCTGTTGCTGCGCTCATGCGTCCACTCCTCCGCTTTCAATCGTGGCGCCTGCCTCGAAATGCGGGCGGATCTTGTTCTCGAACATGGTCAGGGCCGAGCCGATCGCCATGTGCATGTCAAGGTATTTGTAGGTGCCCAGGCGGCCGCCAAAGAGGACGTCCTTCTCGGCTGCAGCGAGGTCCCGGTACTTGAGCAGGCGTTCGCGGTCAGTCGGCGTGTTGATCGGGTAGTAGGGCTCGTCGCCCTTCTCGGCGGCGCGGGAGAATTCGCGCATGATGACGGTCTTCTCCGTCTGGTAGTCGCGCTCCGGGTGGAAATGGCGGGGCTCGATAATGCGGGTGTACGCGACGTCCTCGTCGTTGTAGTTCACCACGGACGTGCCCTGGAAGTCCCCGACGTCGAGCACCTCTTCTTCGAAGTCGATGGTGCGCCAGGACAGATCGCCCTCGGCGTAGTCGAAGTAGCGGTCAACGGGTCCGGTGTAAACGACCGGGATGGTCCCGACGACCTTGCCCTTGCTGTACTCGTGGGACTCATCGAAGAAGTCCGTGTTGAGCCGGACCTCGATGTTGGGGTGTTCGGCCATCTTTTCGATCCACGCCGTGTAGCCGTTGGTCGGCAGGCCCTCGTACTTGTCGTTGAAGTACCGGTTGTCGTAGTTGTAGCGCACCGGGAGGCGGGAGATGATGCCGGCGGGCAGGTCCTTCGGATCCGTCTGCCACTGCTTGCCGGTGTAGTGCTTGATGAACGCCTCGTAGAGAGGGCGGCCGATCAGCTGGATGCCCTTGTCGTTCAGGTTCTGCGGATCGGTGCCTGCGAGTTCGCCGGCCTGTTCCTTGATCAGTTCCTGCGCCTGCCCGGGGGTGAGGTTGGCCCGGAAGAACTGGTTGATCGTCGCCAGGTTGATGGGCAGGGAGTAGACCTCGCCCTTGTGCACGCCGTAGACCTTGTGGACGTAGTTCGTGAAGGTCGTGAAGCGGTTCACGTACTCCCAAACGCGGTCGTTGGACGTGTGGAAGAGGTGGGCACCGTAGCGGTGCACCTCGATGCCCGTCTGCTCTTCCTTTTCGCTGTAGGCGTTGCCGCCGATGTGGTGGCGGCGGTCGATGACGACTACCTTCAAGCCCAGCTCAGTGGCGGCCTGTTCTGCGATTGTCAGGCCGAAAAAGCCCGACCCTACGATGACGAGGTCAGCGGTCACAAACTCTCCTGGTTCGAATGCGGGCAGCGCAATGTGGTGCATTGTCTGCTGGTCTAGCCTACCCGAGACGGGGCGGGTACAGGCGAATCGCGGCCCGCCCCACGGTCCGACGCCACGGCAACCACCGGCCCGGGAGCCAGGCGTGCCGGGGGGACCATGCCGCTCCGGCGCGCTTTCCACATGGCACAATTTCCCGGCCCACCCGGGCCGACGCATCCTTAACGTGGAACCCGGGCACGCGGGAAAGGACGCCCGGATGATCTTCCACTGCACTCTGGTAGCGGGCACCCTTGGGCAGAGCACCTTGGTGCCAGGTTCGACGCCGGGTGGCCGGCTCATCGAGCTGGCCACCGACGTCCCGGACGCCTGCCCGGGAGCCGACCTGGAAGCCGCCATCACCCGGTGCTACGGGACGGGCCAGCTGTTCGTCCGGGGCGCCGGGGTCGCTGCCATGACGGTCGGCACCGCTCCCCTGGTCCACGGCGCTGTGCTTGTCGAGAACTCTGTGCTTGGTGCCAGTTCTGCGCTTGTTGGCAACTCCGGTGCAACTTCGCGGCACGGGCGCGCGGAAAGTGCCACGTTGTTGTTGGCCGTGCACGGCGGCCCCGGCGCGGGCACCCTCGTCGTGTTGCGGCGGGGCCGGTTCCGGATCGGGCGCGGCGGAGCCGGGATTGTGATCCCGGATCCCGCGCTCTCCCGTGAGCACGCCCGCCTGGACATATCGGAGGCTGACGTCACGATCGTGGATCTCGGCAGCGCGAACGGAACCAGCGTCGACGGCCGGAAGGTAGGCACGGCCAGGGTGACCACGGCGTCCTCGATTCGTTGCGGTGACTCCACCATGTCCCTCCGGCTCGGCACGCCGGCCATGCCGGACGCGGCCGAGCCCGTGACGGGGCGGGCAGGTTCGAGCGTCGCCGAGCCGCTGGTTGTCCGCGGCACCGCTGCCCCAAGCCACCGCTCCGCCGTGGTCCTGGCCGTGGTGCTGCCGATCCTGGTGGGCGCCGGCCTCGCGCTCCTCACCGGCACGTGGATGTTCCTGGCCTTCACCGCCGTTTCGGCCGCGTCCCTGCTCCTGCCCCTCTTGACTGGCCGCCGCCAGCGCCGCGAGCTTGCCGCCGCCATCGCGGGAGCTGCCCTGCAGGACCTGGATCGGCGCCGGCAGGCGGCCCCTTCGGCCGCGGACCTGGTGATGAGCCTCGCGCCCGGCGCGCCCGCGCCCGCGCCGGCGGCTGCGGGTCGTGGGGAGCCGCCGGAGATCTGGCTCCGGCTCGGGCTGGCGGACCAGCGGGCCAACATCCGGCTGGAGCCACCCGAGCCCGGCTTCCTGCCTCCCCTGCTCAGCCAGGTCCCGGTGACCTTGGATCCGGCGTCGGCTGTGGTAACCATCCACGGCCCCGCAGCTGCGGCAACTGGCCTGGTCCGTTCCTTCATCCTGCAGCTGGCCGCCTTTCCACTCACCGGCAGCACCGGCCTGCTGGTGCACGGCCCGGTGGACGCGGTACCGCTGGCCGCGCGTTTCCTGCCCGGTGTCACGCTCTCCGCCAATGAGGCCACCACGGCCGGGCTGTTGACCGCCGGGTCCGGCGAGACAACCGACCGCGGGATCCTCATCCTCTGGGCCGCGCCCGAGCGGCCGGGGCCGGCCGCCGGTGCTGAAGCCGCGGACGCAGGGCCGGCCCTGCGGTCCCTGGCCACGGCTCACGGGTGGCGGGTCATTGAATGCTCCCCTGAGCTGCTTCCCCAGCCGCATCCGCAGGCTCATCCGGGCATTGTCCTGGGCAAGCGCCCCGCCCTCGTCAGAGCCGGGGCGCCACCCTTGGAGTTCGTCCCGGATCTGGTCCCGCCGGCGGTCTTCGACCGCTTCTGCCGGGGGTTCAACGGCAGCGCGCGCACCCCGGCGGTTCCCCGGCCGGCCATCCTGCGCCGCTGCAGCCTGGCCGATGTCCTTCCCCTCGGGGCCCAGGATATCTCCGGGCGCTGGTCCCGTTCCGGTCCCGCGGCCGGACTGAGTACGGCGGTTGGGGCGGGCAGTTCGGGTCCCGTGTATCTCGATCTGCGGGCGGACGGTCCGCACTTCCTGGTCGCCGGGACCACGGGTTCCGGCAAATCGGAGTTCCTGCGCACTCTTGCCGCCGGCCTCGCGGCCAGCCATCCCCCCGACCGCGTCAACCTGCTTTTCATAGATTTCAAGGGCGGCTCGGGCCTGGGCCCACTGACCGGGCTCCCACACTGCGTCGGGATGCTCACGGATCTGGGCGCTGCGGAAGTGGACCGCACCCTCATTTCATTGCGGGCCGAGGTGCGGCGGAGGGAGGAGTTGCTTGCCCGGGCGGGTGTCCCGGACCTCGCAGGCTACGAGTCGTCCCCGACCCCGGGCCGGGCGGTGCCGTATCTGGTGATTGTCATTGACGAGTTCAGGGTCCTGGTGGACGAGGCTCCCGCCGCGCTCTCCGAACTCATGAGGATTGCCGCCGTTGGCCGGTCGCTAGGGATCCATCTCATCATGGCCACGCAGCGCCCCCAGGGAGCCGTGAACGCCGACATCCGGGCCAACGTCACCAGCTCCATCGCCCTTCGCGTCCAGACCGGCCACGAATCAATGGACGTCATGGGCTCGCGGCTGGCGGCCGCCATCCCCATCGCACGCCCGGGGCGTGCGTTCCTCGTCCGCGGCAACCAGGCTCCGGAGGAGTTCCAGACGGCAACACTGGCTTCCGGGACCGCCCTGCGGACTACTGGGGCAGTCACCGTGCGCACCGTCGAGGACGCTCTGGCCCATCCCCGCGCGGCAGCCAGTCCTGCGGCGGCCGGGCCCGGAGCCGGTGACTCCGCCGGCAGCCAGGATGACGCCTGCAGCACCGTTGGAGCACCGGGACCGGCGGCGCTCATCGCCATGGTTGCGGACCTGTGGCACAAAAGCGGCGGCCACCCTCTCCGCCGCCCCGTGGCGGACCCCCTGCCGACGCTGTTGCGTTCATTGGACCCCGGGTTCCCTGACCCGGACACTGACCGAGCCATGGTTCAGCTGGGGCGGGTGGACCTGCCCGAACTTCAACGTGTCGACAAACTTGTCTGGAGCCCCCGTGAGCATGGGCATCTGGGCCTCGTCGGCACCGGCGCCGGCGGCCGTGACGCGGCGATGGCGCTGGCCGTCAGACAGCTTCTGACCGGAGGGGTGGAGTCGCACCTGTACATTCTCGACGCCACCGGTTCCCTCAGCACCGCCTCGGCGGCGTCCCGGGTCGGGGCGGTGGTCGGCCTGCAGGAGCTCCGCCGTGCGGCCAGGGTCCTGCAGCGGGTCGCCGAAGAAGTCACCGCGCGGCTCGGCGTGCCCGCCTCCACGCCTCGTCCGCCGCTGGTGCTGGTACTCAGCGGCTGGGGCGCCTGGGTTTCGGGGTTCCGCTCCGGGCCGCTCGCGTGGGCTGAAGACCTCGTCCATGACATCGTGCGGGACGGCTCCAGAGCCGGGATCACAGTCCTCGTCTCCGGCGAGCGCGAACTTGTGACGGCAAGGTTCTTCGCCGCCCTGCCCAACCGGATCTACTTTCCCGCGGGCTCGACCGAAGAGGGACGTCTGGCATGGCCACGACTTCCAACGTGGGAGCCAATCCCCGGCCGCGTTGCCGTATTCGGCCCGTTTGTGCCGACTTCGCTGGAGACCGGCCATGCTGCCCAGCTGTTCGAGCCGCAGTCCGCGGCAGGGCGCTGCCTGGCCGATGGAGCCGTCTCGACGGTGCCCTTTCGAGTCGAGGCACTGCCGGCATTGGTGACTGCGGGCGAGGTCCTTGCCCGGTGCGGCGTGCGGGGCCGGGGCCGCAAACCGCGTGGGGGAAATTCGCCGCCCGATGCCACGATCACTGGCGTCCCGGGTAAAAATGAGGCCCCGGTCCCGGCAGCCGCGCTGCTGATCGGGGTGGCAGGAGATGAGCTCAACCCGTATGGACTGCTGCTGCCGGCCGGTGGCGTTCTGGCGGTCCTCGGCGGTCCGGGCTCTGGGAAGAGCACGCTGCTGGCGGCACTGCCCGCAATGAATCCCGCCGAAACCTGGCTCGCGCCGCCGGCGGGGACAGATCCGGCCACGTACTGGTCGGGGGCGCATGCCAGCGCGCTGGCCGGAACCCTGGAACGGAGGTCGATTGCGCTGGCAGACGACGCAGATCTGCTCCCGCACGAGGCCAACAGCAGCCTGGCCGTCCTCAACAGCCTGGGCTGGCGGGTGATAATGGCGGCGGGATTCGGGCCGGCCTTTGGGGAACGGGTGGCTCTGGCTCCCAGGGCGCGCAGCCAGGGGCGGGCGGTCCTGATCCGCCCGCGGGGACTTCTGGATGGCGACCTGTTCGGCGTCCGGTTCGAAACGGAACTGAATCCCCCGGCGGGCCGCGCCATCGTCCTTTTCGACGGTCACGCCACGCCAGTCCAGCTGGCCGCACTGCCGGACGGATAGTGACGGGAGCGCCCGGGACAGAACGGGCTACGCGGCCTTACAGGGCGGGCGGGGTGCCCGCGGCGCGTGACGCGAATGCTATGACCCGCTTGTCGAACAGCAACACGATGGCGGCCAAAGCGGGGACCAGCATGGCCAGTCCGGCCACCGGAAAGCCGCCGGTCAGCGTCGGGAAGCCGATGGTCAGCACGAACAGCTGCGCCACCAGGGCGCCGGCCCTCGGCCAGCGAAAACCCCGCATTAGGAAGCGTGCCACCGCGAAAAGCCAAACGGAGAACGCCAGCAGCAGCCCCAGCGTGAAGACGGCACCCCAGAAGGAGAGCACGGGCGCTCCGGTCAGCAGTTGCGTGCAGTACCAGCCGGCGGCAACCAGCAAGGCCGCGGCCTCTAGGGCGACGACGGCGGCAATGACCACGACCGCCCTGGGCCGCTGAGCGGTCGTGGCAGGATCTCCAGCCGTATTCCGGGGCGGTAGTTCCGCGGAATTTTTGCCGGCGAAGTCGTCCGCATCGTCGTCGCGATTTCCGGGAAGGTCTTCAGGGTTTTCGGGAGGCCTTGACACACTGGCACACTACCGGACATAGTCGTCTAGGTGTGAGGAAGCCGCCACTGAATGTGATGCATCGCTCACGGTCTCGAGCCATTTTGGCCTCTATTACCCCTTGTTTACACGGCGTTAACATGACACGCTTAATCCAGATGACCGAGGGGCCCCGAGTGGGGCCTTTTCTTATGAAGCCTCTAGTGAATAATTTCACAAGGCATTTAACGAGTTTTCCCAGGAATGGAGTGACTGATCAGCATGGATTGGCGTAATCGCGCAGCCTGCCTTGACAAGGACCCGGAGCTGTTCTTCCCGGTCGGCAACACCGGCCCTGCCCTCCTGCAAATCGAGGAAGCGAAAAGCGTCTGCCGGCGCTGCCCCGTTGTCGACACCTGCCTGCAATGGGCACTGGAGTCCGGTCAGGACGCCGGGGTCTGGGGCGGCATGAGCGAGGACGAGCGCCGCGCCCTCAAGCGCCGCGCGGCACGGGCCCGGCGCGCTTCCTAGTTGCGTTGCCGGAGCACCGCCGGCTTGCGGCAATGGCCGCGGACCGAGAGGTCCGCGGCCATTGCTCTTTAACGGCTACTGCGTCTTATCGGCTACTGCGTCGCAAGGCTCAAGACTATCTGGACCGCGGTTCCTCCGCCGGTGCGGGCCTGCCACTGGATGGTGCCGCCCAGTTCGCTGGTGACCAGTGTCCGGACGATCTGCAGGCCAAGGCCCTCGGCGTACGGCGTGTCCGGAAGCCCGACGCCGTCGTCCTCCACAGTCACAGCCAAGAGTTCATGGCCATCTTCGGTCTCGGAGCGGTCGGCAATCAGCCAGACAGTGCCGGTGCGTCCCTCCAGGCCGTGCTCGACGGCATTCGTGACCAGCTCATTGATGACGAGGGCGAGCGGGGTGGCGAAGTCGCTCGGCAGGTCGCCAAAGAGGCCTGAGCGCTGTGTCTTCACCTGCTGCGAAGGCGAGGCAACCTCGGCCGAGAGGCGGAACTGGCGGCCGATAAGTTCGTCAAAATCCACGCTCTGGGTCAGGCCCTGGGACAGCGTCTCATGCACCAGGGCAATGGTCGCCACCCGCCGCATGGCCTGCTCGAGCCCCTGTTTGGCCTCGTCGCTGACCATGCGCCGGGACTGCATCCGCAAGAGGGCCGCGACGGTCTGCAGATTGTTCTTCACCCGGTGATGGATTTCCCGGATGGTGGCATCCTTGGTCACCAGCTCCATCTCCCGGCGACGCAGCTCCGAGACGTCGCGGCAGAGGACCAGGGCGCCGAACCGCTGCTGCTCGTCGCGCAGCGGGATGGCCCGCAGCGAAAGGCTCACGCCGCGCGACTCGATTTCGCTGCGCCACGGCATGCGGCCGGTGACGACGAGCGGCAGAGTTTCATCGACCAGGCGCCGGTCCTTCAGGAGCCCGGCGGTCACCTCGGCGAGTGAGCGGCCTTCGAGGGACTCTCCGTCGCCCAGGCGACGGAACGCGGAAACCCCGTTGGGGCTGGCGTACTGCACGATCCCCTCAGCGTCGAGCCTGATCAGACCGTCACCCACGCGCGGGGCGCCGCGGCGCGAGCCCGTGGGCGAGGCAAAGTCCGGCCACAGGCCCAGTGTTCCCATGCGCAGCAGATCGTAGGCGCACTGCCGGTAGGTGAGTTCGAGCCGCGACGGCATCCGCGAGCTGGAGAGGTCCATGTGGGACGTCACGATGGCCAGCGTGCGGCCGTTGCGGACCATGGGAACGGCCTCGACCCGCAGCGCCATGTCGCTGCTCCAGTTCGTCTCATTGGAGCGCTCGATCGCGCGGCTCTCCCACGCCTTGTCGACCAGCGGCTGCAGGTCCGACCTGATCCCCTCCCCCACGAAGTCGGCGTGGAACACCGTGTGCGTGGTGGAGGGGCGGACGTGGGCGAGCGCCACATAGCCGAGCTCTGGATGCGGGAACCACAGGGCGAGGTCGGCAAACGCGAGGTCGGCGACCATCTGCCAGTCGCCGACCAGGAGGTGCAGCCACTCGGCATCCCCCGGGCCAAAATCAGCATGCTCCCTGATAGGGTCCGTAAAGATTGCCACTACACCTCCATTTGTGACACTCGGACATCAGCCCTAGCGTCGGACGATTGACCTCAAGAGCCTCAATGCTACCGACAGTGAGGCCATGTCATCGGCTTCAAGCGCATTGACCTCGTCGAACATTGACTTCGCCCGGCCCAGCTGCTCCGCGTTCTGGCTCTCCCAGTCCGCCAGCCGTTCCTCGGCGGGGATGCCGGCCGGGGTGCTGGCCAGCACCGCCGTCGTCATGTCCGAGACGGTGGAGTAGAGGTCGTCGCGCAGGGCCGCCCGGGCCAGTGCCTGCCACCGGTCCTTCCGCGGCAGCTTGGTGATGCGTTCGAGGAGGGAGTCGACGTGGAAGCGGTCGAAGACCGCGTAGTACACGTGGGCAATCTCGGCCACCGGCTCCGGGCTGGCATGGACGATCTTGGCAATGTCCAGGAGCACGAAGCTTTCGAACAGCTCAGCCCAGCGGTGCGCCAGGTCTTCCGGCAGGTCCCAGCCGCGTGCCTTCTCCAGCCACGCGAGAACGCGGGCGCGGTCGTCGCCGCGGAGGTAGTCCAGCAGCCGGGCCCGCATGGGATCCAGGAGCGGCTTGAATTCGGCCACGACGTCGGCGATGGGACGGGACGCGCCGCCCTGGCCCAGGAGCCACCGGACCGCGCGGTCCAGGAGCCTCCGGATGTCCAGATGGACTGTGCACCAGTGTTCGGTCGGGAACGACGCCGGCAGCTCGTTGAGTTCCTTGACCATGATGTCCAGTTCGTACACCTCGCGGAGGGCCACGAACGCCTTAGCGAGGGCCGACTCCGTCGCTGACGTTTCCTCAATGGCGCGGAACGCGAACGTGATGCCGCCGAGGTTGATCATGTCGTTGGCCACGACGGTTGCGATGATTTCGCGGCGCAGCGGGTGGGTGTCCAGTTCGGCGTCGAACCTTTCCCGCAACTGCTCCGGGAAGTAGGCCCGCAGCGTGGAGCGGAACCACGGATCATCGGCGAGGTCGCTGTCGCGCAGCGCGGAAGCAAGTTCGATCTTGGCGTAGGCAGCCAGGACCGAAAGTTCCGGAGAGGTCAGCCCCTGGCCCTGCTCCAGCCGTTCCCGCAGCGCGAGAGTGGTGGGCAGCGCCTCCAGGTCGCGTTTGAGGTCTGCCGACTTCTCCAGCCAGTCCATGAGGCGTTCGTAGCTCGGGCTCCATTCGGCGACCCGCATCCGGTCGTTGAGGAGCAGGATGTTCTGGTCGATGTTGTCCTCGAGCACCAGCCGGCCGACCTCGTCTGTCATCGAAGCCAGGAACGGTGCCCGCTCGCCGCTGTCCAGTTTGCCGGCCGCGACCATCCGGTCCACAAAGATCTTGATGTTGACCTCGTGGTCGGAGCAGTCCACGCCGGCGGAGTTGTCGATCGCGTCGGTGTTAAGGATAACGCCCTGCAGCGCCGCTTCGATGCGTCCGCGCTGGGTCATACCCAGGTTTCCGCCTTCGCCGACCACCTTAACGCGCAGCTCGCGGCCGTCGACGCGGATGGGGTCGTTGGCCTTGTCCCCGACCTCGGCATTGGATTCAGTGCTCGCCTTGACGTAGGTGCCGATGCCACCGTTGTAGAGCAGATCCGCCGGGGCCAGCAGGATTGCCCGCAACAGTTCCGGCGGGCTGAGCTCCGTGGTGCCGTCCGGGAGTCCGAGCGCCGCCCGGACCTCGGCGGACACGGGGATGACCTTGGCCTGTCGGGCAAACACACCGCCGCCCTCGCTGATGAGCGCCCTGTTGTAGTCATCCCAGGAGGAACGGGGCAGTTCGAAGAGCCGCTGGCGCTCCGCGTAGGACGTTGCCGCGTCCGGAGTGGGGTCCAGGAAGATGTGCCGGTGGTCGAACGCAGCCAACAGGCGGATCTGCTTGGAGAGCAGCATGCCGTTGCCGAACACGTCGCCGGACATATCGCCAACTCCCACCACTGTGAAGGGCTCGGACTGGGTATCGAGGTCCAGTTCGCTGAAGTGGCGCTTGACCGATTCCCAGGCGCCGCGGGCGGTGATGCCCATGGCCTTGTGGTCGTACCCCACGGAGCCGCCGGAGGCGAAGGCGTCGCCGAGCCAGAAGCCGTATTCGGCGGCCAGCCCGTTGGCAATGTCGGAGAAGGAGGCCGTGCCCTTGTCGGCCGCGACCACGAGGTAGGAGTCGTCGTCGTCATGGCGGACGACGTCGGCCGGCGGCCTGACCGTCTGGCCCTCCGGCGTCACGATGAGGTTGTCCGTGATGTCCAGGAGCCCGCGGATGAACGTCTTGTAGCTCTCGACGCCTTCGGCCATCCAGGCGCTGCGGTCGCTCGCCGGGTCCGGGAGCTGCTTGGCGTAGAACCCGCCCTTCGCGCCGGTGGGGACGATGACGGCGTTCTTGACGGTCTGTGCCTTGACCAAGCCCAGGATTTCGGTGCGGAAGTCTTCGCGCCGGTCCGACCAGCGCAGTCCGCCGCGGGCCACCTTCCCGAAGCGCAGGTGCACGCCCTCCACGCGGGGCGAGTAGACCCAGATTTCGAACATCGGACGCGGGAACGGCAGCCCGTCGATGGCCGCAGGGCTCAGCTTAAAGCTGACGTGGGTCTTGTTCTGGAAGTAGTTGGTCCGTACCGTGGCCCGGATCAGGTTGGCGAACGTGCGCAGCACGCGGTCGGCGTCCAGGGTGGCGACGTTTTCAATGGCGGCGTCCAGTTCCGCGCCCACTTGCTCCTGCTTGAGCCGGCGTTCGGCATCGCTCAGCGCGGGATCGAATCGTGCGGCAAAGAGCCCGGTCAGCGCGCGGGCCACGTCCGGGTTTGCCAGCAGGGTGTCGGAGATGAACCCAAAGGAGTTGGTGTTGCCCATTTGCCGCATGTACTTGGCGTAGGCGCGCAGCACGACCACCTTGCGCCAGGGCATGCCCTCCCGCAGGACGAGGCGGTCGAAGCTGTCCGATTCCACGGCGCCGGTGACGGCAGCGCCGAAGGATTCGGCCAGCAGCTGCCCGGTGGCCTGGGGGTCCACGCCCGCCGGGTATTTCAGGCCGAGATCGTAGAGGAAGTAATCGCGGTGGTCCGCGGTTTCAATCTCGAACGGGCGTTCGTCCAGGACCTCAAGTCCGAGGTTGTGGAAATACGGCAGGATCTGGCTCAGGCTCTTCGGCTCCAGCATGTAAAGCTTGACGCGGGCGTCCTCTTCCAGGGTGGCTCCGGCGCCTTCGGGCAGGTACACGTGAACGCCGGGTTGTTCCCGAACCGCTTCGCCGGCGCGTTCGGCCGCAGCGCCGTACTTTTCGAAGCGGTCGATGTCCGTCAGCGCGTCTTCGATTTCGTAATCCACCCGGTAACCGACCGGGAACGCCTCGGCCCAGTTGGCTGCCAGTTCTTTGGCACCGCTTTCCCTGAGGCCGGTGCCACCGCCGTTGCCGCGGGCGCGCAGGACCTCGGATATGCCCTCGCCCCAGGAACGGGCGGCCCGGACCAGTCGCTTCTCCAGCTCGTCACTGTTGATGTTGCGGACGTCGGCATTCTTGGGCAGCCGGATTCTGAAGAAGAGGCGGGCGAGGGCGGATTCGGTCATCCGCGCCTCAAAGTCGATCGACACGGCGTTGAAGGTCTCGCGCAGTTCCTGCTCAATGCGCAACCGGACGTTCGTCGTGTAGCGGTCGCGCGGGAGGTAGACGAGGGCGGACATAAAGCGGCCGTAGATGTCTGGGCGGAGGAACAAACGCGTGCGACGTCTTTCTTGCAGCCGCTGGATTCCGTTGGCGATGGCGGCAAGGTCCGGAATTTCGACCTGAAAAAGCTCGTCGCGGGGGTAGGTTTCGAGGATGCCCAGCAGGTCCTTGCCCGAGTGCGAGTCCGGCGGGAAACCGGCAGCGTTGAGGATTGCGGCCACCTTCTCCCGGACTACGGGGATCTCCCGGACGGAGCCGGCATAGGCGGTGGTGGCGAAGAGGCCGATGAAACGGCGTTCACCGTTGACGTTTCCGGCGGCGTCGAAGCTCTTGACGCCGATGTAGTCCAGGTACGCCGAGCGGTGCACGGTGGAGCGCGAGTTCGCCTTCGTGATCACAAGGGCGCGCTTCTCGCGCGCCTTCCTCCTGCCGGCCTCGGTGAGGTGCTGGACCTGGCGGGTGTCAGCGCCGCCGCGCAACAGACCGAGTCCGCTCTCCTCACGCAGTTCCAGGACGTCCTCGCCGGATTCGTTCACGAGGTCGTATTCGCGGTAGCCGAGGAAGGTGAAGTTCCCGTCGTCGAGCCAGCGGAGCAGTTCCTGGGCCTGCCGCAACTCGGCAATCTGGGCACGGTTGGCCATCCGGTCCAGGTCGGCGGCGATTTCCAGCGCCTTGGTGCGCATCTTCGGCCAGTCTTCGACGGCGGCGCGGACATCGCCGAGCACCCGGGTGATTCCCTCGATCAGTTCCGCGCGCCTCGCCTCGCCGACCGGGTCGATTTCGACGGCGATCCACGACTCCATGTGGGAGGCGTTGTCGCCCTGGGCGATCAGGTGGGACAGGTTCGGCATGGCTGCGGTGTCGCCGCTGGAGATGCCCAGGTGGGAGGGAACGCGCTCGACCTTGACCAACTGGCCGCTCTCGCGGTTGCGGGAGACCACGAAAAGCGGGTGCAGGACCAAGTGGATGGGTGCTTTCTGGCGGACCAGTTCGGCGTTCACGGAGTCCACGAGGAAAGGCATGTCATCGGTGACGATGAACAGGACGCTGCAGTCGGCCTCGTTCCGAAGTTCGATGTTCGCGGTCCCCGGCCGGCGCTTCGCCGCGATCCGGCGGTGGGCGTCCGCCCTTTCCGTCAGGACTTCCTCGGTATACGCCCCGCGATCCTCCTCCGCAAGGTGTTCGTAGTAATCCCCTAAGTAGCTTGCGCCACTGCTACCGATCGAGACGGGCTGATCCTCCACGCTGGACCCAGACGACATCGAAACGCCTCCATAAAAGAAGTTCACGGCCGCCTCTTTGCGGCTCTTACGACGACCCTAGCCCTTTGACAGGCGCCGTGCTGTGGATGAGAAGACAATAGATTTCGTATTTCGCTGGGCAGGTGCACAAACCAGGGTGGCGATGGCCCGGCGCAGCTCCGATTCGGGAGCGGATTCGAGCAGAAGGGTGCCCGACAGCAGGGCGGCATCACTCGCCGCGGGGTCGGAGGGCAGGAAGGCCGAGAGGGTCGCCGCGGGGCCGTACCGCTCCCACGCGGCACGGAGCTGGCGCTCAGGCGACCGGCCCACGGCGGCGGCCCGGACTTTATTCAGAACCACGCGGGGCGCCGCGTGCGGAACGGCTGCCTGCAGCTCGGCCAGACCCCGGACCAGCCGCGGCACTCCGATGGAGTCGGCGGTCCCCACCGCAAAGACGGTGTCGGCCAGTTCCAGGCTCTTCAGGGTCGCCGCGTTCCTGCGCGGCGCGCCGGTGTCAAAGCTGAGCTCCTCATCGGCCTCCAAACAAAAGCCGGTGTCAACCACGGTGACGTCCGCGACCTCCCGGGCCCGCTCGAGCACCAGCGTCAGCGCCGCAGCGCGCAATTCCGTCCAGCGGTCGGCCCGCGTAATCCCGGTGAGCACGCGAAATGTCCCTGCCTTGGTCGCCACGGGGGTGGCGATCCGGAGCAGGGCGTCGGCGTCGAGCAGACCCTGGTCTGCCAGCCGGCAAGCCTGGGCCAGCCCCGCGGCCTCGTCGAGTAGCCCCAGCAGTGCGGCCACGCTGGCACCATAGCTGTCGGCGTCGACCAGCAGCACCGATTGTCCTTCCGCGGCCAGCTCACCTGCTATGTTGGCAGCCACCAGGGTCCGGCCCGGCGCCCCCGCTGGCCCCCAGACCGCAATGAGCCGGCCCTTCCCGGTCGGTCCCCGGGCGGCGCTGGCGTGCCCTCCGGACGCCCGCTGGGCGTGTCCGGGGTCCGCCGCGTGTCCGGGGCCGGAGCCCCCGGCGGAACCGCCCACGTGGACGCCGCGTGGAGAGCCTTCTGCCGCAGGCCCTGCACGGCCGGCGGGGCCGCTGAGCCGTGCCACCGCAGCAGAAATTCGTGCCGCGAGGGCCGCGGCCTCAACACCGTGGGCTTCTGCTGCCACGCCGATGGTCTGCAGGCGGCTGGTTTCCTCGGGGTTGTCGGTCAGCGCGATGACGACGACGCCGACAGCGGACAGGCGGTCCACCAGTGAGGCCGTCAGGTCCTCGCTGCCTGCCGCGACGACGGCGGCGCGGGCGAGGCCGCTCTGGCAGGCCGCCAGCAATTCGGCCAGCTCACTGCACCGCCGGACAACGGAGACTGGCCCGTGGAGTCGTTCCAGGCCGCCCACCAGGTCATCGCGCGAGTCCCCTACTGTCACCACCGGAATGCTCATCGGGCGGTACCGCCGGGGTTCCAGACGACCGCGATCTTTGCCTTGTTCGCCTGCGCGCCCAGCAGTTTCGGCATTTGGGCATCAGGGACAAGGATCATGACCACCGTGGAACGGGAGGCCCCCAAGGCTGTGCTTCCGGCGGTGACCTGGGCAATTTCGGCTCCGGACAGGAGCAGGGTGGGTTCGCTGAAACCGTTGCGGTTGTCCGGCAGGGCCACCCAGACATCCACGCGGGAGCCCGCCACGGCCTGCGCGGGGAGGCTTTCCTCGACCGTGACGGCGACGGGCTTGCGGTTGAGGACATCGAGCCGCCCCACGCTTTCTCGCGGCAACAACTGGTCCTTGCCTATCCGTTGCACTGCCACGAGTCCGGTAGCCAGGCCGGACTCCGGGGTCAGGTAGCCCTGTTCAACCTCGCCTAGCCGAACCTTGACCCGATGCAGCTTGTCGGCGGTCAGTGTCTCGCCGACGGCGATCGGCTCCCGTGCGGCATATGCTTCCGTGGTCTGGTCCGCGGCACCAACCAGGGAGACCACTCCGGCCATGGACGCAAGGACCAGCAGGATTCCGACGAGGAGCCTGGGGTCTTTCCAGGAAGGCTTCTTCAATCGGGCTCCCCCGGCTGCCGCGCTTCCACTCATGCGTCCGCTCCCCCTGTCGTCGCCGTCCGTTCCCGGATGCCGGCCACCCTTATTGTTACGCCCCGGCGGTCCGGGCGGAAGATGCAGAACCAAACAAGGGCAAACTGTGGATAAGGGCGCCAGTTGGGTCCAACGGTGGCAAAATGGGCGTATGCCCCGATTCCTGACGCTCGCAGACGTCGCCGAACAGCTCCAGATCAATTCCCCGGCCGCCTATGCACTTGTCCGCAGCGGAGAGCTGAAGGCCATCCAGGTCGGCGGGCGCGGCCAGTGGCGCGTTGAGGAAACGATGCTGGAGCAGTACATCCAGGAGCGCTACGCCGAGGCCAGCCGCATGATCGAAGAGGCCAAGTCGAAGTCCGCGGGGCGCTCAGCCTAAGCGGCGGGCTGCCGGGCCGGGGCCTAATTGCCCGCGGGGCTGGCAGACCTGATGGCGGCGAGGGCCGCAAAGGGAATGGTCACCACCTGGCGGACGCCTGCCGGGCGCCTGTCTTCTCCCACCTGCATCACGGCAAGATCCAGGAAATCTCGACCCACGGTGTCGATGACGCCGTACTGCTCCGCCTCTGCCCGCCCGCGGGCAACAAGAATTGTCACCGGTGTCCGGCTGCCGGCGAGTCCCCGGAGGGCGCTGCCCAGGCCCAGCCGATGGCGCACCCTTGACGGTTCTACGGCCAGCCGGGAAAGACCCGCAAACTGCGCGGCTGCGGCGTAGGGAATGAGCACCTGATGCATCGGCTCATCGAGAACCAGTGCTTCGCTGCCCGCGTGGCTCAGCGCCCCCTCGAAAGCGGTCCCGGACGACACGTGCACCCTGATGCTCCGCCCCAAGGATCCCCGGAGCCGGCTGGCTAACTCCACCGCGGCCGCGTCCGCCAGCGCCCGCTCCGCCACTTCCGCCTCAAGATCCAGCCGCTGGCGCGCCGCCAGCTGCGCCTCCATGTCCTCAAACAGTGCATCCCACCGCATGGCGCCAGCGTAAGCGCGCCACCCGCACCGGTCAATCCACAAACGTCAGTCTGCATAGCCAGTCCAAAGCCGTCATCCACAGGCATCTTGCTGCCTCTGTACAAACCGAGCCTTCCGAATCAAACTGGGTTAAACAGCATCAAAGATCCCTAAACGGCATCAAAAGTAGTAGAAATAGTAGATAAGGAGAGGGCGAATGGACGGGAGGGCAATGCGAGCACCCCAGCCCCGACGGCAGGCACTCCGGGCCGACGCGGCGATGGCCGCCGTGATCCTGGTTCTAGGAGTCTTCCTCGCCGTTACGGGAGGCTTCCTCATCCAGCGCTGGCACACGGCCTCCGCCCGCCAACAGTCAATGTCCTTTGAGGACCAGCTGGGGATCGCGGCCAATACCGCCGGACTGATCGTCATCGTGTGGTGGGTCATGTCCTTCGCCATTGCCATGACGGCAGCCCTCCTCGACCGTTCCGGCAGGACCCGGGCGGCGGCCGCCACGGGGCGGTTCAGTCCAGCGTTCATGCGCCGGCTGGTTCTCGCCGCCGTCGGACTCCAGTTAGCGGCCGCACCGATCGCCAACGCCTCCGTCCCGCACGACGTACCGGGCCCTGGCGGCACTGTCCCGGCGGCGGTGTCGGCCTGGACGCCCGCCCGGATCGCGTTACCCCTCCAGTACGCGCCGTCACCGCCGCCAAAGCCCGGGGGGCACGCCGCAAGTTCTGCGGTTGATCCGCGGTGGAAGCCAGTACGCCCGGTGGTGGAGGCCGGCCCCCTAACCGCACGGCATGTCCGGGAGCAGGACACCGCGGACACCGGACGAGAAGTCACTGTACGGTCCGGTGATTCGCTGTGGAGTATCGCGGCGGCATCGCTGGGGCCGTTCGCGACGGACGCCGACATTGCCAGGGAGTGGCCCCGGCTGTATGCGGGCAACCGGGACGTCATCGGCGCAAATCCGCACTTCCTGCGGCCGGGACAGGTCCTGATCCTGCCGCCGGGAACCTAAACACACCGCCACACCGCACACTGAACACCGCAAACCCCAGCCCCAGCCCCAGCCCCAGCCGAATAGTCATCCGGCATCCGCCACCAAACCAAGGAACTGTCATGAATGCAGCCACCGGGATCGGCACCTCGGCGATCCCAGCCCCTTCCGCCCCCGCCCTCCGGGTTGTCTCCGGCACGGCACCGGCCGGGCATCGCCCCGCGGAGGACCGCCCGGCCCTGCGCGCGGTTGACGAGGCCCGTGAAATTTGCGCGATTTCCCGGGCCACCGTGCAGGCGGCCATCGAGGTGCTGGCCGGCACGCGGCCCGCACAGCAGCTCTCACGTCGCCTGGACCCACGGTGCCTGGCGGCCCTGCAGCACCGGGCCGCGCTCACCCGGCGGGTTGCCTCTGGCGCCTCCCCCACGGCTGGCCGGCTGCACCGCAACCCCTCGGTCCGGTCCGTCCGGGCATGCCGGGTCTCCGACGGCGTCTACGAGGCCAGCGCGGTGGTGGCCGAGGAGTCGCGGGTCCGGGCGGTCGCCTTGAGGCTCGAGCGCGGCAGCGCGGCTTGGCGTGTCACGGTCCTGGAAATCGGCTGAAGTCGGCCGGGGCCGGATGCGCGCCGGAGAAAAGCCGGATCTGCGAGGGAAAGGAGGCGCAACGGCAGGAGGACCGGAACAGATGTTCCGGTCCTCCTGCCGTTGGCGGTAGTTCCTAGCGCCGCTTCTTCTTCGCGGTGCGGCGGCCGATGTCCTGCGCCGCTGCCTTGGCCGGGTTCCCTGAGCGCCCGGAGCCCTTGGCTTCGATCCGAGTCTGGGCAGCGCCGTCCTCGCCTGGGGCGGTGTACTGCAGCTGGGCGGGCTTCTCCGGGGCCTCGAGGCCGGCGGCACGGATCTGCGGCTCGTGGTGTTCCGTATGCTCGCCAGCGGTGTCCGCCACCACTACGTCCTCGGCGGGGGTCACCTCGACGTCGAGGTTGAAGAGGAATCCGACGCTCTCCTCACGGATTGCTTCCATCATGGCCTGGAACATGATGAAGCCTTCGCGCTGGTACTCCACCAGGGGATCGCGCTGGGCCATGGCGCGCAGCCCGATGCCCTCCTTGAGGTAATCCATCTCGTACAGGTGTTCCTGCCACTTCCGCCCGATGACGGACAGCACCACCCGGCGCTCAAGTTCGCGCATGCTTTCGGCGCCGATCGCCTGCTCCCTCGCCTGGTAGACCAGCCGGGCGTCCGAAAGGATCTCTTCCCTCAGGAAGTCGACCGTGACGCGCGACTTGCCGCCGGCCTCGTCGATGACGTCGCGCGGCGTGAAGCTGACCGGGTACAGCGTCTTGAGGTTGGACCACAGGAGGTTGAAGTCCCAGTCGTCGCCGGTGCCCTCGGCCGTGGCCTCGTCGATGAAGGCGTTAATGGTGTCTTCCAGGAAGTACTGGACCTTCTCGTGGAGGTCATCGCCCTCCAGGATGCGGCGCCGGTCACCGTAAATGGCTTCACGCTGGCGGTTCAGGACGTCGTCGTACTTCAGCACGTTCTTGCGCTGTTCGGCATTGCGGCTTTCCACCTGGCCCTGGGCCGAGGCGATGGCACGCGAGACGAGCTTGGACTCGAGCGCGACGTCGTCCGGCACCGAGCTGTTCATGAGCCGCTCGGCCGCGCCGGAGTTGAACAGGCGCATCAGGTCATCGGTCAGCGAAAGGTAGAAGCGGGACTCGCCGGGGTCGCCCTGGCGTCCGGAACGGCCGCGGAGCTGGTTGTCGATGCGGCGCGACTCGTGCCGCTCCGTGCCGAGCACATAGAGCCCGCCCAGGTTGAGGACTTCCTCGTGCTCGTCCTTGACGGCCTGCTTGGCAGACTCAAACGCTTCGGGCCATGCGGCCTCGTACTCCTCGGAGTTTTCCTCCGGGTCAAGGCCCCGCTTGGCCAGTTCCGCCACGGCAGTGAACTCGGCGTTGCCGCCAAGCATGATGTCGGTGCCGCGGCCGGCCATGTTCGTCGCGACGGTGACGGCGCCCTTGCGGCCGGCCTGGGCCACGATGGAGGCTTCACGGGCATGGTTCTTGGCGTTCAGGACCTCGTGCCGGACGCCTTCCTTGGCCAGCAGCCGCGAGAGGTATTCGCTCTTCTCGACGCTGGTGGTGCCGACGAGGACGGGCTGGCCCAGCTCGTGGCGTTCGGTGATGTCCTTGACGACGGCGTCGAATTTGACGGTCTCGTTCTTGTAGACCAGGTCGGCCTGGTCCATCCGCTGCATGTCGCGGTTCGTGGGGATCGCGACGACGCCGAGCTTGTAGGTGCTCATGAACTCGGCGGCCTCCGTCTCGGCCGTGCCGGTCATGCCCGACAGCTTGTCGTACATGCGGAAGTAGTTCTGCAGCGTGACGGTGGCGAGTGTCTGGTTCTCGGCCTTGATCTCGACGCCTTCTTTGGCTTCGATCGCCTGGTGCATGCCCTCGTTGTAACGGCGGCCGGCGAGGATACGGCCGGTGTGCTCATCAACGATGAGGACCTCGCCGTCGAGGATGACGTAGTCCTTGTCCCGCTTGAACAGTTCCTTGGCCTTGATGGCGTTGTTCAGGAACCCGATCAGGGGCGTGTTGGCGGACTCGTACAGGTTGTGGATGCCGAGGTAGTCCTCGACTTTTTCGATACCGGCCTCGAGGACGCCGACGGTGCGCTTTTTCTCATCGACCTCGTAGTCGGTCTCGGGCTGAAGGCGCGTGACGACCTTGGCGAATTCGCTGTACCAGCGGTTGGTGTCCCCCTGCGCCGGGCCGGAGATGATGAGCGGGGTGCGGGCCTCGTCGATGAGGATCGAGTCGACTTCGTCGACGACAGCGAAGTGGTGGCCGCGCTGGACAAGTTCCGAGCTGTCCCACGCCATGTTGTCGCGCAGGTAGTCGAACCCGAATTCGTTGTTCGTGCCGTACGTGATGTCCGCAGCGTACTGCTCGCGGCGCAGCGCAGGGTCCTGGTTGGACAGGATGCAGCCGCTGGTCAGGCCGAGGAAGCGGTAGACGCGGCCCATGAGGTCCGACTGGTACTCGGCAAGGTAGTCGTTGACGGTCACCACGTGCACGCCCTTGCCGGCGAGGGCGTTGAGGTAGGCCGGAGCAGTGGCCACCAGGGTCTTGCCTTCACCGGTCTTCATTTCGGCGATGTTGCCCAGGTGCAGGGCGGCGCCGCCCATGAGCTGGACGTCGAAGTGGCGCATGCCGAGGGTACGGGACGAGGCCTCGCGGACAGCCGCGAACGCCTCGGGCAGCAGGTCATCCAGTTTTTCGCCGTCCCGGTGGCGTTCGCGCAGGCGGTCGGTCTCTTCACGGAGCTCAGCGTCCGAGAAGGTCTGGAAGGAGCTCTCCAGGGCGTTAATGGAATCGGCATAGTTCCGCAGTTGCCGCAGGGTTTTTTTATCACCCGTGCGGAGAAGTTTTTCGATAAGTGATGCCACGTGAAGTTGCTCCCAGTCTCAAGCTGCCGAATTCTGGCGTGTTTAGTCTACGGGAGAGACACAAGGCCGGTGGCGCCTGTTCCCTCATAGCGGATACTGCGGTCTACCGGGCAGCCACTGCGTCGGCGAGCGCCGGCGCGAGGTCCCCCGCCGGGGAAACAACCACCTCGTCCAGTCCCAGCCACTCTGCCATGAGCCGCAGTTCCGCGGCGAGTTCGACGGCGGTGTCTTGCGGTGCGCGGGCTTCGGCGTGCGCGGTCCGCACCAGGAGCCGGCCCCCGGCCCGGTCGGCCTTGAGGTCGACCCGCGCGACGATTGCATCCCGCAGCAGGAACGGCAGGACGTAGTAGCCATACTGCCGCTTCGGTTCAGGGGTGTAGATCTCGATCCGGTAGCGGAACCCGAACAGCTCCTCGAGCCGCCGCCGTTCGAACACCAGGGAGTCGAAGGGGCTCAGGAGGGCACGTCCTGTGGCGGCGCGCGGAATTTTTGCCTCGGCGTGGCGGTACAGGGGGCGGTCCCAGCCGGCCACGGTGACCGGCTGCAGCCGGCCGGCGTCCACGAGGTTCCTCACCGCCGCTGCTGCAGCCTTCTGCGGGGTCCGGAAGTAGTCCGCGAAACACCGCAGGGTGCCGATGCCGTGGGCCCGTGCGGCGGCGTCGATCAGCCGGTCCATCGCGGCAGCGGCGTCCTGTTCAGGAGCCGGCGCTCCTGCGCCCGTCGCGGGGAGCACCTTGGCGGTAAGGGTATAGCGCCGCTCGAAGGATTCGGTCCGAGAGGATGCGGAGACCAGACCTTCCTCGAACAGATCCTCCAGGACCCTTTTGACGGCGTTCCAGTTCCAGCCCCAGTTGTCACGCTGCCGGTCTTCGACGTGACCAAGCCGGGCTGTCAGTTCGGCGGCCGTCATCGGTTTGCCTGCCGCCAGGGTTTCCAGCACCCTGGCCGCTACGCCGCTGCGGAGTTCAGGGTCCATACTGTGCGCGCCCACCCATTTGCGGTTCTGCCACTGCACGAGGTCGTAAAAGTGGTCCGGCCGGATGAAGCAGGCCTCGTGCGCCCAGTACTCCATCATCCGGCGCGGGTGGGTCCCCGCCATCCGTTGCAGGATCGTGCGGTCGTAGTTGCCCAGCCTGGAGAAAAACGGCAGGAAGTGGCTGCGGGACACAACATTGACGGAGTCAATCTGGACCAGGTGCAGCCGGGTAAAGGTACGGCCCACCGCCCGTGCTGTCACGGGCCCGGCGGGCCGTACCTTGTCCAATCCCTGGGCTGCCAATGCGATGCGCCGTGCCTGTGCCAGGCTCAGCGATGCGTGCACGTCAGTCCCTTCGTCGGATGTCCTGCCCCAGCTTATGCGCTGGCGGGCTCATCCTCTGACCGGTAGGCGAGGATTTTCTCTTCCACAGTCGAATGTCCGGGCTCACACGTCTGGTCGAGGGAGATGACCCCGTAGGTCCAGCCGTCCCGGCGGTACACGACCGACGGCGCCTTGGTCTCCTTGTCGACGAAAAGGTAAAAGTCGTGGCCCACAAGTTCCATGTTGTCGACGGCGTCATCCAGCGTGAGCTGGGAGGCGGGGAACACCTTCCGGCGGATCAGCACGGGCGAATCGCCGGCCGGAATGTCATTCTCGACGTCGTAGGGCGATTTCTCTGCCGCCGCAACCGCTGCCTCCTGCTGGTGCGCCGCCTCGACGAAGAGCGGTTCGCTGGGGCTTGCCGGCTCCAGGGTTGCCGTCGCCTCGGTGACGGATTTCGGGGTGTGCCTACCGTGGTGGACCTTCCTCCGGTCCCTGGCCCTGCGGAGGCGCTCAAGAAGCTTGTTGTAAGCGAGATCGAACGCAGCGAACTTGTCGGCGGCACTCGCTTCTGCGCGGATTACTGGGCCGCGTCCCAGGACTGTCAACTCAACCGTGAGCGATTCGGCGGTCTGGCGGGCTTTGGTCTCCTTGGTGACCTTTGCGTCTACCCGTTGGACCTTGTCTCCCAACGAGGCGATCTTCGAGATCTTGTCGTCGGCGTATTCACGGAACCGGTCTGAGACCGTCAAGTTGCGTCCGCTGATCATGAACTCCATGGTGCCCTCCAAATGACTTCGGTGACACGACGGCGGCAAGTCCGGGGCACGATCTGCATGACAGTCGAGCCCCTTTCCGAGCCGCTATCGACAGGTACATCTGTTCTTGGTACCCATCTTCGACGTTAGTTCATAGCCACCTGTTATTCATCCTTTTCCGGTTTATATTTTTTCCTTCCGGCCGTCCGCGGCCAGCGCGGGGACGCGGGCGGCCGGGTCGGCGCTGACCGGCGGGCGTGTCGCGGCGACCACCACGGCGCCCCCGATGACGGCACCTGCCGCCCGCAGGGCACGGGATGCCTCGGCGAGTGTTGCACCGGTGGTCAGGACGTCGTCGACGATGATGCAGGTGCGTCCTTGGATCCTCGCTGGCCACGGCCCGGCCCGGACCCGCATGGATCCGCGCACGCGCCGGGCGCGGGCGCCCCGGCCCAGTCCCTTCTGCCCTCCGGTTCCCCTGCCGGGCAGGTTGCGGACCCCGGCCCGGACTGCCCGTGCATGGCCCTCCCGCCAACGGGTTTTTCGCAATGCGTCCGCGAGCGTGAACTCCTCAATGTCGTGCCCTCGAATGAGCCGGCGGAGCAGGAGATGGACGGGACTGAAGCCGCGCTTGCGGAAGGCGGCGGCGCTGGTGGGCACCGGGACGAGGATCAGTCCCGGAGCCGGCCCGGCGGCGGCGTGGAGTGCGCGCGCCAGGCTGCCTGCCAGCTCGCCGGCAAGCCGGGGCTGGCCGTGGCGCTTGAATGACAGCAGGGATTGCGCCAGTTCGGCCCGGTACGTCCCGGCGGCCACCACGGGAAGAAGGACGGAGCCGTCCATGTCCATCAGGGCCGGCGCCTGGGCCTCGGCCCGGAATGGCCGCAGGGTCAGCGCGCGCACCTGCCGCGAACACGCTCCGCACAGTGCAGAGTCCTCCGCGCCGCAGCACACGCAATCCACGGGCAGTGCGAGGGCCAGCAGCTCGGCCGCTGCTGCCGCCGTCAGGTCGGACAACCGCGCCAGCGGCCGCGCGTACACGCCGCGGTGCCTCGCCGCCGTCAAGGGGGCCGGGCAAAGGTCCGGATCCGCCGCTTGACGCCCGGCGTCCTGGGGGCGGGTGCTACTGCTCATCCTCCGATGGTGGGCCGGGGCGGCGCCCCGCGGTAGCTCCGGGGACGGGTATGTGGACAACGCCCCGGCCGGCGACGGTCAGCCGGGGAAAGCCGGGTCGACGGGGCCCTTGAGCTGGGGCGACCAGCCGTTGCCCAGCCGCTGGAAGATGCCTTCGGCGGATTGGCCGTAGATTTCCGCAGTTCCGTTGCCTGCGCTGAGCCCGGTCAGCCCGGGCCACGGCGCCAGCTGCTGCGGCTGGGCGGAGGTCAGCGACAATAGCTCGGGAGTCACGGCGCCGCTGGCGGAGGCCTTCATGACCGCCACCGTGGTGTCGTCCACCCAGACCCCCTGGTCCGGATTCCGGGGGGTCAGGAGCGTCAGGGGCTCGGTGAGGTCCCGCGGGGTGCCGTCCACGGTCCGGATGACCCCTGTGATCTGGACCAGGCTCTTGCCGTTCTGTTCGGAAATGACCAGCGCCCGCGTGCCGTCCCGGGACATCCGGAAGTCCTTGACGGTCCGGCCCGCCAGCCACCGCGGCGACAGGGTGACGGCGGGTACCCGGGCCTTCGGGGCCACGCCCACCGGCCGGTAGGCAACCACCTCGGTGGCTCCGGACCCGCCGGGCCCTGCGGTCCAGACCCAGTCGTACCGGCCGAACGAGGGCGGGGACAGAATGGTCCGCGTGGTCAGGGCCCGGGCGGGCTGCCCCGGAACGATCGAGTACAACGTGGAACGGGCCGCGTTGAGGAAGGCGACGGCCTGCGACTCGCTCGATTCCGCCGGCGCCCGCGGCGACAGGGCCGCGACGGACTGGATGTCCGGCACGGGAGACAGGCGGTTGTTCTCGTATCGGACCAGGTCATTGTTGCTGACGGCGATCTGGTGGGCGGGGACGTTTTCATCGCGGATGGGAGGCAGGACGGTGCCGTTGTCCTCGACGCGGAGCAGGTCCTGGTTGGCCCGGAGCTCGACGTTGATGACATCAGGCTGGCTGCGGAATGTCAGGGCCAGCTGGGTCTGCATCCGCAGCCGGTCCTCGTTGGAGGCGTCGACCAGGTCCTTGGCTGTGAGATCCACCTGGGCGGCGCCCGAGACGACGGGAACGGACTCCCGTGCCAGCTTGATGCCGGAAGGGAAGGCACTCACGACGGCGCCCTTGAGGTAGGGTGCGGGTCCGCCGAGGAGGGCACTGGTCATGGCTTTGACGGTTTTCTTGCGGATGAACCACCGGACGTCGGGCACGGCGTAGGTGAAGGTGGGGTCGTAGAAGTAGATCGGGTAGGCGCCATAGATGACCTTGAAGGTCTCTTCCGGGATAGCGGTGCCGTCGGGGAGGTCGGAGATTCTCCATTCGCCGTCCACCTGGGTCACCGTGACCGGCACGTTCTCGGTGGTGCCCTCGGGAAGTTGCGTGGCCACGCCGTCGGCGTCCACCGAGTAGGCGACGTCCAGCTGGTAATTGAAGACGTTCTCGACGCCGGTGGCCACCACCGTGGCCTTCCGGAAGACGAGCGCCCGCTGGTCCGGCTTCCACGTCACGGACGACGCCTGGGTGAGGTACTGGCGGGCTACCGCGTAGTCGTCTTCGTAGCCGCTCCCGGCCAGGTAGAAGTCCTCGATAACAGCCTTGGGCCCGGCACCGGGACGCGGCGCGGCCGGGAAGAATACCGGCGCGTTGGGGTTTCCGGCGCTCTCGTCCGTACTTTTGCCCACCGGTCCGGAGCGCGGAATCTGGGCGCACGAGGTCAGCAGGAGAAGAACGACAGCAAGCAGCGCGGCCATCGCCCGGGTGAGTTTGCGTGAAGAGCCGCTCATGCCCCGTCCTCCGTCCCGGTGGCCCCGGGACCGGCCGGGCCGCGGCGCGGGACCGCCCCCGCGACGCCTGCCGCGCCGGCCGCTGAGGCTGCTCCCGCAGCCGCTGCCCCGGTCCGCGGCGGGTCGAGCAGCAGCACGGTCCGCTGGCTGCCGTTCTCCGGCAGGCCGACGTTGACCGGTTCCAGCTGCAGCGGAGACCGGGTGATCGGCTCGTCGCGGCGCAGCGGGAGGGTCAGCCGGAAGTTTGACCCCTCGCCCTTGCTCCCCCACGCCTGCAGCCAGCCGTTGTGGAGCTTCGTGTCTTCGGCGGCGATGGACAGTCCCAGCCCGCTGCCGCCGGTGGTGCGGGCCCGGGCGGGGTCGGCCCGCCAAAAGCGGTCGAAGACGCGGGCCGCTTCGGCCGGTGTCATGCCGATCCCGTGATCCCGTACGGCCACGGCAACGGCGGAGCCGTTGCCGGCAACAGAGATGTTCACTGGCCGGCCCTCGCCGTGCTCAAGCGCATTCAGGACCAGGTTGCGCAGGATCCGGTCGATCCTGCGGTCGTCCATCTCCACAATGATGCTGCCGGCCGGGGCGTTGAGGGTGAGGTCGGATCCGTACTCGGCGGCGACGGGCGCCACCCCCTCCATCACGTGGGAAACGAGCTGGACGATGTCCGCGGGTTCCGCGTCGAGAGTGGCGGCCCCGGCATCGAACCGTGAAATTTCCAGCAGGTCCGCCAGGAGCGACTGGAACCGCTCCACCTGGTTGTAGAGCAGCTCCGCGGACCGCCTGTTGATGGGGTCAAAGTCCTCGCGGGCATCGTAAAGGACTTCCGCGGCCATGCGCACCGTGGTGAGCGGGGTCCGGAGCTCGTGCGATACATCGGACACGAAGCGCTGCTGCATTTGCGAGAGCGTGGCCAGCTGCGTGATCTGTTCCTGAAGGCTCGCGGCCATGTGGTTGAAGGATGCGCCGAGTCTGGCAACCTCGTCCTCGCCCTTGACCACCATGCGCTCCTGCAGCTGGCCGGCGGCGAGCTTTTCGGAGACGACGGCGGCATGGCTGACCGGGCTGACCACGTTGCGGGTGACGTACCAGGCGACCCCGCCGATCATGAGGACCAGGAGGGCCCCGCCGGCCAGCAGGACGTTCTGGATCTCGTCGAGCGTCTTCTGCGCCGTGTTGAGGTCATAGATGAGGTAGAGCTCGTAGACGGTGCCGTTGAAGGTCACTTTGTTGCCGACCGCGATGCCGGGCCGGTCTTCGGTCCCTACCGGGAACTGCGTGGACGCCCAGTACTGGTCCTTGCCCGAGTCCTGCACGGCCTTGCGCAGGTCCGGCGGGATGACGCCGATGGTGAGCTGGTCCGAGGCCCGGGATTCAACCCAGCGGTTGCGCGGCTTGGTCTGCTCCGGCATCGCCTCGAAGACATAGCGCCGCTGGATCACGGACCCGCGGCCCTCGACGGCGTTCAGGGTGTCGTAGACCAGCGTGATGACGCTGGACTGGTCCGTTACTTGGGCACCGTCGAAGGTGTCCTGGACCTGCTTGACGTTGTAGCGCGTCTCGGATTCGGCCTGCGCGAGCCGTTCCTGGAACAGGTTGTTGGCGATCTGGTTGGACAGGTAGGCTCCCACGATGGCGAACGAACCGATGGCCAGCAGCAGTGTGGTCAGCACGGTCCGGAACTGCAGGGAACGCCGCCACTTCCGCTGCACCTCACGGAGCAGGTAACGGACGCCGGGCAGGAAACGCCCTGCCCCGGTCCGGACCAGCCGGGCAACCCGGACGGCGACGATCCTGGCGCGTTTGGCCCACAACCGGGTCCGGAAGACTAGCCCGCGTACGGGGCCCCGGCCGCCGGCAGGACCCGCGGCACGCGGTTCCGCCTCGGCCGGTTCCGCCTCGGAAGGCGCGGCTCGGCGCTGCGCGGATCCGTGCTGTTCCCCGGACACACCCGGCGGCGCGTCCGCAGCCGGGTGCGGCGTCCGGTCCTGCGGGACGCCGCGGTCCGCCGGTTCAGGAACCTGCTTTGTAACCGACACCACGGACCGTCAATACAACTTCAGGGGCTTCGGGGTCACGCTCAATCTTGGACCTCAGCCGCTGGACATGGACATTGACCAGCCTCGTGTCAGCGGCGTGCCGGTAGCCCCAGACCTGTTCGAGGAGCAGTTCACGCGTGAACACCTGCCAGGGCTTGCGGGCGAGGGCGACCAGGAGATCGAATTCGAGGGGGGTCAAGGAGATCCGGTCGTTGCCCCGGCTGACCAGGTGGCCGGCGACGTCGATCGTGACGTCGGCGATCCGCAGGGTTTCCGGAGCCTTCTGGTCACCGGGGCGCAGCCGCGCCCGGACCCGGGCCACGAGTTCTGCGGGCTTGAACGGCTTGGGCACATAGTCATCGGCCCCGGACTCGAGCCCGCGGACCACGTCCGAGGTGTCAGCTTTGGCGGTCAGCATCACAATCGGGACGTCAGACTCGGCACGGACCTGGCGGCAGACTTCGATGCCGTCCACTCCCGGCAGCATCAGGTCGAGCAGGACGAGGTCCGGCTTGGAGGAGCGGAACACGTCCAGCGCCTGTCCGCCGTCGGCGCAGAACACGGGTTCAAAGCCGTCATTGCGCAACACAATACCGATCATCTCGGCGAGCGCCTCGTCATCGTCTACTACCAGAATGCGTGCCTTCATAGTTATATATTCCCCCATTGAATTGGCTTTGTCGTATCGGGCCGCCCACCGGCATGGCGCAGAAGCACGGGCCAGGGCCGCCTGGACCGTGCTGGCCTGCGGGTACGTTGTGACATTTCCCGCGTCGTCCTGCATGCTGTGGACAGGCCTGTGAACCGGCCCGGACTGCAGGAGGACCCGTGAACACCCCCATCTACGAGCGCACCCTGGGCAGTGACTTTGCCCGGCTGCAGCCGGAACTTCAAGAATACTTCTCGTTGCCACCCGGTTCGGGCCACTACGGCGTTGGCGAGGGGGTGTTCGACGTCGTCGGTTGCCGCCAAAGGTGGCTGCGGCCGCTGCTGCGGCTCACCACCGGTGAGCAGGCCTTCTTCCCGGACTACGGCGAGGGGGTGCGCTTCCGGATCGAGAACCACGCCCACCTGGACCCGTTCGGCAGGTCGAGCCTGACGGCCCGGCGGGAAATCTTTTTCCCCGACACCACCCGGCTGTTCCACGACACCACCAGCTTTGACGACTCCAGGGGCAGGCCGGGGCTTGTGGACTACGTCGGCCGGTACCGCCGGATCGTGACCGATCTCAACCTCAGCGTCACGCCGGAGGGCCGGCTGCGGGGGGTGTCGGAGGCGTCCCGGCTGTTCCTGGGGCCGCTGCGGATTCCGTTGCCGGCGGCCCTCGACGCCAAGGCTTATGCCGAACAGTGGTGGGAGCCGCAGGGCGGCGGCCGGCACCGGATCCAGGTCAAGGTGATCCAGCCCCAGCTCGGCCTGGTCCTGGTGTACGCCGGCCGGTTCGATTATCGGCTGGAGCCTTACCCCGGGGGCGTGGCGACGCCCGGGTACCTGCCCGGATATGCCGGCCCGGACGGCTGGGAGGGCAGGGTCTGAGCCCTGCTCCCGCCGGCCTGCTAGCCGAGGGCGAGCTGATTCAGCCCGTCTGCCACCTGGGTCAGCCGGGTGAGGACGTTCCTTGCCGCAGCGGGTGAGTGGCTTGCCAGCCCCTCCGACGGGGTGACCCTGAGCGCCCCCAGCGTGGAGGCGGGCAGGCCCAGCTGCCGCCAGGGCCGCCACACGTTTTCGACGACGTCGCGGACTTTCGGCAGCGCCGCCGCGGGGTCGGCGACGTCCAGCGCTCCGGCCCAGAGCCGTTTGCCTGCCTCCACCGCGCTGGCGAGCTGTTCCCATTGGCGGGTGGTCAGTGCCCGGAGCGGCACGGCGATGCCGTCCGCGCCTGCCGCCACGATCCGCTCGAACGGCGCTTCGACCTCCGGAACGGCCACGACGGTCTCGACGGAGCCCGCCGCGCGGAGCGCGTCGATCACCAGTTGCCAGGACTCGGTGGCTTCCCGGCCCGGCACGGATCGCAACGTCCGGTAGCCGCTGGCCGTGGGGATGGTGCCGGCCAGGACGGCGGCGATCTCCGGCTCGTCGATCTGCACGATGATCCGGGCGCCCGGGGCGGCGGCGGCCACCCGTTTGAGGTACCCTTCCACGCCCGCCGCGAGCGAGGCGGCAATGTCCCGGCGGGCGCCGTAGTCGATCAGGGCCCGTTCTCCGTTGTGCAGGTGGAGGCCTGCGGCGAGGCTGAGCGGCCCGCGCAGCTGGAGCTTGATGTCTTCCGAGGGCGCGTCCTCAGCGCCGATCACGTCCGCGAGAATGTTGATGTCGCTGGACAAGGCTGATTTTGCCCGCTGCAGGTCTTTCCCGGGACGGTCCACGAACCGCCAGCCATGCGGCTGGACGTCGACGGCGAGCTCCACGAGCAGGGACGCGGTCCGGCCCAAGGCATCGGAGCCGACCCCGCGGTCCGGCAGCTCGGCAAGGAAGGGCAGGTGCGGAGTGCCCAGTTCTCCACGGATCGTGCGTGCGGCCTCGACCGGGTCCTCCCCCGGCCATGCGCCCAGGCCGGTCGCGGTGACCTGGCCGGGCGCGTTCGATGCTGGACCGGCCATGCTTAGGCGTCTGCGGCGCGGGCGGCGCCGGCCGGGCCGGACGCCTGCGCGGCTTGATGGTCCTCGGCGATGGCCTCGTGGTGGCGGATGACTTCGCCGATGATGAAGTTCAGGAACTTCTCCGCGAAGGCCGGATCCAGGTGAGCCTCAGCGGCAAGGCGACGCAGCCGGGCGATCTGCGCGGTTTCACGGCCCGGGTCGCCGGCGGGAAGCTGGTGCGCGGCTTTGAGGAAACCAACCTTCTGGGTGGCCTTGAAGCGCTCGGCAAGGAGGAAGACGAGGGTGGCATCGATGTTGTCGATGCTGGAGCGGATCGACAACAGCTCCGCCATCACTGCGGGATCCACGGAACCGGCCAGTGAACTTGCCGCCGGGTCGTAGGAATCGGCATCAGGAAGATTGAGGTTCTGCTCGGTCATTGACCCAGTCTAGGGCCACGGCGGCTAATGCTTTCTGCTGTTAAGCGTGCGCAAAAGCCGGACATGCCCACCGTTCGAAGCGAACGGTGGGCATGTCCGGCTTTGCAGTGTTCCCGGCGGTCAGCTGTGCAGCACTGCCCGGAAGGCCTCGCGCCGTCTGGCCTGTTCGTCGGGGTCAGGAACGGGCAGCGAGGCGATGAGCTTGCGCGTGTAGTCGTGCTGCGGGCTGCCCATCACCTGGTTGCCGAGGCCCTGCTCCACCATCTTGCCCTTATAGAGCACGCCAACCCAGTGGGAGAGCATGTCCACCACGGCGAGGTCATGGCTGATGAACAGGGCCGCGAAGCCGAACTCCTGCTGGATCTCCTTGAACAGTTCCAGCACCACCGCCTGCACGGACACGTCCAGCGCCGACGTCGGCTCATCGGCGATGAGCAGCTTCGGGTTGAGGATCAGCGCCCGCGCCAGTGAGGCGCGTTGCCGCTGTCCGCCGGAGAGTTCGTGCGGGAACCGGTCAGCGTAGGACGCCGGCAGCTGCACTGACTCGAGCAGCTCGCCGACCCGTTTGCGCGCCTCGGCCGGGCTCGGGCTGGCGTGGATGATCAACGGTTCCGCCACGCAGTCGCCGATGGTCAGCTGCGGGTTGAACGAGGCCGCCGGGTCCTGGAACACGAAGCCGATCTCCTTGCGGAGCGGTTTGAAGGTGCGCTCCTTGTAGTTCAGCATTTCGTAGCCGAGTACCTTGAGGCTGCCGCCCGTGGTCCGGTTGAGGCCGGCGATCGCCCGGCCGATGGTGGTCTTGCCGGACCCCGACTCCCCCACCAGTCCGAAGACTTCGCCCTCGGACACCGTGAAGCTGACGCCGTCAACGGCTTTGAATGCCGGGCTGCCCAGCCGGCCCGGGTACTCAATGGTCAGGCCCCTGGCTTCGACCAGCACTTTGCCGCCCTGGTGGGCGCGCTCCAGCATGCCGGCGGATGCCGAGTTGCGGCCCAGGTGCGGGACCGCGGCAAGGAGCTTCTTGGTGTAGTCCTCCTTGGGCTGGGCGAACAGCGCCCGTGCCGGGGCCTCCTCCACGACGTCGCCCTGGTACATGACCACCACGCGGTCGGCGAGGTCGGCAACGACGCCCATATTGTGCGTGATCAGCACGATGGAGGTCCCATAGTTGTCGCGCAGGTCCCGCAGCAGTTCCAGGATCTCGGCCTGGACGGTGACGTCCAGGGCGGTGGTCGGTTCGTCGGCGACGATGAGGCCAGGGTTCAGGGCCAGCGCGGCGGCAATGACGACGCGCTGCTTCTGGCCGCCGGAGAACTGGTGCGGATAGTAGTTGACCCGCGTTTCCGCATCCGGGATGCCCACCTTGCGGAGGGCTTCGATTGCGCGCGCCTTGGCTTCCTTGGCCGAGACCTTGCTGCCGCCGGTGCCGGCGTGCGCGCGGATGCCCTCGGCAATCTGCCAGCCCACGGTGTAGACCGGGTTCAGAGCCGTGGACGGTTCCTGGAAGACCATGGCCACATCGCGGCCCCGGATCTCGCGCAGCTTGGCTTCGCTGACACTGATGACGTTGTTGCCGTTAATCAGGACGGCGCCCTGGCTGGTGGCCGTCTCCGGCAGGAGTCCCAGGATGGTCTTGGCCGTCACTGTCTTGCCGGATCCCGATTCGCCAACGATGGCGACGACCTCGCCGGGGTTGACCTCGAGGCTGACGTCCTTGACGGCGTAAACATCCCCGGCATCGGTGGCGAAGGTGACCTTGAGGCGGTCGATGTCCAGGACCGGGCCTGCGCCCGCGCCGGGCCTGTCGATATTGGTGGTCATAGCACTCTCGCTTCTGCTTCAAGGGCGGCCTGGGCGCCGGCGGTGGAGTCCGGTCCGCCCTTGCCTGCGACGGCCTTCTTGCGGCCCCGCAGGCGGGGATCGTTGAGGTCGTTGATGCTCTCGCCGACGAGGGTCAGGCCGAGCACGGTCAGGACGATCGCCATACCGGGGTAGACACCGGTCCACCAGATGCCCGAGGAGGCGTCGGCGATGGCCTTGTTAAGGTCGTAGCCCCACTCGGCCGCGGAGGACGGTTCGATGCCGAACCCCAGGAAGCCGAGACCGGCCAGCGTCAGGATCGCTTCGGAGGCATTCAGCGTGAAAATCAGCGGCAGCGTGCGGGTTGCGTTCTTGAAGATGTGGCGGCCCATGATGCGGGCGCTTGAGGCCCCGACCACCTTGGCTGATTCGACGTAAGGCTCCGCCTTCAGCCGGATGGTCTCGGCGCGGATCACCCGGAAATACTGCGGGACGAACACCACGGAGATCGAGATGGAACAGGCAACGATGCCGCCCCAGAAACTGGACTGGCCGTGGCTGATCACGATTGACATCACGATGGCCAGCAGGAGTGACGGGAAGGCGTAGATCGCGTCGGCGATCACCACCAGGGCCCGGTCCAGCCAGCCGCCGAAGTAGCCGCTGAGCAGGCCGAGGGCCACGCCGAGGAAGATCGACATGGCCACGGCGACGACGATCACGACGAACGCTGTCTGGGCGCCCCAGATCACGCGGGAAAAGACGTCGTAGCCGCCCACGGTCGTGCCCCAGATATGGGCGGGGCTGGGGGGCTGCTGTGCCGGGAAAGGACCGGCGGCGTCGCTGAGCTGGGCAAAGCCGTAGGGGGCGATGACCGGCGCCAGCGCCGCCGTCAGCAGGAAGACGAGCGTCAGCACCAGGCCCGTGACGAGCATTCCGCGCTGCAGCCCCACGCTCGTCCGGAAGTGCGAGATCACCGGCAGCCGGTAGACGAGGGGCTGCTTGCGCCCGCTTACTGTGGTTTTATTCATGGCTAGTACCTCACTCGCGGGTCGATCAGGGCTGCGACGACGTCAACGATGAAGTTCGTGACGGCCACGATGACCGCCAGCAGCACGACGATGCCCTGGACGGCGACGAAGTCGCGGGAGTTCAGGTATTGCACCAGCTGGTAGCCGAGTCCCTTCCACTCGAACGTGGACTCCGTGAGGACGGCGCCGCCCAGCAGCAGGGCAATCTGGAGCCCCATGACCGTGATGATCGGGATGAGCGCCGGCTTGTAGGCATGCTTGGTGACGAGCCGGTAATTACTGACGCCGCGGGACCTGCCGGCCTCGACGTAGTCCTTGCCCAGGGTGCCGATGACGTTTGTGCGGACCAGCCGGAGAAAGACCCCTGCCGTCAGCAGGCCCAGGGTGGCTGCGGGGAGGATCGAGTGGGATACGACGTCGCCGTAGGCGGTCATGTTGCCGCTGCGCAGTGCATCGAGCCAGTAGATCCCGCTGGGTGCTGCCAGGCTGCCCATGGCCAGTTCGGTCCTGGTGGAGGCCCGTCCCGCGACCGGCAGCCAGCCGAGCCAGACCGAGAAGGCCAGCTTCATCAGCAGGCCAGCGAAGAACACAGGGGTCGCGTAGCAGAGGATGGCGAAGAACCGCAGGACCGCGTCCGGCGCCTTGTCGCGCCGGTAGGCGGCGATGAGTCCGAGCGGGATGCCGACCAACAGCGCCACGATGAGCGCGTTGATGGCCAGCTCCAGGGTTGCCGCGCCGAAGGTTGCGAGCATTTCAACGACAGGCCGGCGGTCGGTGATGGTGGTGCCGAAGTTGCCGGTGGCCACCTGGCCGACGTATTCGAAGTACTGCACGAGGATGGGGCGGTCATAACCGGCTTCGTGGATACGCTGTGCCAGCGCCTCCGGGGGAAGCCGGCCGCCCTGGGCGGCGGTGATGGGGTCGCCGATGACCCGCATCAGGAAGAACACCAAAGTCACGAGGATGAATATGGTGGGAATGATCAGGAGGAACCGGACCAGGATGTAGGTCCCCAGTCCCCCGCCCGTGGATTTTTTCTTGGACGGAAGGAGTCCGTCGGCGTCGTTGAGCGGCGCCTCTGTCAATGTTGTCATTGGTACCTAAGAGTTGTGCTTTCGCGGCCAGGGGCCGTCCGGCGTGAACTGCAGGAGCGGCAATGACCAGCAAAGGCGGGGCGCCTTGAGGACGCCCCGCCTCGCAGGCTGGTCAAAACAGCAGGGATGCAGCCTTACTTGGAAACAGTTCCCAAACGGAACTTGAAGGAGGCATCGAGGGTCGTATCGACACCCTTGACGCCGCTGCCGGAAATGGCAACCTGCGCGCCTTGGAGCAACGGAAGCGTGGAGATGTCCTTGGCGAGGGCATTCTGCACGTCCTTGATCGTGGACTCGCGCTGAGTCTTGTCGACGGTGGTGAGCTGCTTGTTGATCAAGTCATTGACCGTGGGGTTGTTGTAGTGGTTCTTCAGGAAGCCGCCCTCCGGGAAGAATGGGGTCAGGTAGTTGTCGGCGTCGCTGAAGTCCGGGAACCAGCCGAACTGGAACAGGGGGTATTCATCGGCGCGGCTGGCCTTGCTGTAGGTGACCCATTCGGTGGACTGCAGGTTGACCTTGAACAGGCCGGACTTCTCCAGCTGGTCCTTGATCATGGCGTATTCGTCGCCGGAGGACTTGCCGTAGTGGTCCGGGTTGTACTGCAGGTTCAACGACACGGGGGTGGTCACTCCGGCGTCGGTCAGGACCTTCTTGGCCTTGTCCAGGCTGGGCTTGCCGGCATCGCCGTAAGCGTCCTTGAACGACTCGTTGGCGCCGAGGAAGCCGTTGGGAACGTTGGAGTACAGAGGCAGGTAGGTGCCCTTGTAGACCTGGTCCGCGATGGCCTGGCGGTCAACGAGGTTGGCGATGGCCTGGCGGACGGCGGTCGCCTTGGCCGGATTGGCGTCGGGGGCCTTGGCGCCGTACGGCATGGTGTCGAAGTTGAACGTGATGTAGCGGATTTCGCCGCCTGGGCCCACGTTGACCTTGACCTTGGAGTCCTTCTTCAGGTCGTCGATGTCGGTGGCGCTCAGGCTGCGGTTTGCGACGTCGATGTTGCCCTGCTGGACATCCAGCTTCATGTTGGTGGGATCCGCGTAGTACTTGATCGTGGCGGCGTCGTTGGCCGGCTTGCCGAGCACTCCCTGGTAGTCCGGGTTGGCCTTGAAGCTGATCAGTTCGTTCTTTTTGTACGTGTCGATCGTGTACTGGCCGTAGAACGCCTTGGCCTTGACGATCGAGTCGTCATCCAGCAGCTTGTCCGCGGGGAAGACTTCATCGTCCACGATCGGGGCGGCAGGGCTGCTGAGGATCTGCGCGAAGGTCTGGTCGTTGGCCAGTTTCAGCTTGAAGACGACCGTGGTGGCATCGGGGGCGGCGACGCTTTCCACGTTGGCCAGCAGGCTTGCGGGGCCGGCAGGATCGTTGATCTTGGTCTGCCGGTCGAAGGAGAACTTGACGTCCTTGGAGTCGAGGGTGTGCCCGTTGGCCCACTTCAGCCCCGGCTTGAGCTTGACCGTGTACTCGGTCGGCTTGGTGAAGGAGGCGGACTCGGCCAGGTCCGGAACGGGATCCGCGCTGCCCGGCTTCGAGTTCAGCAGGAAGGAGTAGACCTGGTTCATCACCATGAACGAACCGTTGTCGTACGAACCCGCCGGATCCAAGGCGGTGACCTTGTCCGTGGTGCCGTAGGCGATTGGACCGCTTGCGGCGGCTGATGACCCGCCAGCGCCGCCGGACGGCCCCGTGCAGGCCGTCAGTGCAAAGGCGGAAACCCCGGCGAGCGCGATGACGCTCTGCAAGGCCTTTTTGTTCATTGCCATCTGTGAACTTTCTGTTCGATGCGTTCTAGCGCAGCCCAAAGAAACGAGGGACTCGTGGGCGGCACGCTTTGCTGATTTCTAGATTCAACCAGACAACCGTTGGCCGAACCGTCGGTTTTGTGAGTTGAGACACAAAATTTATACGAACCGAACAATACTCCCCTTTTTCCGCAACGTTGCATCCGCTTCTTCGGCAGGGAGCCCGTAGGGCGCACACAACGAAGGGCCCCGCCGGCTGGCGGGACCCTTCGTTGAACTCTGCTATTCGGGGCCTAAAGCGCGGCCCGCTGCAGCGAGCGCGCGGCATCGATCGTGGCCTGGCCCAGGACGCGGCTGCCCTGGTAGAGCACCACAGTCTGGCCGGGGGCGACGCCACGCAACGGCTCGGCGAGTGTGACGACCAGCCCGTCCCCGGCCGTCCGGGCGCTGGCGGGGACCGGGTCGCCGTGGGCACGGACCTGGGCGTAGCAGTCAAAGTCCTCGCCGGTGCCCACTTCGGCAATGGGCAACCCCGCCCAGGAAATCTTGATGCCGCGGATTTCATCGATGGCCAACAGCGCCTCCGGGCCCACCACCACCTTGTTTTCCTTCGGCCGGATCTCCAGCACGAAGCGGGGCTTGCCGTCCGCGGCGGGGGTGCCGAGCTTGAGGCCGCGGCGCTGGCCGACGGTGAAGGCATTGGCGCCGGGATGCTCGCCGACCTTCGCGCCGGACTCGTCCACGATGTCCCCCGTGGTCATTTCGATCTTTTCAGCCAGCCAGCCGGCGGTGTCGCCATCGGGAATGAAGCAGATGTCATGGCTGTCGGGCTTGTTCGCCACCGAGAGGCCGCGGCGCTCGGCCTCTGCCCGCACCTCGGCTTTGGACGGCGTGTCGGCAAGCGGGAACATCGAGTGTTTGAGCTGCTCGTGGGTCAGCACACCCAGGACATAGCTCTGGTCCTTGGCCCAGTCCGCGGCGCGGTGCAGTTCCGGGTTGCCGTCGGCGTCGGTGATGACCTTGGCGTAGTGGCCGGTGCAGACGGCGTCGAAGCCGAGCGCGATCGCCTTCTCCAGCAGGGCGGCGAACTTGATGCGCTCGTTGCAGCGCATGCACGGGTTCGGCGTGCGCCCGGCGGCATATTCATCGATGAAGTCCTGGACGACGTCTTCCTTGAACCGCTCGGAGAAATCCCACACGTAGTAAGGGATCCCAAGGATGTCGCAGGCGCGCCAGGCGTCACGGGAGTCCTCGATCGTGCAGCAGCCGCGGCTGCCGGTTCGCAGGGTGCCCGGCATCCGGGACAGCGCGAGGTGGACCCCGACGACGTCGTGCCCCGCCTCGACGGCGCGGGCGGCGGCAACGGCGGAATCAACGCCGCCGCTCATGGCTGCAAGAACTCGCATACTGGCTTTCTCTAGCTTTCGGGGTGTCGCCGGCTTCTAGCACAAAGCCTGCCGCCCCATTCTATCGCCGCGCCGATTCCCCGCCCAAAACCCCGTGACCGGCCCGGGTCCGTCAGTTCCTGCCGGACGCTTGGCGGGCGACGGTTCCGGCGGTCTGGATGCTGGATTCGTGCCCCGCCATGCCGGCCTGGCGTGCCCGCGCGTAGGCGCCCGGCAGGGCGGCGAGCAGGGTGTCCACGTCCGCGTCGGTCGAGGAATGCCCCAGTGAGAAACGCTGCGCGCCCCTTGCCGCGTCCTCGTCCAGGCCCATGGCCAGCAGCACGTGGGAGGGCCTCGGCACCCCTGCTGTGCAGGCCGATCCGGTGGAGGATTCCACCCCGGCCAGGTCCAGCAGGAAGAGCAGGGAGTCGCCCTCGCAGCCCGGGAAGGTAAAGTGCGCGTTTCCGGGCAGCCGCCCGGCGCCGGGCGCGCCGCGCAGCACCGCCTCAGGCACGGCAGCCAGGACGCCGTCGACGAGCCGGTCGCGGAGGGCGCTGATCCGCGCGGACTCCGCAGGGAGCCTTGCCGTGACGGCCTCCGCGGCCGCGGCGAAGGCCGCGATCGACGCGGTGTCGAGGGTCCCGGAGCGGACGTCGCGTTCCTGTCCCCCGCCGTGCTGGACTGGGGTCAGCAACACCCCGCGGCCCAGAAGGAGCGCGCCGACGCCGACCGGTCCGCCGATCTTGTGGCCGGAGATGGACATGGCATCCAGACCGGCGCCGCGGAAGTCCACCGGGACGGAACCGAAGGCCTGGACGGCGTCCGAATGCACCGGAACGCCGGCGGCGTGGGCGAGTTCAACGATCCTGGCAACCGGCTGGATGGTGCCGACTTCGTTGTTGGCCCACATGACGGTGACGAGGGCGATCGATGCCGGATCCCGGGACAGTTCGGCCTCCAGCACCGCGAGGTCGACCACTCCGTGGGCATCGACCGGCAGCCAGCTCACCTCGGCACCCTCGTGCCGCTCGAGCCATTCCACGGTGTCCAGCACGGCATGGTGTTCGACGGCGGAGCACAGTATGCGGGTGCGGGCCGGATCCGCGGCCCGCCGGGCCCAGTACAGGCCCTTGACCGCGAGATTGTCGGCCTCGGTCCCGCCGGAAGTGAAGATGACTTCCGAAGGATGCGCCCCGGCCGCTGCCGCCAACGTCTCACGGGCGTCCTCAACGGACCGCCGGGCCCGGCGGCCGGCTCCGTGCAGCGAGGAGGGGTTGCCGGTCCGGGCGAGTTCGCGCGTCAGGGCGGCCAGGGCCTCCGGGGCGAGGGTGGTCGTGGCGGCGTGATCGAGGTAGACAGGCACAGGGCAATTCTACCCGCGCCGGCCCCGGGCCGGGCGCGGGAAAGGAGCGGGCAGGGACCCGCCGCTGGTGTAGATTCAAGCGGTGAAAGCGCCCATCTACCTTGTCCTGGCGACCCTGTTCTGGTCCGGAAACTTCGTCGTCGGCCAGGCGGCGGTCGCCTCCATGACACCCCTGGAGCTGACGTTCTGGCGCTGGACGCTTGCGGCCGTACCGCTGCTGCTCCTGGCCCACTTCTTCGAGAAGCCCGATTGGCGGGCGGTACTTCGCCGCTGGCCGGTGCTCCTGCTCCTGAGCGTGCTGGGCATGAGCGCCTACACAATGCTGTTGTACGGGGCCTTGGGCTACACCTCAGCCATGAACGCTTCCCTGATCACGGCCGCCAATCCGGCCATCATCGTGGTGATGGCGATCGTCCTGCTCGGCGAGAAGACCACGCGGCTGGGTTGGCTCGGCATCGGCCTTGGCCTGCTGGGGGTGCTGCTCGTGCTGACCAGGGGCGAGCTTCAGCGCGTGTTCAGCCTGTCCATCAACACCGGCGAGCTGATGATGATCGGCGCGATCGTGGTCTGGGGCCTCTATACGATCATCGGCCGCCGGCTGGACGTCCCGGCCACTGCCGCCACTGCCGTGCAGGTGGTGATTGCGACCGTGACCCTGGCGCCGTTCGCGCTCGCCATGCACGTGCAGTTTCCTGACACGCCGGCCGAGGGCTGGTCGCTGGCCTACATCGCCCTGTTCCCGTCCCTTGGCGCGTTCCTCTTCTGGAACCTTGCCCTGAAGACCACCCCGTCGGGGACCGCGGGGAACTACCTGAACCTGATGGTTGTCTTCACGGCGATCATCACAGTCGCATTGGGGACGCCGCTCACCCCTGCCCAGATGGCAGGCGGCCTGATGGTGATCGGCGGCGTGCTGCTGACGGGCATCAAGGGCCGCCCCAGGCCCGCGGCGCCGGTCGCCTTAAGGGCAGCGCCCGGGCCGGGCCGCTAGTCCGGCCTCGGCTGCAGGTCAGGGTTACGAAGGCAGGATCCGGGCGCAGCACTGTCCGGCCCGTGCACTCCCCTGCTTCCTCAGCGCTTCGATGTCGAGCGCTTCCACCCGCCGCGGGTCGATCCCCAAAGCCGTGGAGGCCCCGCCGAGGAAGGCCCCGTTCATGGCGCAAACCACGTCCGTGTGGCCGGCGGCGAGGCGGTGGAAGGGGCAGTTCAGCAGCAGCAGTCCCCCCTCACCGTCGTCGGCCGGGCAGTAGCCCTGCCCGGCCAGGAAATCCGCGAGGGGGGCCGTCCTGTCCGTGCCGCCGGCGGCTTCGGAGGCCGCCGGCCCGGCCGCGCCGGCCTCGGCCGGTCCGGTTCCGGAGGCGGCCTCCGCACCCGCCGAACGGCCCTTCGCACGGGCCGCGTGAAGCAAGGCCTCGCGGGGCGAGCCGCCGTCCGCGGACGCAGCTTCGATTGCGGAAACCAGCAGCTCGCCGGCGAGATCGTAATTCCGCTCGGGGACCGATGCGGCCACCTCGTCCACAGCGGTCCGGTACAACTTGGCCGGCCGGCCCGAACCCGGGCCCTCCCGGCCGCCGAGCTTGCGGAACTCCACGGCCAGCAGGCCGTCCTTCACGAGCCTGTCCAGATGGAACGAGGCCGTGCTCCGCGCCAGGCCCAGGACGCTGGCGGCGTCGTCCCTGCCGACGGCGTCTGCCGCGCTGGCGACGAAGTCGAACAGCCTCCGGCGGTTCTCATCACCGAGCGACGCGACCGCCGCGAGGCGGCTGTTCCACGCAAGTCTGGTCATGACCCAAGGATATCTCTAAAAACAACAATCATTGCTTAATTCGCCGGACCGGTTCTAAAATCGGAGTATCCATTTTTAGAACAGGAGCGTCTCATGAAAGCTTTCCCAGTCCTCTCCACTCCGGCGCCGCAGCTGGAAGCCGCCCGGCACCGCCAGGCCTTCATGCTGCTGCGGACCGTCTTTGTGATTGCGCCGATCCTTTTCGGCCTGGACAAGTTCACCAACCTGCTGACCGACTGGACCATGTACCTCGCACCCGTGGCGACGTCGGTGGTCCCGCTGCCGGCCCAGACCATCATGTACATCGTTGGCGTGGTGGAAATCGTTGCCGGCGTGGTGGTGGCCGTGCGGCCGCGCATCGGATCCGCGATCGTTGCCCTCTGGCTGTTGGGCATCATCATCAACCTGCTCGTCCTCGGCAGCTTCTACGATGTCGCGCTGCGTGACTTCGGGCTGCTCGTAGGCGCCCTGGCCCTCAACAGGCTGTCCCCGGCACCGCTGTCCACGCACAAGGCCGCGTAGACCGCGCAGGCCGCCACCCCGGCCGCCGCCGGACCGCTGCCAGTTCGCCGCCGCCAGGCCGAACTGGCAGCGCATTCCTGCCCCCATGTTCGGCAGAATCCTGCCCTTCGCCGGGAACCATCCCGGCACGCGCACTCGTTGTTCCTTCAGCCGGTTAAACTGGCCACGCCGGGCGCCCGCGAACGGTCCGGCATTTCACCGCCGGCACTTTCGACGAAAAGGATTTCTGTTTGACGCAGGGCAGCAGCTCGCATTACCAGGTCCTCAGGATCCCCGTGACGGCGACGGAGAAGGAAATCAAGGTGGCGTACCGCAAGGCCGCCAGGCTGGCCCATCCGGACCACGGCGGCGATCCTGCGGCGTTTAGGCGCGTCACCCTCGCCTACGAAACGCTCATCGACGCAAGGCGCCGCGCGGACTATGACCGCTCCTACGGCAGTTCAACCGGCGGGCCGTACTCGACCCCCGCCGACGACGGCGCGCACTTCGACGCACCGGCCGCCGGAAGCCGGGCCGCGGCGAACGTGCGCCGCCCGAACACGCCGCGGAACACCGCCGCGGACGCGCCCATCTATGTGCCGCCTTTCGAACAGTTTGACGGCGGCGCCGCCGTGCCGCTGGTTCCCGCCGCCGTGGCCCGACAGCAGGTCCACGGCATGCCCCGCAAGCGCGGGATCTTCGGCGCCGAGGCCCGGATCCAGCGCGAGATGCGCACCGTTCAGCTGATCAGCAGGCAGATCCTCACCGTGATTCCTGCCGCGCGCCTCGTCAACGGGTTGCAGTCCCCGGCGGACAACAGCCACATCGACCACGCACTCCTTGCCGGGTACCGGCTCGCCATCGTCGGGTCCATGCTGCTGCCGCCGGGCGCCTATGCCTGGAACGGCAGCACGTTGACACACGGCGCCCGCTCAGTGGCCCCGCCCCAGCTGGCCCACGTTGTCCGGCGCATGCAGGACATCTTTCCCGAGCTCAATGTCACCGGCTGGGTTGTTGTCCACAGCACGGACGGAAATCTGCACCAACCCGTCATCGACCGGCACCGCCGCCCGGCCGGTGCGGGCCGCGCGGACGGAGCGGGCTCCGGACTGGTTGAGGTGGTCAACGCCGCCGGCCTGGTCCGCGGCCTGAAACTATTCCTCGGTTCAGGTCCTGCCCCCAATACCGTCAACGTTCCCGTGCTCGCCCGGCTGCTGCGCGGAATGCATTAGGCGGCCGGCGGCTCGCTAGGATGGGATGGTGTTCCGCATCCTCTTCCACACCCCCGAAATTCCCGGCAATACGGGAAACGCCATCCGGCTGGCAGCCATCACGGGCGCCGAACTTCACCTGGTGGAGCCCCTGGGCTTTGATTTTTCCGACGCCAAGCTCAAGCGGGCCGGCCTCGATTACCACGACCTCGCCGTCGTGACCGTCCACCCGGACATCAGTGCGGCCTGGGCTGCGCTGAAGCCGGAGCGGGTGTTTGCCTTTACCTCCGACGGCGAGACCACGTATACGGACATCAGCTACCGCGCGGGGGACGTCCTGCTGTTCGGTCCTGAATCCGTCGGGCTGCCGGAGGAGATCAAACACGCTCCCCAAATAACGTCCCGTGTCCGCCTGCCGATGCTGCCGGCCCTGCGGTCGCTGAACCTTGCCAACGCCGCATCCATTGCCGTATATGAAGCCTGGCGGCAGAACGGGTTCGCGGGGGCCAAGCTGTAACGGCTAAAGAACCCGCAATTTCCGCCCATCCGGCCTCCGGGCTGCGCCGAATCCCTTCTGAAGGCGGGCGCACGGGGCCGCTGCCCTAAGCCAACAGAGCCGGAAAACGGAAAGGAGCGAGGAGCCGCGGGTGAGCACAGCAGATCTGGATAGGCGCGCCTGCCCTGGGGCAGCCGCCGGCCCCACGCCGCCTGCAGCGTTCCGTGGTCCACGTCCGGGGAGAGGCCCCCTATGCTTGGGAGTGATGGAAAATCCGAATGCCCCGAACCCCGGGAGCGCCGCCCCCGCAGGCACCTCCGCCGACATCAACGGCCGGCTCGGCAGTCTGCTCGGGCTAATTGCCCAGGGCGATCAGGCGGCTTTCGCGGAATTCTACAACCTGACTTCGAGGCGGGTCTTCGGCATGGCACGCCGGGTCCTGATCGATACCGAACTGAGCGAGGACACCACCCAGGAGGTCTTCCTGCAGGTCTGGCAGAACGCCGCCAACTTTAACGCCGCCGCCGGCAGCCCGCTCGCTTGGCTCATGACCATCTCCCACCGCCGCGCCGTGGACAAGGTCCGGTCCACGCAGTCCGCCACTGACCGCGAAGCCAGGTACGGCGCCAGCAGCCAGGAGATCGACCACGATGCCGTCTCGGACGAGGTCGGCAGCCGGCTCGAGGCCGAAGCCGTCGTCCGGTGCTTGGAGACGCTGACCGAAACACAGCAGGAGTCTGTCCGGCTGGCATACTACGGCGGCCTCACGTACCGGGAAGTGGCCGAGAGGCTGAACGCCGCGGTGCCCACCATCAAGTCCCGCATCCGCGATGGACTTATCCGACTGAAGACCTGCTTGGGGGTGAGCTGAAAGTGACCGACATGAACGCACCTGAGAACAGCCGCCGCCCCGGCGGCTTCTCGGCAGACATCGCCGCCGACCTCGCGTCGGGCAGGGTCGTGGACCTTGCCGAGGTGTACGCGCTCAACGCCGTCGACGACCTCGACCGTGCCGCGATCGAGCACTTCCTGGCCTCTGCACCCGCTTCGGACCGGAACGCCTTCAATGAGCGGGTCCGGCAGGCCCGCGAAACCCTGGCCGTGAGCTTTACCGCCGAGGAAGAGCCTCCCGCCGGGCTGTTGGACCGGATCATGTCCTCCCTGCCGGCCCAGGCGGCAGCCCCGGCCGCTGTCCCCCCGCCCGGCGCCGGTCAGCAAACCGCACCGGAAGCGGCCCCACCCGCCCGCGAAGGCACCGAGCCGCCAGCCACCGACGAGCTCGCCGCGGCGCGCAAGCGCAAGGAAGAACGCCGCCGCCCGCACGGCACACGGAACTGGCTTATCGGCGTCGCCGCCGCGGCCGTCATTGCCCTTGGCGGCGTGGGGGTCGGCGCCTACGTGGCGAACCAGAACGATCCCCTGACCCAGGTCCGGCAGGCCGGCGACGTCCGGCAGGCCACCGTCGACGTCACGGGTGGCGGCACGGCCACCGTGACGATCTCCCAGTCCAGAGACGCCGCCGTCGTCCAGATGAATGGCGTCCCGGCGCCGCCCCCGGGCAAGGTCTACCAAATGTGGCTGATCCCCAAGGACGGCTCGGCACCGGTGTCCCAGGGCCTCATGGACGCCGAGGCCCTGTCCAAGCCGGCAGTGGTCAAGGGCATCGACTCCGCCGCGGCCCTTGGCATCACGGTGGAACCGACGGGCGGGTCGGCGTCGCCGACGCTGCCGACGGTCGCGGCGGCGCCGCTGGGCGCCTAGCTGTACTGTCCCGGCACGGCCCGCGGGGACGCCTTTGTCCGCCGACAAGAAAGCCGCCCGGCCTTGCCTCCTTGCGTTGAAGGGGACAAAGCCGGGCGGCTTCCTGCGTTAAGGCGGGTGCAGACGGCGCGGGATTCCTTGAGGGCGCTATATGACGAGCGAGAGCAGCATGACCAGGCCGAAGCTCACGACGGAGATCAGCGTCTCCATGACGGACCAGGTCTTGAACGTCTGTCCCACGGTCAGTCCGAACAGCTCCTTGACGAGCCAGAAACCGGCGTCGTTCACGTGCGAGAGGAACAGCGAGCCGGCACCGATGGCGAGCGCGAGCAGTGCGGCATGGGTCGGTGACAGCGAACTGGCGAGCGGTGCCACGATGCCGGCAGCCGTCACGGTGGCGACGGTCGCCGAGCCTGTAGCCAGGCGCAGGGCAACGGCCACGATGTACCCGAGCAGCAGGACGGACATGTTGGTGCCCTCGGCCCAGGCCTTCACGGAGTCGCCCACGCCGGCGCCGATCAGCGTCTGCTTGAAGCCGCCGCCGGCGCCGACGATCAGCAGGATCGCCGCGATCGGGCCCAGGCTGGCGCCGAGCTTTTTCGTAATCAAGGCGCCGTTGAGGCCCACGGTGTAGCCGAAGGTCACCATGGCCAGCAGGACTGCGAGGGTCATGGCGACCAGCGGCTGACCGACGAAGTCGAAGAAGGTCCGGATGGCCGGCGCCGTCTTGGGGTCGGGCCAGATGATGTCCATGACGGCCCTGAGCAGCATCAGCACCACCGGGAAAAGAATGGTCATCAGCGTGACAATGAAGCTCGGCGGCCGCTTGACGCCTTCCAAGTCCGCACCGTGCACGGTGTCGACGCCGCCGGCGACGGCGGGAGCGCCGACAGGCACCCACCGCGCGGCCAGGCGCGAGAAGAGCGGTCCGCAGATGATGACCGTGGGGATGGCGACGAGGATGCCGAGGGCCAGCGTGGTGCCCAGTTCGGCTTTGACGGCGCTGATCGCGATCAGCGGGCCCGGGTGCGGCGGCACGAGTCCGTGCAGCACGGACAGGCCGGCCAGCGCCGGGATGGCGATGCGCATGAGCGGCATCTTGGAGCGCTGGGTGACCAGGACGATCACCGGCAGCAGCAGGACGAGCCCGATCTCGAAGAACATCGGCAGGCCGATGATCACGGCGACGAGGGTGATGGACCAGACCAGCTTGTTTCCGGTGGCTTTGGCCAGCAGGGTGTCGACCACCTTGTTGGCGCCGCCGGAATCGGCGAGCAGTTTGCCCAGCATGGCGCCGAGGGCGATCAGCAGGCCGACTTCCTTCAGGACGCCGCCGACCCCGTCCTCGAAGTTGCCGATCACCTTGGCCGGTTCCACGCCGGCGGCGAGGCCCACGAACCCGGAGCCCAGTATCAGGGCCAAAAACGGGTGGAACTTAAACTTGGCAATCAGCACCACGATCAGGGCGATGCCCAGGCCGGCTACGATCAGCAGCTGGGTGTTGACGCCGTCGGTGGCCTCAGCGGCAGCTGAAAGCTGCGTTGCTATCAGAGATTTCAAAACGTTTCCTTGGTGCGCTGCGGTTCGCCGGCTCAGGGCCTGGCGTCGCCGGCGTCGAGATTAAGTCGATCGATGATTTCCTGTGCCTCTTCCAACGGCGTTGCGGAGACACACAGGCTGATGAAGTTTTCGTCCTCGGTGGGCGCTTCGAGTGCCTCGAACTGGGATTCCAGCAGGGCCGGGGGCATGAAGTGCCCGTGACGGGACGCCAGCCTGTCGGAGATGCGGTCCCTGCTGCCCTCAAGGAACACAAACACTACGCCTTCGCCGCGGAGGATGTCCCGGTAGCGCTTCTTCAGTGCCGAACAGGTCACGACGCCCGGGGTTCCTGCGGCCGTGTGGGCCCGGATCCACCCGGCGATGCTCTCAAGCCAGGGCCACCGGTCCTCATCGGTCAGCGGCAGGCCCGCGTGCATCTTCGCCACGTTGGACTCGGGGTGGAGGTCATCGCCTTCGGCAAGGTCCCAGCCCAGGCGGCCGGCCAGTAGCCCTGCCACGGTCGATTTGCCGGAGCCGGAGACACCCATGACCACAAGGACGGGGTACTGCGCAGTCTTCGCCATCAAAGTCTGCCTTTCATAAAAATAAATATGATTTAAACAGATTCCAGCATATGACACGGGTTACATCAGGGCAACATCAGAACCCCGCGATGGTGCCCGCCCCGTTCACAGTTACGACATGAAAGGCTTCGGCACTGCGTCCGGGTGGCAGGCCGGCGCGTGCCCCGACCTCCAGCATGAGTCCGCGGACGGTGCGGTCCATGGCCGCCACGTCGGGATGCTGGCTGGTGTGGATGTGGATGGCGGCGAGCTTGCTCCCGACGTGGTCCGTCACGTCCACGAAGTGGTTCTCGCGTTCCTCGGGTCCGGCGAAGAGCCAGAGCCACGGCAGCTTGTAAGCGGCGAGTCCGGCCGCGGCGAGTTCCGGGTAGGCAAAGGGGTTCTCCAGCGCCGGATACACCGCGCGCGTCACCGCCTCCCCCACCGCGAGGTGGTCCGGATGGCTCTTCTGGATCCGGTTCCAGTTTCGTTCCGGATGCATGGACAGCACGACGTCGGGCCGCAGTTGCCGGATCAGCCGGACCACGTCGCGCATCACCTCATGCGAGGGTTCCAGGTACCCGTCGCGCTGGTGCAGATAGTGGATGTCGGTCACGCCGACGAGCGCGGCGGCGCGCTGCTGCTCGGCAGTGCGCAGCCGCACGATCTCCTCGCGCTGCGCGGGATCGAAGCCGCCGGCGTCGCCGTCGGTCATGATGCAGTAGCTGACCTGCACCCCGGCGCGGGTCCAGGCCGCGATGGTGCCGGCGGCGCCGAAGTCGATGTCGTCGGGGTGGGCGGTGAAACAAAGCACCCGTTCGATCCGGGACGTTTCCGGATCGAACGGGCTTTGCGCCATGGGGGCGTCGGTGCTCACGCGGTCAGCCTCTGCGTTTCTTGATCTCTTCAGTGGCCTGCGGCAGCACCTTGAAGAGGTCGCCGACGATGCCGAAATCCGCGATCTCGAAAACCGGCGACTCGGCGTCCTTGTTCACCGCAACGATGACCTTGGCCGTCTGCATGCCGGCCTTTTGCTGGATGGCGCCGGAGATTCCGGCGGAGATGTAGAGCTGGGGCGAGACCGTTTTGCCGGTCTGGCCGATCTGGGCGTCGTGGCCGATCCAGCCGGCGTCGGTGGCCGCCCGCGAGGCGCCCAGAGCGGCTCCCAGGGTGTCGGCGAGTTCCTCGAGCGGGCCGAAGTTCCCGTCCACGCCGCGGCCGCCGGCTACGACGATCCTCGCCTCAGCCAGGTCGGGCCGCCCGCTGGCCGGCTTCTCGTTGCGGGCCGTGATGCGGGCCGAGGCTGCGGTGGCTGTCTCCGGGACGTTGACCGTCGTGGTTGCCGGGGCGGTGCCGGTAACGGCCGGTTCGGGTGTGATGCTGTTGGGCTTGACGGTGAGCACGGCCACCGGCGTGGTGGCCTTCGACGTGCTGGTGTACGAGCCGGCGAGGACGGACTTGTGGGCCGTTCCGTCCGGGTCCACGGCTACGACGTCGGTGATGACGCCCGCGCCAAGCTTGATCCCGAGCCGGGCGGCGATTTCCTTGCCCTCGGCGGAGTTCTCGGCGAGGACAACGGTGGCGCCGGAGGTCTGCACCGCGGCTGCCAGATAGGACGCCTTGGGGCCCACGAGGTAGTCGTCGAGGTCGCCGGCCGAAGGGCGGTAGAGTGCCTGCGCGCCGTATTCGCCCAGGGAGCGGGCGACGCCGTCCTGCAGCTCGCCGTTGAAGGCAACGGCCGGTTCCCCGAGGGACCGGGCGATGGTCAGCAGCTCCAGGCTGGACTTTTTCAGCGCCTGGCCGGGGTTGTCGATGAAAACAAGTACTTTTGGCATGTTCGGATAATCCCCTTAGAGCAGCTTCTGGGCGGCCAGGAACTCGACCAGCTGGATGCCGGCGTCGCCTTCGTCGGTGATGATGGTGCCGGCCGTGCGCGGCGGGCGGGCCTCCGCGGTTTCGACGGCGGTCCAGGAACCGGCCCTGCCCACCTGCGACGCGTCCACGCCGATATCGGCAAGGGACAACGTGGTGATGGTCTTCTTCTTGGCCGCCATGATGCCCTTGAAGTTGGGGTACCGGGGCTCGTTGATCTGGTCGGTGACCGAGACGACGGCCGGCAGCCGGGCCTCGATGGTGTCGGAGTGGGAGTCGCCGTCGCGGCGGGCGGTGAGCTTGCCGCCGTCGAGCTCCAGCGACGCCGCGAACGTCACCTGCGGAAGTCCCAGCCGCTCGGCGAGCTGTGCCGGGACCAGGGAGGTCTCACCGTCCGTGGAGGCCATGCCGGTGAGGACCAGGTCCGCGGGGGTCTCCGCGCCGACGTGCCTGATCGCCGCGGCCAGTGCCAGGGACGTTGCTGCGGCGTCCGAACCGGCCAAGGCGTCGTCGCTGAGGTGCACGCCTTCCGTGGCGCCGATCTGCAGGGATTTCTTGACCGCGTTGACTGCCCCGGCCGGGCCCATGCTCAGGGCAATGACCTGGTTGCCGGCCGCTTCTCCGCCGCGGGCTTCGATCAGTTGCAGCGCCGCTTCCAGGGCGTATTCATCGAGTTCGGACAGGATGCTTTCGGAGCGGTCCGTGGTGTTGCCCTCACCGGTGAGATGGCGGTCGAACTGCGCATCAGGGACGTGCTTGACCAGCACAATGATTTTCAGAGTCTCTTCCACTGTGTCTACAGCAGCCTTCCATGCGGGTGGATAGCCGCCCCTGGCGGGGTCATGGCCACGGAACGACCGTAGCCGGGCTGTTCCTAGCTAACCATATAGCCGCCGGAGGCCGCGGCCTTGGTTAACGCCTGTGTCCATGCCCTGTCCCGGGCACGGCTAAGGCCGGGCCGCACCCGTTGGTGCTGCCCGGCCTTGCTACGGTTCCCTCTACTGTTCGGCGGCAGCGCCGAGGGTTACATCAACTTCCTTCGGCTGGCCGCCGCGGAGGACCGTGACCTTGACCGTGGACCCCGCGGCCTGTTCGCGGACCGCGGCGGTCAACTGGTTGGGATCGCTGATCGCCAGATCCTGGAACTTCGTCACGACGTCGCCGACCTTGATGCCGGCTTTGTCCGCGGCGGAACCGGACTCGACAGTTGCGACCTCGGCGCCCACCGAGAATCCTGAGGTTGACGAGCCTGCGGCCTTGGGCTTGACGCTGACGCCGAACTGCGCGTGGGTGGCCTTGCCGCTGCTGATGATCTCCTGGGCCACCCGTTTGGCGTTGTTGATCGGGATGCTGAAGCCCACGCCGATGTTGCCGCTGCTGCTGCCGGTGGCCGAGTCTCCGCCGGCGGAGGCGATGGCGACGTTGACGCCGATGATCTCGCCCTTGGTGTTGACCAGCGCGCCGCCGGAGTTGCCCGGGTTGATGGCCGCGTCAGTCTGGATGACGTTGATGGAGATGGATCCCTGGTCCGCCGTGCTCTGGGCCTGGCCGCCGCCGGGGGGCGCGAACTGGAAGCCCTGGCCACCGCCCTGCGAGTTGTCCTGGCCGTTCTTCGGCGCGGCCGAGGACGCCACGCTGATGGTGCGGTTCAGGGTGGAGACGATGCCGTCGGTGACCGTGCCGGTGAGTCCGAGCGGCGAGCCGATGGCGACGGCGGTGTCGCCGACGTTGAGCTTGCTCGAGTCACCCAGGGTTGCGGGGACCAGCCCAGAGGGATTGTCGATCTTGATGACGGCGAGGTCGGAAAGCGGATCGGTGCCGACAATCTTCGCGGAGAACACCTTACCGTCGCTCGTCCGGACCTCCATCGCAGCGTTCGCGGTCTTGCCGTCGAGCGTCACCACGTGGGTGTTGGTGAGGACATGTCCGTCGGTATCGAGGATGATGCCGCTGCCCGTGCCGCCGTCGCTGCCGCTGGTGGCCTTGATGGTAACAACGCTCGGCGACGCCTTGAGGGCGGCCGCGGAGATGGCGTTAACCTCTTCCCTGTCGTTGACGATCACGGGTCCGGCCTGGGTGGTGCTGCTCGTCGAGGCTGCGCTGGGGCGGTCCACGAGCAGGGCGTTGCTTCCGGCGACCACGCCGCCGCCGATCAGTCCCGCCGCCACCATGCTGGCCACGAGGGTCGGGACGCCGAACGCCGCCTTGCGCTTGGGGGCGTTGGCAGGGTTGTTGGCAAAGAAGGAGCTGGAAGCGTAGGACGGACCCGACGGCGACTGGCCGCCGGAATGTGCGGCACCGTAGGGGGCCTGGCCGTACTGGAACTGTCCGTACTGGGACTGGCCGGGCTGCGACTGGCCGGGCTGGGAGGGCTGGGCGGGCTGATGCTGCGGATAGACCGGACGCGGCGCGCCGTCTTCGGCGTGGTCCAGCCGAAGAGTGGGGTTGACGGGCGCAGGAGAACCAGGGGTCGCCTCCGGCTGCGCCGAATCATGCGTCTGCGCTGAGACGTGCGGCTCCGCCGGGACGCCATCTTGCGCTCCCGCCGAATCCTGATTCTGGGGTGTCGGCTTCGGTGATGCACCCGGCACTGGGTTCTCAGTCATGAGACTTCCTTTCATCCTCTTCTGCCTATTAACTATGGACGCCCTGACTGATACTAGAGCGGACATTTGCTGGGAGGTTCCTGAACGGACGGACGGCCGGCTCCGGCACGTGTTTTCCCCTGCTTAAGCGCGTTTCGCTGGTGGCATATTCCCGTAGGTGGACTGCCATTTGGGTGCACCATAGAATCAAATGGAATTGCCACAGCGACCTGCGGCTTTACATCTGCGTGGGGGCGCTGCTGCATTCTGGAACGACTGGTTCGACCGAACCGGTCGCAGAAGTGCTGAAGGGTTGCACATGCGGTCAAAGTTCAATCGTTTCCTCGCCGTCCTTGGCGTGGCCGGATTGCTGGCGCTTCCCGCCGCTCCGGCCATGGCCGAAGATCCGGTGACCATCCCCTCCGGGCAGAACATCGTGGACAGCGGGAACCTGCTTGGCAGCCGCAAGGGCGAAGTCCAGGACGCGATCCAGACGTTGTTGAAGGACCACAAGTACAACCTGTACGTCGTCACGGCCAAAACCTTTGAGAATCCCACGGATCCCAAGGGCTGGGCCCAGGCCGTCGCCACGAACAAGGGCATGGGCAAGGCCGACGTCATCCTCACGATGTCCGACGACGGCCATTACTACTTCTCCCCCAGCTCCGCCAGCGCCATCTATCCGAAGACGAGCAACATCGCGCAGAACGCGATCGTTCCAAACCTTGCCGGCGGAAAGCGCGACTTTGCGCAGGCGGCGATCGACACGGCCGCCGCCGTGGGTGACGCGGCGGGCGGCGGCAGCGGGTCGGTCCCGTCCGGCGCCGGAGCGGGCAGCGCCGTCCTTGTGGGGGTGGGCGTCGTGGCCGCGGGCGGGGCCGGAGCCTATCTGTATCTCCGCAACCGCCGGAAGAAGGCTGCCCAGGGCGCAGGGGCTTCCTCCGGGACTGCAGCCGGGCCGGCGGACCCGCTGGCGGGGCTCAGCGTGACGGAGCTGCGCCGGAAGAGCGATTCGTTGCTGATCGAGGCCGACGACGCCATCAAGTCCAGCGAGCAGGAACTGGGATTCGCCCAGGCCCAGTATGGCGACTCGGCGGTCGGCAATTTCACCAAGGCGCTGCAGGAGGCCAAGGGCCACATGACGGAGTCGTTCAAGCTGCAGCAGCAGCTCGACGACCACATTCCCGACACCGAGGAGCAGCAACGGAGCTGGCTCGGCGAAATCATCCGCCGTTCCGAAGCCGCCCTGGCATCGCTGCAGGAGCAGAAAGCGGACTTTGATTCGCTTCGGGAGCTGGAGAAGAACGCGCCGCAGGCCCTGGCCGCCGTCGGTACCGGAGCCGCCGACGCCGAGGCCAAGATTGCCAGCGCCGAACGCTCGCTGACGGAGTTGCGCGCCAAGTACGCCGAGAGCGCGCTGGTCCCGGTGGCGGACAACATCAAGCAGGCGAAGGAACGCCTCGACTTCGTGCAGAACGCCTCCGCAGCGGCAAAGGAAAAGCTCGCCGCGGGCGAGAACAGCCTGGCCGCGGTGGCCGTGCGGGCCGCGGAGGAAAGCCTGCACCAGACGAACGTGCTGATCGGCGCGATCACCAAGGTGGCCGGCAGCCTCGACGAGGCGCGCAGCGGCCTGGAATCAGCCGTCGCAGACACCGCCCAGGACCTGGCCCAGGCGAAGGCGATACTCCAGTCCGGCGCCCATCCCGAACTTTCCGGCCCGGTGGCCGCCGTGGAAGCGGCGCTGGCGCAGGTCAAGGCGGAGATCCAGGGCGGCAAGATCGATCCCATCGCCACCCTGGAACGGGTCACGACGGCGCACCAGACACTGGACCAGTCGCTGGGCGGAATCCGCGACCAACAGGAGCAGGCACGCCGCGCCCAGGCTTCGCTGCAGCAGACCATCATGTCGGCCCAGGCGCAGATCAGTGCGACGTCGGACTACATCACCGCCCGCCGCGGCGGCGTGGGTACCGAGGCCCGCACGCGCCTGGCGGAAGCCCAGCGGAACCTGGACTACGCGCTCTCCATTTCCCGCACCGACCCGGTCACGGCCGTGCAGTACGCGCAGCAGGCGTACGCGCTGGCCGCACAGGCCGCACAGCTGGCCCAGTCCGATGTTGACCACTTCGACGGCTACGCCAACCAGGGTTACGGCCGCGGCGGGATGTTCGGCGGCAGCGGCGGCGGAGGCCTCGGCGGCGCCATCCTCGGCGGTATCCTCATCAACTCGATCCTCCACGGCGGAGGCGGCGGAGGCTGGGGCGGCGGCGGAGGCTGGGGCGGCGGTGACTCCGGCGGCGGCTGGGGCGGCGACTCTGGCGGCGGCTGGGGCGGCGGCGACTTCGGCGGGGGCGGTGACTTCGGCGGCGGCGACTCGGGCAGTTTCTAGCCTGCGGGCGCCGCACCGGGAACATTCCAAGCCACGCGCCGGCTGACAGGCGCCGGCTGCGGGAGAAGCGATACATCATCTGTTCACTGGAATCAGTGAGACAACTGAGCAGGACGAAAGGTAACACCATGGTTAAGCAGTCCATTTTCGGCCGCATGGCGCAGCTGGCGAAGGCCAACATCAACTCGATACTGGACCAGGCGGAGGATCCGCAGAAGATGCTGGACCAGATGGTCCGTGACTACTCGAACAACATCGCCGAGGCTGAGTCCGCCGTCGCCCAGACCATCGGCAACCTGCGCATGCTCCAGGACGACTACAACGAGGACATCCGCAACGCCCAGGACTGGGGCAACAAGGCCCTCGCCGCGTCCCGGAAGGCCGACGAATACCGGGCCAAGGGCGACTCCGGTGATGCGGAGAAGTTCGATAACCTGGCCAAGGTTGCGCTGCAGCGCCAGATCGCCTCTGAGAATGAGGCAAAGGCCTCCGCGCCGAGCATCGCGTCCCAGACCGAGGTGGTGGACAAGCTCAAGCAGGGCCTTGACCAGATGAAGGGCAAGCTGAACGAACTGACCAGCAAGCGCAATGAGCTGGTGGCCCGTTCCAAGACCGTGGCGGCGCAGAGCCAGGTCCACGACGCCCTCAAGAGCATCAACATCATGGACCCCACGTCCGAGGTGGGCCGCTTCGAAGAGAAGATCCGCCGCGAGGAAGCCAAGGTCCGCGGCCAGCAGGAACTCGCTGCCTCAAGCCTGGATGCCCAGTTCAATTCGCTGGAAGACCTGGGCGAACAGACCGAGATCGAAGCCCGGCTTGCGGCGCTGAAGTCCGGTAGCTCCCCCGCGGCCATTGGTACCGGGGACCGGACCGCCGCGCCCGACTCCACGGTCGACGAAGCCGACTTCGACAAGCTCTAACCGGCCCCCGGTTCCGGACAGCGGGCGCGCCCCCGCTCCAGGCCAGGGTCCCCCAGTTTCGGCCGGGTTCCGGCGGATATGCCTGATTCCAGGCTCACCCGCCGGAGCCCGGCCTTTGTTGTGCCGTGCCCGGCATTGCGGCGTGCACTGTTGCCCCTGCCTCCGGCCGCGCGTGTACCGTGGACCCATGTCTGCGACCCTCGTCTGGCTCCGCGACGACCTCCGGCTGGATGACAATCCCGCGCTGGCCGAGGCCGCCGCTTTGGGCACTTCCCTGACCGTCGTCTACGTCCTCGACGAAGTATCGCCCGGCATCCGGCCCCTGGGCGGTGCCGTGAAGTGGTGGCTGCACCACTCCCTGGCCCGGCTCGGAGCCGCGCTGGAAGCCGCGGGCTCGCGGCTCGTGCTCCGCCGCGGCCCGGCAGCGAGCATCATCCGGGATCTCGCCGCAGAGACATCTGCCGGCACCCTGCTGTGGAACCGCCGCTACGGCGGGCCCGAGCGCAGCGTCGATGCCGGCCTGAAGAACTGGGCCACTGCCGAGGGCATCAGCGCCACCAGCTACCAGGCCAACCTCATGTTCGAGCCGTGGACTGTGCGGACAGGCGGCGGCGGGCCCTACAAGGTCTTCACGCCGTTCTGGAGGGCCTGCCTCGCCGGCACCGAGCCGCGCCTGCCATTGGCCGCCCCGGACCGCCTGCCGACTCCGGCGTTCACCCCCGGAGGAGCCCCGCCCGCGAGCGAACCGCTCGAAAGCTGGGGTCTGCTCCCCCGCAATCCCGACTGGAGTAGCGGGCTGGCGGGGACCTGGACGCCGGGCGAAGCCGGCGCCCATAACCGCCTGGCCGATTTCGTGGACGGCCCGGCAGCCCAATACGGCCGCGGACGCGACATCCCCGGCGTCGAAGGCACCAGCCGGCTATCGCCCCATCTGCGGTTTGGCGAAATCAGCCCGTTCCGAATCTGGCACACGCTGCGGGAACACCACGGGCCGGTGGCGCCGGCCGACGTCGGGATCTTCCGTGCTGAACTCGGCTGGCGCGAATTCTGCTGGCAGCTGCTCTACGAGAACCCGGATCTGGCGACGCGGAACTACCGGCCGGAGTTCGACCGCTTCCAGTGGCGAATGCCGTCGGCAACCGAGCTGGCGGCCTGGCAGCAGGGCCGCACGGGCTTCCCGCTGGTCGACGCGGGCATGCGCCAGCTCTGGCAGACCGGCTGGATGCACAACCGGGTGCGGATGGCGGCGGCATCGTTCCTGGTGAAGAACCTGCTGGCGGACTGGCGGATCGGCGAGGCGTGGTTTTGGGACACCCTGGTGGATGCTGATGCCGCAAGCAACCCGGCCAACTGGCAGTGGGTGGCTGGGTCAGGGGCAGACGCTTCACCGTATTTTCGGATCTTCAACCCGGTCACGCAGAGCAAAAAGTTCGACGCCGCCGGAGGTTACCTGCGCGCGTACGTTTCCGAGCTCGCCGCGCTGGAGGGCAAGGCCGTCCACGAGCCTTGGAAGGCCGACGGCGCTGCCCCGGGCTACCCGGCACCCATCGTGGACCTGGCCGAGTCCCGGGCGCGTGCGCTCGTGACCTACCAGCGGCTCAAGGACGGCTGAGGACAGGAAAGGCCCGGATCCTTGGATCCGGGCCTTTCCTGTTAATGCTTTCTGGTTGCGGGGACAGGATTTGAACCTGTGACCTCTGGGTTATGAGCCCAGCGAGCTACCGAACTGCTCCACCCCGCGTCGCTCGAACAACAATACCCTACTTTCGGGGCCGCCATGACCACAGCCGCTTCCTGGCGCTTAACGCAGAAAGTCCGGAACACCGTTTCCAGTGTTCCGGACTTTCTTCTCCAGTTGCGGGGACAGGATTTGAACCTGTGACCTCTGGGTTATGAGCCCAGCGAGCTACCGAACTGCTCCACCCCGCGTCGCACTAACTACTCTACCCGGCGGTGAACATGGGGCCAAATCGGCGTGACGTGATGTGCATCTCCCGTCGGACGCTCCCGCAACCCGGCCGGAGGTCAACAGAGAAGCCAAAGGCCGGGCTTGCCGCTCCATGGAGGGCAAACCCGGCCTGTGGCCACCAGGAGGACCGCGCGTTGTCCCAGCGCTTTGCCCTAGAGCCGCATCAGCTGCCGGCGGTCGCTGAGGGGGTGGGCGACGGCGTCGGCGCGGCAGTGCCCGACGGTGCCGGGGCGCTCTGGGTCTCCAGCTTCGCTTCGGCCTGGAGCGCCTTCTGCAAGGCCGCCGCGAGCTTCTTCTGCTGGTCGCCGTAGGTCGCAAAGTCGCCCTTGGCGAGGGCGTCCTGGCCGGCCTTGATGGCGGCGTTGGCCTCGTCCAGAGCGGCCTTCAGCTCCGCCTTCGCGTCGGTGCCCCCGGGCGGCGTGGCGCCCCCTGGGGCCGTGGGCACGGCAGGCGTTTGTCCCTTGTTCGCCTTGTCCCCCGCCGAGGCTCCGGAATTGCCGCCGAACAACTGGTTCAGGGCCTCATCCAGTGTGGGCGCGAATCCGATCTTGTCGCCAAAGGCCACCAGGACCCGCTGCAGCGTCGGATAGGACGTTTCACCGGTGGACCGCAGGTAGACGGGCTGGACGTACGCCATGCCGCCGCCGACCGGCAGCGTCAGCAGGTTGCCGTTGAGCACTGCCGACGCACCCTGGCGCAGCAGGTTAAGGGCCTGCGAGACGGTGGGGTCCGAGTTGAATTTGTTCTGCGCCTGGCCGGGTCCGGGGACCTGGGTTTCCGGCGGGATCTGCAGGAGCCTGAGCTGGCCGTAACTGTCAGCCTTGACGCCCTTCTTGTTCCCGGCGTCGGAGTCTGCGGCCAGGAAGCCATAGAGCACGTTGCGGGCTGCGCCGTTGACCACCTGCGGGATGAACGACGAGGTCAGCTGGAACGCCGGTTTGTCCTGGTCCGGCATCTTAAGGGACATGTAATAAGGCGGCTGCTTGACCTCGTCCTGGACGGTGGGGTCATTCGGAACGGACCATGCATCATTGTTGGTGTAGAAGGCGTCCGGATTCGTGACGTGGTAACGGCCAAGAAGTTCGCGCTGGACCTTGAACAGGTCCTCGGGGTACCGCACGTGGCTCATGAGCGCACCGGACATCTCGGTGTACGGCTTCAGGGTGGTGGGGAAGACCTTCTGCCAGGCCTTCAGCACGGGGTCCTGGTCATCCCACGCGTACAGCGTTACGGACCCGTCATAGGCATCCACCGTGGCCTTCACCGAGTTCCGGATGTAGTTCACCGAATTGTTCGGCAGGGCCACCGTCCGGTTCGCGGCGGTCTGCGAGTCCGCCGTGGCGGCAGAGAGCTGCTCCTGCTGGGAGTACGGGAAGTAGGGACTCGTGGTGTAACCGTCCACGATCCACTTCACCCGGCCGTCGACGACGGCGGGGTAGGCATTGCCGTCGACGGTCAGGTACGGTGCGACCTTTTCGACGCGTTCGCGCGGGTTGCGGTCGTAGAGGATCTGCGACTCGGCGTTCACGCCGTCGGAAAGCATCAGGTCCGAAGACTGGAACTTGATCGCGTAGAGGATCTTGTTGAAGAAGCTGCCGACGTTCGGGCCGCCGTTGCCGGTGAAGGTGTACTGCGTTTCGCCGTCCCCTTCCTTCGCCGCGGGCCGGTCCTGCTCCCGGTGCGGGGCGCCGTCCGGGGCGCCGACGATCGAGTAGTCAGGCGAGTTCTCGCCGAAGTAAACGCGCGGCTGGTAGGTCGTGTCGTTGCCGAGCGCCCCGGTGGAGGGGATACCGGCCTGCAGGAAGTCCGGCTTGCCGTCCACGGTGAACTTGTTGCCCTTGGCCGCGACCACGCCGTATCCGTGGGTGTAGACCACGTGCCGGTTCAGCCAGGACTGCTGGTTCGTCGCGAGTCCGTCCGGGTTCAGTTCACGGACCGCGATGACCGTGTCCTGGGTTTTGCCGTCAATCTGGTAACGGTCCACGTTCAGGGCTTTGGGGAACTGGTAGTAGGGCCGGTACTGCTCAAGCTGCGAAAACGCGTCGGAGATCAGGTTCGGGTCCAGCAAGCGGATGTTGGCGGTGGTCTGCGCATCTGGGGCCAGCGCCCCGGTGGTTGCGTTGGTGGTGGCGTTGTACCGTTTTTCCTGGACCTTATCCAGCCCATAGGCCGCCCGGGTCATGGCGATGTTCCGCTTGATGTACTCGTTTTCCAGGGTCTGTTCCGAGGGCCGGACCTGGAACTGCTGGATGACCCAGGGGTAGACCCCGCCGGCGAGGATGGCCGTGATGACCAGCATGGCGGTGCCGATCACCGGAAGCCGCCACTTGCCGATCACGGCAGCGACGATGAACAGCACGGCGACGATGACCGCGGCCACGGCCAGAATTGCCTTGGTCGGGATGACGGCGTTCACGTCCGTGTACAGCGCACCGGCCCAGCGTCCGCCGTTGCTCTGTACCGTGGAATAGCGGTCCAGCCAGAAGTTGATGCCGAGCAGCAGCAGGAAGGCAGCGCCCGTGACGGCCAGGTGGATCTGCGCGGCCCGGCTGGTGAAGATCCCGCGTTCCATGATCCGGATGCTGCCGTAGAGGTAGTGGGTGAGGATCCCCGCGAGGCCGGCGACTATGGTGACGCTGATGAGGAACCCGGTGACAAAGCCAAGGAAGGGTAGGGTCATCAGGTAAAAGCTGATGTCCAGGCCGAACTGCGGATCGTTCTGGCCGAAGGCTTCCTGGTTGAAGAACAGCAGGACTTTCTGCCACTGGCTGGCGGCGGCGCTTCCGGCGAACAGGCCGAAAAGGATGGGAATCCCGATCATGACGACGCGCCGGACGGGTTCAAGCTGGGCCTGGTAGCGGTTCAGGTTGTCCCGCACGTCCGAATCGGGGGCGTAGACCGGCCGTGCATGGTAGGCAATCCGGATGGCGTAGAAGACCGCAAGAAACATGACGGCAAAGCCGGCCAGGAAGGTCAGCATCCTGGCCAGGTTCTCGGTCAGGAACACTTCGAAGAAGCCCAGCTGCTGGTACCAGAGGACATCCGTCCAGACGTTGGCGAAGAAGATGAATCCGATCACGATCAGGGCCACGATGATCAACGTCGGCGTCAGGGCGCCGCGTCGTGTCTTGGGTCTTCCTGGCGGGACTGTGCTGGCGGGACGGGACAAACTCGGTACCTCATAGCTGGTCGTCTACTGCTGGTTTGTAGTTGTGTGTCGCTCATTAGTGCCACGAGCGGGGCGGGTGCTTAGTTCCGCGGTCAGTCTAGTTGCTCGTGCAGACAGGAAGGCCGGATATGTCGCCGCCTGACGCCGCGAGTTCAACCGCCTTGCGCGCCTCGGCGAGGTTTTCCACCCGGACGACCTGCAGTCCGTCCGGAACATGACCAACGACGTCGTCACAGTTCGCCGCAGGCGCCAGGAACAAGGTGGCGCCGCCAGACCTCGCGCCCTGCATTTTCTGGGCAATTCCGCCGATCGGTCCCACGGCGCCGTCCGGGGCGATGGTTCCGGTTCCCGCGATGTGTTTGCCGCCGGTCAGGTCACCGGGTGTGAGGGTATCCAGGATGCCCAGGGCGAACATCATTCCGGCGCTGGGCCCGCCGACCTGGTCGAGGGAGATCTTGACGTCGAAGGGGAAGGTGAACTTGTACTGCAGCAGGACACCGAGAACGTAGCGGCCCGTGCTGCTCTTGGCCGGGGTGATGGTTGCATTGACCGCGCTGCCTGCCCGTTTCACGGAGACCTTGGCCGGTTTGCCGTTGCCGGCGGCCAGTTCCGCCTGGACGACGCCGAGGGCCGTGATGGGCTTGTCATTGATGGAGACCAGAACGTCCCCCGTCTGCAGGACGCCCTTCGAAGCGGAGTCATCCGGGAGGCCGGCGATCTCCATTTTCTGCTCGAACGGGATATTCATTTCCTTCAGCGCCGCGGCTACCGCGTTTTCCTGGGAGGTGGTCATCGCGGTGGCGCTTTCCTGCTGGGACTGCTCCTTCGTCACACCGGCGGGGAACAGCAGTTCCTGCGGGTAAACGGCCTTGCTCCCGTTAAGCCAGGCGGAAAATGCCTCGAAGACGCTGACGGGGCCGTTGGGGCCGCCGTCGACGTAGACGGTGGTGAGGTCGAGATTGCCCTTGGCGGGAAAGGTCTTGTGGCCGGTAACGCTGATGACCGGCTTGCCGTTGTCCTCGCCGATGGTATTGAAGATGGGTCCGGGAGCCTCGACCACGTAGGGCACCGGCAGGCTCACGGCAGTGATACCCAAGGCCAGGGCCAGCAGGCCGGAGACGAGCATCGCCGATGACCGGTTCGCAAGTTTCCGCGGGCCGCTCGCGCCTGCCGGACGCGCTCTTCTCCCCCGGACCGGGCCGGCCGCCGGGTCGCTGGCGGGCTGCTCACCTTGGGTGATTGTCATTGAACGACCTCTCCGTATTCCAACTTCCAAGACTACGCGCTTGGCGGCCTTGACCGCTCTTTGCCTACAGCGAACGTGGCGCTGTTTCGGCAGACAGCCGCTCTTGCCGAGGGGTACCGTGAAGTTGAATAGCAGCCACACCGACGATCGGCGGGACCATGACTTCCAACCCACTCAATCCGTCCAATGGCGACGAGGAACCCAAGGATCCTTTGGCAGAAATGCTCAAGAACCTGATGGGCGGTCAGGGCATGGGCAACATTGACCCCGCTGAACTCGCCAAGGCCGCGGGCCTCCCGGACGATCCAAACCTCCTGGCGCAGATGTTCTCGCAGGTGCAGGCGATGATGAGCGCTCCGTCGGAGGGGCCCGTCAATTGGCAGCTGGCGCATGAGAACGCCCGGCGCGTGGCCGCCAGCGGATCCGACCCGTCGGTCACTTCCCACCAGTCCCGTGAGGTCGATGAGGCCCTGCGGCTGGCCGAGCTCTGGCTCGACCAGGTCACCGGGCTTCCGGCCACCGGACTGATCGGCCGGGCGTGGTCCCGGGCCGAATGGGTCGAGGAGACCCTGGGGACCTGGAAGCGGCTGACCGAGCCCGTGGCCAACAGCATCGCCAATGCCCTCTCCGCCGCGATGACCGAGCAGATGCCCGAGGAAATGAAGTCCATGATGGGCGGTGCCTCCTCAATGATCCAGAACATGGGCGGGGCGATCTTCGGCATGCAGCTGGGCCAGGCGATCGGTGCCCTGTCCGGCGAAGTGGTCAGCTCGACGGACATCGGTGTGCCCCTGGCAGACCTGGAAATGGCGCTCCTGCCGGCGAACGTGGCGAAGTTCGGTGAGGGCCTGAGCCTGCCGGAGAATGACATCCGCCTGTTCCTCGCCGTGCGCGAGGCGGCCCACGCCCGCCTGTTCGTCCAGGTCCCTTGGCTGCGGGGCCACCTCCTCAGCGCGATCGAGGATTACGCGCGCGGCATCCACATCGACACTTCCAAGATCGAAGAGCTCGCACGGGAAATTGATCCCAGCAACCCCGAAGGCATCCAGGAGGCCCTCTCCCAGGGCGTCTTCATGCCGCAGCGCACGCCCGCCCAGGAGCAGGCGCTCGAAAAACTCGAGACGGCCCTCGCTTTGGTGGAAGGCTGGGTGGATGAACTCACCTGGGGCGCGACCGAGAAGCTGCTGCCCTCCGCCGCCGCATTGCGTGAGACGGTCCGGCGTCGCCGGGCGACCGGAGGCCCCGCGGAGCACGCGTTCTCGTCCCTCGTGGGACTCGAACTGCGGCCGCGCCGGCTCCGTGAGGCCGCCACACTCTGGGCGTCGCTGAAGGTCGAGCGCGGGGTCGAGGGCCGCGACGCCGTGTGGAAGCATCCCGATCTGCTCCCCACCGCCGAGGACCTGGACGATCCGCAGGGCTTCAGCGAACGCCGGAAGCTGGCCGAAGCCAGCGACAGCGAGGTCGATGACGCACTGCAGAAGCTGCTGAGCGGAGGCTTCGACGAGCCTGCTGAGACCGATGCGACGGGCACCGGTTCCGATGACAGCGATTCCGGTGACGCCGAAGGCCTCAACACCGAAAGCCCCGAGACCGAAAGTGCTGCGACCGAAAGTCCCGAGACCGAAAGCGCTGCGGAGTCCGGCGGGTCCGGTCAGGAACCGCCTGCGGCCGACGACGACGACCGCGGGGACGGCGGGACGCAAGACGGCGGTAGCCCCCGGGCGTAGGCTGGAACGCTAGTTGGCCCCGGCCGGGATTTCGGTTCCGTCCGCGGCTTCGTCGTATCCGCCGCCGGGTCCGAGGCCCCGGGATGTCGCGAAGGAGACCCCCTCCAGGAACGCCTTGGCACGCTCGGTCTCCGGATACGCTGCCAGCAGCCGCCAGAAAGCGGCGTCGTGGCCGGCCACCAAGAGGTGGGCGAGCTCGTGGAGCAGCACGTAGTCGATCACCCACTGCGGCATAGGCTGGAGTTTCGTCGAGAGCCTGATGGTTCCTTCGGACGGTGTGGCCGAACCCCAGCGTGAGTTCTGGTTGGTGACCCAGCGGACCGAGGACGGCGCGGACCGGCCGCCGAGGTACTTCGCTGACAGGACGGCGGCGTGGGCTGCCAGATCGGCGTCGCTGCGCGGCCGCCGCCGGCCGGACCCGCGCGGGCCGCGGGCCCCCTGGAGCCGCAGTTTTTCCAGCATGCGGTGCACCCATTCGCGTTCCTGGGCCCTGCTGAAGGAAGCGGGAATGGCGACCACGGCGGTGCCATCTTCCCAGAACGCGGCGACTGTCCGGCGTCGGCGGGCGGACCGCCGCACCACCACGGGGGCGCCGTCGGCCGTGGTCAGCGGCGTTACCGCCGGAACCGCACCGGCTGCCCCGCCCGGGCGGCGGCCTCCGGCGCTCCGGGCGCTGTTCTTGTCGCTGTTGTTGTTTGGGGCGACCATCAGTGCCCCGAATTCTCGGCCAGGACCGTCAGCACGGCCTCGCCGTACTTTTCCAGTTTGGAGGGGCCCACCCCGGCGAGTTTGGCCAACTGCTCCAGCGATTCCGGGCGGGCCTCGGCGATGGCGGTCAATGTGGCGTCGGTGAACACCACGAACGCCGGGACGTCGGCCTCCAGCGCGGTGTCCTTCCGCCATTGCCTCAGCGCGTCGAACGTCTGTTCCTCGTAGCTGGGCGGGCACTGGTTGCACCGCCCCACCTTGCGTTCCGCGCCGCTGGAGAGCATGCTGCCGCAGACCCGGCACGATGCCGGGACGGCCGCCTTGCGGCGTGGGGCCGCGCCCTTGCCCCTGAGGTGGGAGCTGGCCACGGAATCGGGGCGCAGACCGTCCAGGAAGCGTGAGGGCTTGCGGTTGGCCCGCCCGCCCGGTGTCCGGGCTGTCGACCAGGACAGGGAGAGGTATTCCCGGGCGCGGGTGATGCCGACGTAGAGGAGCCGGCGCTCCTCATCCACCGCTCCCGGGGTGTCCGCGAAGGAGATCGGCATGAGTCCCTCGCTGAGGCCCACAAGGAACACTGCGTCCCATTCCAGTCCCTTGGCGGCGTGCAGCGATGCGAGGGTGACGCCCTGGACGGTGGGCGCGTGCTGCGCCAGGGACCGTTCCTGAAGTTCGTTGACGAAGTCCGCGAGCGTGAACTGCGGTCCCCGGCTGATCACGAGCTCGTCGGCAAGGGCAACGAGGGCGGCCAGCGATTCCCAGCGTTCCCGGAGTGCGCCGCCGTTGTGCGGTGCCGCGTCGGTGTAGCCGAGCGAGGCAACAATGTCGCGGACCAGTTGTCCGAGGGGCTCAGGCGTGGCGGTTTCGGCCACGGCGCGGGTGGCGGCCCGCAGCTGCAGGATCGCGTCCCGGACTTCCTTCCGTGCAAAGAACCGCTCGCCGCCGCGCAGCTGGTAACCGATCCCGGCCGAGGCCAGGGCCTGCTCGTAGGCTTCAGACTGTCCGTTGGTGCGGAAGAGCACGGCGACCTGACTGGCCGGGGTGCCGGCGTCGAGCAGTTCCCGGATCCGGGCGGCGACCGTGGCGGCCTCGGCCTCGTCGTCGGAGCATTCGGTGAACTGGGGCGCCGGACCGGCCGGGCGCTGCGCGATGAGCTGCAGGGGCGTCGCCCAGGCGGCGTCGGCCGCGGGGCCGCCGCTGCGCCGGCCCGCGAGGAGGTCGTTGGCGAGCCGGACGACCTGCGGCGTGGAACGGTAGTCCCGGATCAGCTTGACCACGTGGGCCTCGGGGTACATGGCCTTGAACCCGAGCAGGTGCCTCGGGGAGGCGCCGGTGAAGGAGTAGATGGTCTGGCTGGCATCGCCCACGACGCAGAGGTCGTCGCGGCCGCCTAGCCACAGCTCCAGGAGCCGCTGCTGCAGGGGCGAAACGTCCTGATACTCGTCGACGACGAAGTGCCGGTACTGCTCCCGGACGGTAGCCGCCACCTTCGGATCTTCCTGCAGGATGCCCACGGTGATCAGCAGAACGTCCTCGAAGTCGATGACGTTGCGGTCGGTCTTGACGTCCTCGTAGGACTGGAAGACCCGCGCGACGGCGGTCAGGTCAAAGCCGCCGGGAGTGCCACGGCCCAGGGCGTTTTCCAGATAGTTCGCCGGGGTCAGCATGGAGACCTTGGCCCACTCGATTTCGGAGGCGAGGTCGCGGATGGAGGCGCGGTCCGTGCTGAGCCGGAGCCGCCGGGCGGCCTCGGCGATCATCTGGGCTTTGTGGTCCAGCAGGTTGGGCAGCGTGCCGCCGACCGCCTGCGGCCAGAAGTACTGCAACTGGCGCAGGGCGGCCGCGTGGAAAGTGCGCGCCTGGACGTTGCCGGCGCCCAGGTCCCGGAGCCGGCTGCGCATCTCCGCGGCGGCGCGGGCGGTGAACGTGACGGCCAGGAGCCGTTGCGGACTGTACACGCCCGAGTGCACGCCATAGGCGATCCGGTGCGTGATGGCGCGGGTCTTGCCCGTTCCGGCGCCGGCCAGCACGCACATTGGCCCCTGCAAGGTGCTGGCGACCTCCCGCTGCTCGGCGTCGAGGCCGCCGAGGATGCGTTCCTCCAGCGAGCGCGTGTCCGGTGCCGGACCGCCGTCGGAGATGGGCCCGGCCATCGCGCCACCGGACACACCATCTCCAGATATGGCGGACCCGTCGCCGAAGATGGTGCTGAAGTTCATTTTCTCTGTGGTCACTTTTGCTGCTCAGTCAGTAGTGGTTGTCCTGCGGATGGGTCAGGCCGCGTCAGGCGGTGCCGGCAGCGTCCTGAATGACGCCGCCGTACCAGTGTTCGATGAGGGACCGGGCGATCGAGAGCCGGGTGGAAATGACGATCTCGCCGCTGAGGACGGCCTCCTGCAGCTCATTCCGGCTGAACCAGCGCGCCCTGGTGACCTCGACGCCGTCGGGCCGGGCTTCGGTGTCGGCCGTGGTGGCCGTGAAGCCGAGCATCAGGGAGGCGGGGAACGGCCAGGACTGCGAGCCCAGGTACTGGGAGGCGGTGACCCGGACCCCGACTTCCTCGCCGATCTCCCGCTGCACCGCCTGTTCAAGCGACTCGCCCGGCTCGACGAAGCCGGCGAGCGTCGAATAGTTCCGGGCGTCCAGCGGGCCGCCGCCGCCAAGCAGGATCCGCCCGTCAGGTCCCACCACGGTCACGATGATGGCCGGGTCCGTCCGGGGAAAGTGCTCGGAGTTATCGGCCGGACAGCGGCGGACCCAGCCGCCGGCCTCCACCTGCGTGGGCGTGCCGCAGCGCGGGCAATGCGTGTGGGTGGCGTGCCAGTTGGCGATGGCGCTGGCTTCGATGAACAGGGCCGTGTCCGTGGCGTTCAGCCGTGCGGCGACATCGCGGAACCCTGCCCACTGGGCATCGGCGGGGATGCCGGCGACGTGGGGTTCGAACTCCTCTGCCCGGACTTCAAACTGGACAGGCAGGACGAAGAGGACGATCTCGGTGCCGGCGTCGAGACCGGAACCCGGCAGGGCAGACCCCAAGTAGATCACGTGCTCCGGGGCGTAGGGGCCGTTTGCCAGGTGCTCGGTGAGCTCGACCGCGTCCAGGAATACGAGGCCGTCCCCGCTGACCAGGGCCTGCCGGCCGGAGAGCACGAGGGCCCGTGCCGAGCCTGAGTCAAGCAACGCCGCCAGCATTCCGGGTTTTTGCCGGGCCGCGGATCCGCGGTCGATCAGCGCCGGGTGCACGGGCAGCACCGTGTCAATCAGGTGGTTTGCCGGCAACCGCAGCACCGGCGGCGCCCCGCCGTCGGGTGCCGTGGGTTCAGCGGTCGTTTGGTCTCCTGCCGGTGACGGTGCCGATGCCGACGTTGCCAATGACGACGATGCCGATGAAGATGCCGGTGACTCCGCAAGACTCATATACCCACCGTACTGACTCGGGCAGACAATTTACATTTGCCGTCCCCGGCGCCGGCCCCCGCGGTGGGGCGGCACGCCCCACCGGTCTGCGAATCAGGCCTGATTTGGCCTTGATCTCAAGACTCGCCGAGGTGCATCGCTGTCTTGGGCGCCGGTGACCCTACCGTGGAAGGGTGAGAAGGAAACCAATCGAACTGGCAGCTGTAGCAACTGCGGCGGTACCCGGCCTCAGCCCGACCGCCGTCAGCTCTGCGCCCGACGATCCGGCAGACTTCGATGCGGCCCTCCTGCTAGATTCCGAGGGTAAGCGGTGGCGCGTCCGGTCCCCCCGGCACGCCGAGGCCAGCGCCCGGCTGGAGACCGAATTCCTGGTGCTCCGGGCCTTCGCGCCCGGCATCCGGGCCGAACTGCCGTTTCTTCTGCCCACAGTGGCCGGAACCGTCCGGCAAGGCCAGCTCAGCACGTTCGTGTACTCCCATCTGGCCGGGGCGACCCGCTCCCTCGATGACCTCAGCGACGGCTCGCCGGCCTTGGCCCGTGAGATCGGGTCCGCACTGGCCGCCATCCATGACCTCCCGCGGTCGATCGTGAACAACGCCGATCTTCCCAGCTACACCCCCAACGAATTCCGCCAGCGCCGCCTGAACGAACTGGACCAGGCCGCCACCACCGGAAAAATCCCACCGCTGCTGCTGCGGCGCTGGGAACACGCGATGGAAGACGTCTCCCTCTGGCGCTTCAACCCCTGTGTCGTTCATGGCGACCTCCATGAGGACAACCTGCTGGTGGACGGCGACCGCGTGACCGCCGTGACAGGGTGGACCGATCTGCGCATCGGCGACCCGGCGGACGATATGGCCTGGCTGGTTGCCTCGAACGAACAGGACTTCGTCAGCGCGGTGCTGGAGCACTACGCCTCCGCTCGTCGTGACGTACCCGACGCCCATCTTCTCCGGCGGGCAGCGCTGTCAGCCGAGTTCGCCCTGGCCCAGTACCTGGTCAAGGGACTGGCCTCAGGCAACGGAGACATGATCGACGAGGCCGAGTCCATGCTGGCCACGCTGGCCGATGACGTCGCAGAGCACGGGGGCCAGCCCATCAGCGTGGAACCCCTGCCCCTGCCGGTCGCGGCACCCGCGGCTGGCCCCGGGGGTGCCGCCGTCCTCCCCGACGCACCCGGCCGCCCCGATGCGCCCCCAACGGCCGCTCAGGCGGTTCCGCCCGCAGCCTCGGTACACGCCGGGGGCAAGGTCACGCTGGTTCCTTTGGACCAGGTACCTGATCCGGAGGCCGCTCCGGCGCCGGCCCCGGTTCCGGAGGTCAGTGCCCGGCCCGCGGTGCACGTTAAGCCCATCCCCCGCGATGAGGAAGCAGATGCCGGGAAGGCTGCCCAGAGCAGCTCGGACCCGGACCGGAAAGACGAACCTGCACCTGACATTGCGGTACTCGATGACGGGGCCGACCAGACGACCGTGGATGATCCGAAGTCCGGCGGCGCCGTGGCGGAGACCTCGCCGGACGCGAAGGCCGATGCCACGGACAACAGCCCGGCAGAAACCGCCGCGGAGGCCCCGGAAGGTGATACCCCGTCCGCGGCCCCGGATGACCCCTCGACGCAGTCAATTGCCGTCGTGCAACCCGATTCCGGCAAGCGGCCGGGACCTGGTGACAACACGTCGACCGCCGCCATCACGGTGGTCGACACCCAGACCCGCTAGGCCGGCGGCGGGGTCAGGAGCCGCCGGCCGCTGCTGTCCTTCCCAGCGCCGCAGCCACAATTGCCTCCAGTTGCTCCGCTGATCCGAGGTTGTGCGGCCGGACGACCTGGTTGTCGGCCACGTAGTAGAACGCTGCCCGGACGTCCTCCAGCGGGACCCCCTTGAGCCGGGCCCAGGCCAGGCGGTAGACAGCGAGCTGGACCGCCTTCACTTTCAGCTGGGACGCTGAGGGGCGGCGCCCCGTCTTCCAGTCCACAAGATCCCAACCGCCGTCGGCGTCGCGGAACACGGCGTCGATCCTGCCCCGGACCACAACGTCGCCGATCCGCGTCTCGACCGGGACCTCGACGTGCACGGGGGCGCGGTGTGCCCACTCGGACTGGCGGAAGGTCTCCACCATGGAATCCAGGCCGTAGGCCTCGTCGATGTGGTCGTCAGCGCCGGCGGCCTCGCCGAGGTCCAGCATGCCGGCGGCGCCGAAGTATTCTTCGACCCAGGCGTGGAACGCCGTGCCTTTGCGGGCCGACATTCCCGGTTCGCGCGGGACCGGCCGCCGCAGGCGGGCCACGACAGACTCCGGGTCATCTTCCAGGTCCACGAGGGTGGACGCCGAGATATGGCCCGGCAGGTGCACGTCCTGGACGACGGAACGCCGGGATCTGCGTTCCAGCAACGTGGCTGCTTCCTTGGCCCACCCGGCCGCCGGGCCGCGCAGGACGGGTCTCGGTTCGTGGTCCCCGCCGTGCATGGCCGCCAGGACGCGCGCCGCAGCACCTTCCATGGCCGCACGGCGGCCCGGGACAAGCCTCAGGCGTTTGCCCGTCCGGGGGTCATACGGTCCGTCCAAGGGATCGTAGGGCCACCCGGCGACTTCGAGCTCGGAGGTCAGGGGGCTTTCGGCGGGCAGCGCGTCCTCGCTGACGGACAGGGGGTGGATCTCGGCTCCGCCTCCGGCCGTGAGGGCCTCGAGCTCGGCAAGAAAGGGCGACATCTCAGCGAGCCCGGCGCGTGACCCGACCCAGGCCGCACTTGAGATCCAGAGCACGTGTTTGGCACGGGTGTACGCCACATAGGCCAGCCGCCGTTCTTCGGCCTCGCCGTGTACCTGGACGGCAGACTTGAACTCCTTCTCAGCGTCGAGCCAGCCCTTCTGGTCCGGCTGGTCCAGGTCCCACTGGGGCAGGTCGGCGCGGTCGCCGCGCAACGGCCATGGCAGGGCCGCACTTCCGCTGCTCCACCGCGAGTCCCTGCTGCTGGGGAACGCGCCGGCGTTCAGCCCGGGAACGAACACCACGTCCCACTCCAGGCCTTTGGACGCATGCACGGTCAGGAGCTGCACTGCCTCGTGGTTTACCTCCGGCGCCGCGGCATCGAGGCCGTTTTCCTCAGCCGCCGCTGCTTCCAGCCAGGCGAGGAACGCCAGCACGTCGACGCGGTGCGAGGTGTGCAGAAATCCCGCGGCGGCGTCCTGGAACGCGTCCAGGTTGCGGCGCGCCTGATGGATGCTGATCCCGGGCCGCGCCGCAACCTCGATGTCCAGGAGCATCGCCCGTTCGACCTCGCCCAGCAAGGTGGTGAGGTCATCCCCCATGAAGGTGCGCAGCAGCCGGAGCTCGTCCGAAAGCTTTTGCAGGCGCCCACGGGCCTCGGGGCTCAGCCTGCGGCCATGTGCCGAGGTCCAGCCGTCGCGAGGCAGCCAGTCAAGGGCCTCGACCAGGCTGGCGGCGTCCGTGATGTCGCCCTCTATGACGGCGTCGTCGCCGGCCACATCTGTGTCATCGGCGGGGGTGTCGGCCCCGCCGCCGGTGCTTCCGGGGCGGCCCCGGCGCCGGGCGAGGTGACTGGACCAGTCCCTCAGGGCCATCAGGTCCGCCGGGCCGATCCGCCACCGCGCGCCAGCCAGCAGGCGCATGAGGGAGTCCGAACGGCCGGGGTCGGCCAGGACCCGGAGGGTGGCGACGAGATCGATGATTTCGGGCGTGTCCAGGAGACCGCCGAGCCCGACGATTTCATACGGAATGGCGCGGAGCTCGAACTCACGCCGGATGCACTCCATCTGGGCCCGCCGCCGGCAGAGAACGGCCATGGCAGGCGGCGGCGCGTCGGCGGCCTGCCCGGCGTCGAAGTCCGTCACGCGGAACTTCAGCACGTCCCCGGCGATCGCCGCGGCTTCGGCTTCGTCCGTGGCGAACCGTCCCATCACTACCCTGCCCTGAACCGCGGCCGGGCTGGGCTGCAGGGGCGGGACCTCGACGGTGTCGGTGGTTTCCCTGGCGCCGGCGGCACCGCGGTTCGCCGAGGCCTTGCTCAACGGCGCCGAAATCAGGTTGGCCGTGGCAAGGATGTTGCGCCCGTTGCGCCACGCGGTGGTCAGGTACGACGTCGGCGCCACGGCAAAGCGCGCGGCCGTGCCTGCCGGGCCGTTACTTTCACCGTCGCTGCTGTCTCCGTCAGTGTTTCTAGGGCTGGCGCGTTCTCCGCTGACGCGGACCGGGAATTCGCGGACGAAGTGGAACAGCTGCCCTGCGGACGCTCCCCGGAAACCGTAAATGGACTGGTTCGGGTCCCCCACTGCGGTGACGGCATGGCCGTCGCCGAAGAGCCGGGAGAAGAGCACCAGCTGGGCGTGCGACGTGTCCTGGAACTCATCGAGCAGCACAACTTTGTAGCGTTGACGCTCGGTCTGGGCCGCCACCGGAATCTCGTTGGCCACCCGCGCCGCCAGTGCCACGAGGTCGCCGAAGTCCAGGGCGCCCCGGGCCCGTTTCGCCTCGGCATAGCGGCCGACCATCTCCGCGACGCTCGCCCGGGTGCGCAGCATCGTACTGAGGTCAGCCGCCGCCTGGGTGGAATTCTTCTTGGCGTCGGCGACGTACGGAAGGGACTCGAACGCCGCGATCCGTTCCAGCAGCCAGCCCCGGACCTGGGCCGGGTCCTGCAGGTGCTCCGCGCACTCCCCTGCCAGCTGGATCACGGCCTTCACGAGGGTCGATTTCGCGGACCGGAAGTGTTCGTAGTCGCCGTCAAAGGCCTCCACAACCTCGCTGGCGAGCTGGAACGACTGGGCACCGCCAAGGAGCACGACGTCACGTTCGACGCCCAGGCGAAGGCCGTAGTCGGAGACAATGCCGCTCGCGTACGAGTGGTAGGTGGAGACCTTCGGCTCAAGCGCATCGGTGCTGAGCAGCCCCGCAGGGAAGACGGTGTTTCCGGTGTCGGCGGCCGCAATGCGCTGCAGCGCGGCCAGTTTGGCCCGGATTCGGGTGGCGAGTTCCCCGGCGGCCTTCCGGGTGAAGGTGACGCCGAGGACTTCCTCGGGCCGTACCCAGCCGTTGGCCACGAGCCACACCACCCGGTCCGCCATGGTGGCCGTCTTCCCCGAGCCGGCCCCCGCGATCACGAGCCGCGGCGTGAGGGCGGAGGAAATGATCAGGGACTGCTCGGCCGTGGGGCTGTTCTTCTCCCCCAGCATGCCAGCGAGTTCCTCCGGACTGAACCGCGGACCGGGCAAGGGCCCGGCCTTTGATGCCGGCGGGACTGCTTGGCCGGTTGAGGGTGCCTCCGGGGTCATTCAGTAACCTGCTTTCCCCGCACGCACAGCGGGCAGACTTCGGGGAGCCGACAGCCGTGGCCGCCGTGGCCTCCCTTGGACGGATCATGCCGGGCCTGGAAGGTGCTGCCGGACATCACACGGGCCGCGTCGCCGACCATCTCCAGCGCCCAGTTATCCTGCGGCTCCAGGGGGGCCTGGGCCTGGATGCCGGGGCTCTTGGTGCTGGTGCCCAACTGGGCCAGGACGGCCCCGCCCGGCAGCGGCGGCGGCCCGTCGTCAGATCCCGCAAAGCCCCCGGCCAGCACGGCCGCCTGGTAGGCGCCGAGCTGCGGATGGCGCTCCAGATCCGCTTTGCCGGGCTGGCGCTTTCCGGTCTTCAGGTCCACGACCACCAGGCGGCCCTCGGCGTCAATCTCCAACCGGTCCACCTGGCCGCGGAGAACCGCGGGCCGCGCCGGACCGGCGCTTCCGCTGTCGCCGGACTCGGGTCCGGCCGTTCCGGCGGCCGCCTCCGCCGGAAGATCCGGCAGCTTTACCTCGAAGTCCTGCTCGACGCCGACCAGGCTCCGGCCCTCGCTGCGCATCACGAGGACATACTGGGCGAGCTTGCGCACCATGGCCTCAGCACGCTGGAAGTCCAGCTTGCCCTCCCAGTTGTCTTTCATACCCAGCGTGGGCCAGCGCCGGACCAGTTCGGCGACATATTCGCCTCCCGAGGCGTCCGGGAAGTCCTGCGCGATGGCATGGACCAAGGTTCCCAGGCTGCGGGCAAAATCCGTGGCAGCTTCCCCGCCGGCGGCCTGGACGAACCAGTCCAGCGGGGATTTCTGTACCGTTTCGACCTTCGAAGGCGACACGAAAACGGTGCCGCCCGGCGGAACCACCGGCGCCTCGGAGGACAAGCCCGCCAGACCCCACCAGCTCGCCGGGTGGGCGCCCGGAACCGGCGGCTGCACGGTGGCCAGGACACCGAGCACGGCCGCGGCCTCGGCCGATTCGGCGCTCCGGGGGTCGAGCTGGGCGTGCTGGCGCAGTTCCGCGACGAGGGCCCGGAGCGTCAGCGGGCGCTCGACCGTGGTGAATCCCCGGCGGTCCTGTCCAGGGTCCAGCGGCGACACGTAGTCCAGGAAGGAGGACGGCTGCTCGTCCTCGGAGGACACCGCCGTGCAAATCAGCACCTCGCGGGCGCGGGACACCGCAGTGGAGAAACTCCGGAGTTCGTCGTAGCGGATTTCACGCAACCGGCTGAGCGGGTCCAGCTGCAGGGCGTACTCCACGCCATGTTCGACGGCGTCGGCAAACAGGGTGCTGCCGAGCAGCTCCCCGCGCAGCCGGGTGTTGGGCCATACGCCTTCCTGGAGGCCGGGCACTATCACCACAGGCCACTCCCGCCCGGCGGCGCTGGCAGGCGTCATGAGTTCCACGGCGTCTTCCACCTGGGCCCTGGCAGCCAGGGTGTCCATGGGGAGTTCCTGGCTGACCAGGTATTCAAGGAACTGCTCCGGGCCGGAACCAGGAAGCTGGTCGACGAAGCGTTCCGCCGTGTGGAACAGCGCCATCATGGCATCGAGGTCACGGTCGGCGCGGGCACCGGCCGATCCTCCGGCCAAGGCGGCCTCGGTCCATCGACCGGCCAGGCCCGTGGAATGCCAGAGCGCCCAGAGCATCGTCTCGGCGTTGCCCCCGGGGGCCCCGGCCGCGTCCCGTCCGGCCCGGATCATCCGTGCGACGCGGCGTGCCGAGTGTCCCTCGATGCCGAGCGTCGCCAGTCCTCCGGGCTCCAGCAGGGCCTCGACCAGGAGCGTGTCGCTGGTGCGTCCGCCGCCGCCCAGGAGTTCCTCGCGGCGGAGCGACTGCCGCAGCCTGCGCAGGTCAATCGAGGTGGCGCCGCCGATCCGGGACGTCAGCAACGACACGGCGGACTCGGGCGTCAGCGCGGACGGGTCCAGGGCCACGGCGTAGGCGTCCAGCAGCGGACGGACCGCGACCTCGTCCCGGACCGCGGATTCGGCCACGGGAACCCGCACCGGAATGCCTTGGCCTGTCAGATACCGCTGCAGCTGGCTAAGCTGGCCGCCGTTGCGCACGATCACGGCTATGTCCCCAAGGTCCCGGGCATCGTTCAGCTGGGCCTCGAGGATCCGCTGTGCCACATACCGCAGCTCATGGACCGGGGACGGCAGCAGGTGCGCCTCGACAGTCCCCGAACGGCCGTCGCCGCCGCGGGGCGGCACGTCCGGCGGCGGCGTCGGCCCGGGCTGGATCGGTCCGGGTTGATCCAGCCGGCGTGCGTCCTGTCCGCCGGAGCGGCGGGAGATGCGCCCGGCCACGGACAGCCACGATTCCGCCACGGCGGGCGCGTGCCGGTGCGCGACCCGAAGCGGACGCTCCAGGATCGCTCCGTCTGCGGCCAGGAGGCGGGGAAGCTCGGCAACCAGATCGGGCCGTGCGCCGCGGAAGCCCTGGACCACGGTGTCCGGTGAGGCTGTGATGATGGCGTCCTTGCCGGCTGCGATGTCTGCCAGCAGCTCGAAGACCGCCGGGTTCGCCTCCTGGATGTCGTCGACGAGGATCAGCTGCAAACGCGCGCGCTCGGCGGCGAGGAAATCGGGTGCGTCCTGAAAGATCTGGCGGGCCGCGGTGATGATGCCCGCGGGGTCGAAGGCCTCGGGCATGCGCAGGTCCAGGACATCGCGGTATTCGGCATACAGTGCGGCGGCCGGAACCCAGTCCGGCCGGCCGCACCGCCGGGCCAGGGTCACGAGGTCCTCGGCCGTCCGGCCGGATTCGATGATCCGGTCAAAGAGCTGGCGCACTTCCTGCCGAAAACCACGGGTCTGCAGGGCGGCGTTCAGATCCTCCGGCCACGGCAGTTCGAGGCCCGGCAAGGCGTGTCCTTCTAGCAGTTCCTTGATGATCAGATCCTGCTCGGGGCCGGAAAGCAGCTTCGGCGGCCGCGGAAGCGGCAGGATTCCTTCCGCTTTGGCGCGGCGGATCAAATCGAACGCATATGACGCCCAGGTGCGGGCCGGCGTCGTGCTTAGACTCCGGTCCAGGCGGGCGGTGAAGCGGTCGCGGAGCGTATCGGCGGCGAGCCTGCCGGGGGCCAGGATGAGCATCCGTTCCGGGTCGAGGCCGTCGCGTTGGGTGCGGCGGACAGCGGCTTCGACGAGAACCGTCGATTTCCCGGTGCCGGGCGCTCCAGCCACGAGCACGGGCCCCGATCCGGGCGGTACGTCGAGCACGGCGAGCTGGTCCGACGACAGCACTGGGACGGCGCCGTGGTGGGTCCGGGGCGGCAGCAGGCGCAGGGCGGTGCCCGCCGGCTGCCTCGTCCCCGTCGGGGGAACCGGCCCGGATCCCTGCACGCTCAGTTCAGGGTCGGGATGCTGCATAGGGCTTTCCGGTTGCTGCACAAGGCTTTCGGGGTGCTGCGTAAGCTGGCGTTGGCTGGGGGTACTCACACGGTCATTTCATCATCGGGCACCGACAATTTATGCAACTCGCGGTCGAGCCGCTCGGCGATGACATCAATCCTGTCGAAGTCGGCGTCGGTGGGCGCCCACCGGCCGGAGGCCAGGTCGACCCGCCAGCGTCCCTCACCGGTCCGGAGAAATTCGGTGTACCGCCCCAGCAGCGGTGTGCCTTCCCGCAGGTAGAGCGCCAGAGCCTCGTGCTCGTGGCCCGGGGGCGCCTCCCCGCTGGACTTCAGGACCCGCCACCAGGGCACGCCGTTGCCGTAGTGGCTCATGACGGAACCGACCTGGCGGGGGCCGCCGGCGCCGAGGAGTTCGGCGACGTCTCCGTAGGCAACTGCTGTGCCGGCGGGGATCAACGCCACCAGCTCCAGCACCGCCTCCACATACTCCGTTCGCATCGATCCAGCCTAGCCGCTGCGAATCGCAGCGCGGCGCCGCGTAGTGCCAATGCCGGCCCGGATTGGGCCAAAACTGGCCCCGCGTGGTGGTGTGCCGGTGGCACTTTTTTGTCGGAGCGTGCAGGTAGCGTTGAAGCATGAGCACCTGGAACAGCCTTCCCCGCGCAGCCTTTGACCTCGAGACGACGGGACGCAACTCCCGTTCGGCGCGGATCGTTACAGCCTCGGTCACCGTCGTGGACACCAGCGGCGAAGTGATCAAGGAACACGAATGGCTCGCCGACCCCGGCGTTGAGATTCCCACCGAGGCCAGTGACGTCCACGGCATCACCACCGAGCAGGCCCGCCGCGACGGCCGGCCTGCGGCCGAGGTGACGCGCGAACTCGCCGCCGTACTCCAGGAACTGTTCGACGCCGACGTGCCCGTCATCGCGTTCAACGCCAGCTACGACTTCACCGTCCTCGCTGCCGAGTCGGCCCGCTACGGGGTCCCCCAGTTAAGCCGCTTCCCCGTCCTTGACCCGTACATCATGAACAAGCAGGTCGACCGGTACCGCAAGGGCAAGCGCACGCTCACCGCCCTCTGCGAGGAATACGGCGTGAACCTGGACAACGCCCACACCTCAGCAGCCGACGCCTTGGCCACCCTGCGCATGCTCGATGCCATGGCCGGAAAATTTCCCAAGCTCAGGATGCCGGCGGGCAACCTGCACCAGCTCCAGATCGAATGGGCGTCGGCCCAGGCCGCGGATTTCCAGAGCTACCTGCGCAAGTCCAAGCCGGCCGCTGTGATCGAAGGCGACTGGCCCGTCCTGCCCCCGGAAGACGCGAGCCGCGGCGACTTCTAAGCCCGGGACTCCCCCGATTCCGGACCTGCAAAGCTCCGGAACCGGGGTCGGAGGACCTGGTGGGAGGACCTGGTGGGAGGACTTCTTAATACGAAACGTTGCCGCCACAAAGCGTTACGTAGACCTCAGCAGGACCCAATTCCAGTCATTGGGATGCAAGTCACAGGGCCTGCGGCCTCAACGGACAGTTACGTCGCGCGCCGATGATTCCGTTGCGGGTCGCCGCGTCGGGCAGTTCACTGCCCCCGGCCCGGGAACCGTGAAGATCCTTCGGGTAGTGAGGACCCCAGGGTGAAGTAATTCGGATTGAAGCGACGTCCGGGTGTGATGACACAATTAACTTTCGCGGCTTGCCTGCCCCACCGGCGCCCAAGCCGGCAGCCGGGACCCCGACGAGGCTCCCCGCGGCCCACTGAACTTCAGACGAAAGTGATTGCGTGATGAAAAGCAAAGCCTTGAAGTGGCTGACAACCGTTCCCGTGGCCCTAGCCGTGGCGGTCTCCCTTGCAGCCTGCGGCGGCGGGTCGGCGCAGACAACGGCGTCATCGACCGATGCCCTCCAGGGCAGCGACCAGAAATCCTTGGACAAATACACCACCAAGGACGTCACTCCCCTGGACAAGATCGACAAGTCCAAGCTCGGCCTGCTGACTGAGGGAACCCTGACTGTGGGCACCCTTTCGGACGCCCCGCCGAACATCTACATCGACAAGTCCGGCAAATTCACCGGCTACGACAACGAGCTCCTGCGCGCTATTGCCGACAAGCTGGGCCTCAAGGTGGAGTTCAAGTCGACCGGCTTCGCGTCGCTGCTCGCCCAGGTCCAGAACAAGCAGTTCGACCTCGGCTCCTCCTCGATTTCCACGACTGACGCCCGCCGCAAGACCGTTGGCTTCACCAACGGTTACGACTTCGGCTACATGGCCGTGGTCGCCAAGAAGGACTCCAACATCAAGGGGTTCAAGGACCTGACCAAGGACACGCGCATCGCCGTGGTCCAGGGCACGGTGCAGGATGACTACGTCACCAACACGCTCCAGATCGAGCCCGTCCGCTTCGAGGACTACAACACCGCCTACGCCAACTTGAAGAACGGACAGGTTGACGCCTGGGTCGCTCCGTCCCAGCAGGCCACCGGGCAGGTCAAGGAAGGCGACGGCACGGTCATCGCCGAATCGGTTGTGAACACCCAGAACTTCACCGCGTACGCCGTGAACAAGGAAAACCAGCCGCTCATCGACGCGCTGAACTCCGGCCTCGACGCCGTGATTGCCGACGGGACCTGGTCCAAGCTGACCAAGGAATGGTACCCGGACCGCGAGACCCCGGCCACGTGGTCCCCGGGCTCCAAGGCCGTCACCGTTCCGAAGTCCTAGTCCATGGATGCACTCGATCAACTCGTAAAGACCTTCTTTGACTGGGAGGCGATGGCAGCCGTCCTGCCGAACATGATTATGTTCGGCCTGCCCAACACCCTGATCCTGGCGGGTTCCGCGGGCGTGCTCGGGTGCATCCTGGGCATGGTCCTGGCCGTCATGGGCACGTCCCGGATCACTGCGCTGCGTTGGCTCTCCCGGATCTACACGGATGTGTTCCGTGGCGTCCCGGCGATTGTGATCATCCTCCTCATCGGCCTCGGGCTCGGACCCGTGATCCGGGTGACGACCGGTTCCACGAACCCGTTCCCGCTCGCCATCTTCGCCCTAACCCTCATGGCGGCGGCCTACATCGGCGAGATCTTCCGCTCAGGCATCCAGAGCGTGGAAAAGGGCCAGTTGGAGGCTTCCCGCGCCCTGGGCTTCAGCTATGGCTCGTCCATGCGCCTCGTGGTGATTCCGCAGGGCATCCGACGGGTGCTCCCGGCACTGGTCAACCAGTTCATCGCGCTGATCAAGGACTCGTCCCTGATCTACCTGCTGGGCCTGATCGCCAGCCAGCGCGAGATCTTCCGGATCGGTAACGACGCCGCCGCCAACACGGGCAACCTTTCTCCGCTGGTTGCCGCGGCGTTCATGTACCTCATCCTGACCGTTCCGCTCACCCACTTGGTCAACTACATCGACAACCGCCTGCGCACCGGCCGTCCGGAGAAACGCCAGCCGGACGACGCCGCGGCCCTGATCGGGAAGGGAGCACAGCCATGAGCGAGTTTGCCTCCGGTTCGCTGACCGGCAAGAACCTGCACCTGTCCTTCGGCTCGAACCACGTCCTGCGCGGCATCGACCTGCACGTCGAGAAGGGCACCACCGCCTCGGTGATCGGCCCCTCCGGCTCGGGCAAGTCCACGCTGCTGCGGGTCATGAACCGGCTGATCGAACCGGACCAGGGCGACATCCTGCTCGATGGCCGCTCGGTCCTGAAGGACAACCCGGACGAGCTGCGCCAGCGGATCGGCATGGTGTTCCAGCAGTTCAACCTGTTCCCGCACAAAACGGTGGCGGACAATGTTTCGCTCGCGCTGCGGAAGCTGCGCAAGCTGCCGGCCGAGCAGGCCCGGGCCGAGGCGCTCGAGCAGCTCGACCTGGTGGGGCTCAAGCACAAGGCCGACGCGCGTCCTGCAAACCTTTCCGGCGGCCAGCAGCAGCGTGTCGCCATTGCACGCGCCCTGGCCATGAAGCCGGAGGTGATGTTCTTCGACGAGGCCACCTCCGCCCTCGACCCGGAACTCGTCAAGGGTGTCCTGGCGCTGATGACCGACCTCGCCAAGGGCGGCATGACCATGGTGGTGGTGACCCACGAGATGGGCTTCTCCCGCAACGTCTCGGACACCGTCACGTTCATGGACGCCGGCGTCGTCGTGGAGTCCGGTCCGCCGGACCAGATCTTCACAAGCCCGGAGACCGAACGGCTGCAGGGCTTCCTTTCGGACGTGCTCTAGTCCGCCGACCGCCCCATCCGCAGGATAAAAGCAAGACGCAGCATAAACGACTGATGGCACCCGCCGCTGCGGGTGCCATCACTCGTTTAAGGGATCTCGTAAAGGATCGCCGCCGCAGTTAATGGACGACGGCGGCCGGATCCTTGGAGCCGAACGGCCTAGGCCGTCGCCGCGGCCGCCGCCTTCGCCGCCGCCGGCAGGGCGTCGAAGATCCGGTTCATCGCGGCGTCGTCGTGCGCGGCGGAGAGGAACCATGCCTCGAAGACCGACGGCGGCAGGTAAACCCCGGAATCCAGCATCGAGTGGAAGAACGGGGCGTAGCGGAACACTTCCTGGCCCTGGGCGTCGTCGTAATTGTGCACACCGCGGGCGCCAGTGCCGAAGGCCACGGAGAACAGGTTGCCGGCGCGCTGGATGGAATGGTCCACCCCTTCCGCGTCCAGGGCGGAAGCCAGCGCCGCGGAGAGTTCCAGGGAGCGGGCGTCCACGAAGGAGTAGACGTCGGGTGTGGCGTGGGTCAGGGTCGCGACGCCCGCAGCCATGGCCACCGGGTTACCGGACAGGGTGCCCGCCTGGTAGACCGGACCCACGGGCGCCAGGTAGTCCATGACCTCGGCGCGGCCGCCGAGGGCCGCCGTCGGCATGCCGCCGCCGATCACCTTTCCGAACGTCAGCAGGTCCGGGGCCCACGGCTCGGCGGCGTCAGCCGCCCCGCCGGTCAGGCCCCAGTACCCGGAGTAGCCGGTGCGGAAGCCGGTGAGGACCTCGTCGAGGATCAGCAGGGCGCCGTGCTCGCGCGTGATCCGGGACAGGCCCGCGTTGAAGCCCTCGCCCGGGGTGACGACGCCCATGTTGGCCGGGGCGGCCTCGGTGATGACGGCGGCGATGCTGTCGCCGTGCTTGGCGAAGGCGGCTTCGACGGCGGCGAGGTCGTTGTACGGCAGGACAAGGGTTTCGGCGGCAGTCGCGGCCGTGACGCCTGCCGTGCCGGGCAGCGCAAGGGTCGCCAGGCCGGAGCCCGCCGCGGCGAGGAGGCCATCAAGGTGGCCGTGGTAGCAGCCGGCAAACTTGATGACGAGGTTCCGGCCGGTGAACCCGCGGGCCAGCCGGATGGCGGTCATGGTGGCCTCGGTGCCGGTCGAGACCATCCGGACGCGTTCGGCGGCCGGAACGCGCTCCTTGACGATGGCGGCGAGGTTGGCCTCGTCCGGCGTGGAGGCGCCGAAGGACAGGCCCCGGTCGACGGCGGCATGGACGGCGGCGAGGACCTCCGGGTGCGCGTGTCCCAGCAGCGCCGGGCCCCAGGAGCAGACGAGGTCAACGTAGTCGGCGCCGTCAGCGTCGGTCAGGTAGGCACCCTTGGCGGACACCATGAACCGCGGCGTCCCGCCCACGGAGCCGAAGGCACGCACGGGTGAGTTCACACCACCGGGCATCAGCTGGCGGGCACGGTCAAAGAGTTCCTCGTTGCGAGGCATGCTGGAAGTCATGGTTCCTATTCTTTCAGGTCAGCCGGCCGACGAGGCGGCCAGCAGTGCGGCGACGCGGGGCGCGACCTCGGTGCCGAACAGTTCGATGGAGCGCATCATGGCCGCGTGCGGCAGGGTGCCGTTGCTGTACTTGAGGTCAAAGCGGTCCACGCCGAGGTTCTTCTTCAACAGGGCAATCTTTTCGGCCACGGTTTCCGGGGACCCCACGTAGAGCGCCCCCTCGGAGGTGCACAGGGCGTCGAATTCGGCCCGGCTCCCCGGACCCCAGCCCCGCTCCGCTCCCAGCCGGTTGCGCATCGCGATCCAGTGCGGGAAGAACTCCTCCCTGGCTTCCTCGTCGGTGGCAGCCACGTGACCGGGTGAATGCGTTGCCATCTGCTGCATCGCGTGCCCGTACTTGGCCATGGCCTCGCGGTAAAGGCCGGCGAGCGGGGCGAAGGCCCGCGGCTGCCCGCCGATGATCGCGAAGATGACGGGGTAGCCGTACTCGGCGCAGCGCAGCACCGACTCGGGCGTGCCGCCGACGCCGATCCAGGCTGGCAGCAGGTGGTATTCCAGCGGCGGATAGACGCTCAGGCCGTTAAGGGCCGGCCGGGTGCGTCCCTCCCAGTGGACCGGCTTCTGCGCCCGGACCTTGTCGAAGAGCTCGAGCTTTTCCTCGAAGAGGACCTCGTAGTCGGCCAGGTCGAGGCCGAACAGCGGGAAGGATTCGATGAAGGAGCCGCGGCCCAGCATGACCTCCGCCCGGCCGCCGGAGATGGCGTCCACCGTGGCGAACCGCTGGAAGACGCGGATCGGGTCATCGGAACTGAGCACCGTCACGGCGGAACCTAGCCGGATGTGCTTCGTGCGGGCCGCCGCCGCGGCCAGGAAGACCTCAGGGGCGGACACGGCGAAATCGCGGCGGTGGTGCTCCCCCACCGCGAAGGCGTGCAGGCCGACTTCGTCCGCGAGCTCGGCCTGCTCCAGGAGCTGCCGGAGGACCTGGGCGTGCGGGACCGGATGACCGTCCGGGAATACGCCGACGTCGCCGAAGCTGTTCAGCCCCAGGAGGATGCGGTCCGGCCCCACCGGGGCCGTGGGCGTGGGGGCCGGGCTCCCGGGGGCGCCCGCGGGAACGGCCGTGCCGGCCGGGGCCGCCGATTCCGGTCCCACCGGCGCCGTGCTCACCGGGATTCCCTCAGCCAGCCGGCGAGCTCACTCGCCCAGTACGTCAGCACCATGTTGGCGCCGGCGCGTTTGATGCCCAGCACCGATTCGGTGATGGCTGCCCGGCGGTCGATCCAGCCGTTCGCGGCGGCGGCCTCGATCATCGAATACTCGCCGGAAATCTGGTATGCGGCCACGGGGACCGGGCTCATGGCGGCGACGTCGGCCAGGATGTCCAGGTAGCTCATGGCCGGCTTCACCATGACCATGTCGGCGCCTTCGGCCAGGTCCAGGTCGACCTCGAGGATCGCCTCCCGGCGGTTGGCGGCGTCCATCTGGTACGTCCGGCGGTCGCCGGTCAGCTGCGAGTCGACGGCCTCGCGGAACGGGCCGTAGAACGCGGAAGCGTACTTCGCGGCGTAGGCCACGACGGCGGTGTTGGAGTGGCCGGCCTCCTCCAGGGCCTGCCTGATCACGGCGACCTGTCCGTCCATCATGCCGGAGGGACCCAGGACGTGGGCTCCGGCGTCGGCCTGCGCGACCGCCATCCGGCCGTAGATTTCCAGGGTCGCGTCGTTGTCGACGTAGCCGTTGGCGTCGAGGACGCCGCAGTGGCCGTGGTCGGTGAATTCATCGAGGCACACGTCGCTCATGATCACGAGTTCGTCGCCCACCTCGGCCCGGACGTCCCGGATGGCCTTGTTCAGCACACCGTCGGGGTCCAGCGAGGCGGAGCCGCGGGCATCCCGGACGGCGGGGACGCCGAACAGCATAATGGCGCCAACACCGAGCTGCACGGCCTCTGCCGCGGCACGCTTGAGCGAATCGGTGGTGTGCTGCTGCACGCCGGGCATGGAAGCGATCGGGTTGGGCTCGGTGAGGCCTTCACGGATGAAGGCCGGAAGGACCAGCTCCGCGGCGGAGAGCCGGTGTTCAGCGGTGAGCCGCCGCATGGCGGGGGTGGTGCGGAGACGGCGGGGCCGGTGGGTCGGAAAGCTCATGTGTTGTCCTTCGCTGGATGCTCTGTTGATAGAGGATCGGCCGGTAAACGGTCTTCGGGGAAATGCTGTGCGGGCGCATGGCCGGACCCCGGGCCGTCGGGTGAATGGCCATGGGATGACGGAGGGGACAGCGGCGGCGGCTGCGGCTGCTGCAGCGACTGAGCGCGGACGACGGCGGCGACGAGCCCCGAGGCGGTCGGGGCTTCGGCGACGGCTGCGACCGCGAGTCCAAGGGCGGCCGCCTCCCCCGCCGTCGACCGGCCGATCGCCACGAAGCGGCAGCCGCCGAGCGGGGCGAGCTCCGTGTGGATGCGGCGCGCCGCACTTGGGGACGCGGCGACGACGGCGTCCAGCCGTCCGGCCTCGATCTGCCGTTTTGCTTCCGCGGTGGTCAGGACTTGGGCCGGAGGCGCGGCGTCGGCCGCTTCCAGCGGGGGCTGGTATGCCGGGAGGCTCAGAGCCGGGTCCGCCGGGTAGTCCACGGTCCGGTAGGCGGTGACGGCCTGCACCGAGGCGCCGCGGGCCTCCAGGCCGCGGCGGAGCCGGGAATCGGCGATGTCCGCCTGCGGGAGCAGAACACTGTAGTGGCCTTCGGGCCAGACGCCGAGGAGCCCGCTCCCGGACTGCAGCGCTGTGGGGGCGAGGTCCACGCTCACCCCCCGGGACTGGAGGACGTGACGGGTGGCCGGGCCGATCGTGGCCACCTGGACATGGCCCGGCAGCCAGGCGACCAGGGTGGAGCCCCGCTCCGCGGCCATGGCCTCGAGCACCTGAACGGTGGTCACACTGCTGATCACGAGCCAGTCGTACGCCCCGGCGCCGAGGGCATCGAAGGCGACGTCCAGGGAGTGCTGGTCCGTTGCCACTTCGAAGTCGATCAGCGGCAAGAGCACCGGTTCGGCCCCCTGCCGGCGCAGGGCGGCGACGAGGTCGCCGGCGCGGTCCGGGCTGCGGGCGATCAGGACCCGGGCGCCGCGCAAGGCTTCCGCGTAGTGGCCGTCCGGCCCGCCGCCGCCTTGGTTGCGGGCGTCATCTCGTCCCATGATGCGCTGGATTCCGGGTTCAGGAAGCGGTCAGGTCCGCGATGTCCGCGGCGCCTCGGGCCAGCAGGACCTCGGCCAGCTCAATACCGAGCAGGGTCGCCCCGACCTCGGTGAGACCGTCGGTGGCCTTCCGCTCCCGGACGCTCGCTGTGCCGTCGACGGCGCAGACCACGGCCTCAAGGTGCAGCATGCTTCCCTTGCGGTAGGCGTAGGCGCCCACCGGCGCGGCGCAACCGGCCTCAAGGCGGGCCAGAAGGGCCCGTTCCGCGGTGACGGCGAGCCGGGTGTCGGCGTCGTCGAGGGCCGCGAGAGCCTGGGCGAGGACGCCGTCGGATCCTTCCGTGGACCCTGCCTGGCGCGGGGCGTCGGCCGTCCGGCATTCGATCGCAAGGGACCCTTGCCCGGCAGCGGGCAGCATGACGTCCGTCTCGAGGTACTCGCTGACCGCGTCGAGCCGGCCGATGCGGGTCAGGCCGGCAGCGGCGAGAACGACAGCGTCGAGATCGCAGGATTTGCCGGCGACGACGGCGTCGGTCGTGTTGCCGGGCAGCCCGGGGACACGCCCGAGCCGGGTGTCGACGTTGCCGCGGATATCCCGGATGTCCAGGTCGGGCCGGGCGGCGCGCAGTTGGGCCGCGCGGCGCGGGGAACCGGTGCCGACCGTCGCCCCGGCGGGAAGGTCCGCGAGTTTCAGCCCGTCCCGGGCGCACAGGACGTCGCGGACGTCGACGCGTTTGGGCGTCGCGGCGAGGGTCAGCCCGAGGGCAGGCCCGGTGGGCAGGTCCTTCAGCGAATGGACCGCCACATCACACACGTCCCGCAGTAGGGCGTCGCGCAGCGCCGCCACGAACACTCCGGTGCCGCCCATCTGGGACAGCGAGCCGGTGAGGACGTCGCCGTCGGTCCGGATGTGGACGAGCTCCACGGGGAAACCGCCGACGGCGGCCAGCTGGTCCGCGGCCTGCTGGGTCTGGGTGAGGGCCAGCGTGCTGGCGCGGGTTCCGATCCGGACGGTCACAGCGCCGCCTGCCCGGCTGCCGGGGTGGCCGTATCCGTTGCCGCGGGTGCAGTGGCCGGGTAGGGATCGTGTCCGGTCCCGACGGTGGTGTCCGCGCCCGCGATGGTGGGCTTTTCGCCGCGGAAGTTGGCGCAGCAGCCTGGCCGGCAGACGTCGAACCAGGGGCCGAGCGTGGTCAGGTGCGGTCGGTCGGCGATGTTGTTCGCCGCGGTCCGCTCGCAGATCAAGTCCACGACGCCGGCCACGAACTTGCGGTGCGTTCCGGGCGTGGGGACGCGGGTGGCCATGATGCCCAGCTTGGCGCAGGTCTCCAGCGCCTCGGTGTCAAGGTCCCACACCACTTCCATGTGGTCGCTGACGAAGCCCAGCGGCACGATCACGATGCCCTTGACGCCCTGGCTGGCAAGGTCATCGATGGCGTCGTTGATGTCGGGTTCGAGCCACGGCACGTGCGGGGCGCCGGACCGGGACTGGTAGACGAGGGACCACGGGGCGGTCAGGCCGGCGTCGGCTTCGACCCGGCGGATGACCTCGGTTCCGGCGGCCAGGTGCTGGGCCACGTAGGCGGAGTCTTCCTCGAAGCGGCGCGGTTCGCCCTCAGAGCGGCCGGCGGCCTCGGCGTCGCGGGTCGGGATGGAGTGGGTGGCGAACAGGACGTGGACCGGGGCATCGGGGGTTCCGGCCGCGGCGAGCCGGGCGCGGACTTCGGCCAGGCCGGCGGCGGTGCCCTCGATGAACGGCTCCACAAAGCCCGGGTGGTCGAAGTACTGGCGCACCTTGTCCACTTCGAGTTTTCCGTCCAGCCCGGTTTCGGTCAGGGCCATGCCGATGTCCTCGCGGTACTGGCGGCAGCTGGAGTAGCAGGAGTAGGCGCTCGTGGTGAGCATGAGGACCTTGCGGTGTCCGGCGTCGTAGATGTCCTGGAGCGTCTGCGGGATGAAGGGGTCCCAGTTCCGGTTGCCCCAGAAGACCGGCAGCCCGATGCCGCGGGCCGCGAGCTCGGCCTCCATGGCGGCCTTGAGCGCGCGGTTCTGCCCGTTGATGGGGCTGATGCCGCCGTTGGCGCGGTAGTGGTGCGAGACCTCTTCGAGCCGCTCGTCCGGGATGCCGCGGCCCCGGGTGACGTTGCGGAGGAAGGGGATGACGTCCTCCTGTCCTTCCGGACCGCCGAAGGAGGCGAGGAGGACGGCGTCGTATTCCTTGGGGGCCATCCGGCCGGTTTCCGTGACGGGATTCACCGCGGCCACGGTTGCGGTCTCCCGGGGATCCAGCGGACTCATGCAAGGACCTCCACGATCTCGGCGGCACTGACGCGCCGGCCGGTGTAGAAGGGGACTTCCTCCCGGACATGGTGGCGCGCTTCGGTGGCGCGCAGGTGCCGCATCAGGTCCACGAGGTCCACGAGCTCGGGTGCTTCCAGGCCCAGAATCCATTCCCAGTCGCCCAAGGCGAAGGACGAGACGGTGTTGGAGATGACCTGCGGGAAATCGCGGCCCAGGAGGCCGTGGTCGCGGAGCATCGCGCCGCGCTCGGCGTCCGGCAGGAGGTACCACTCGTAGGAGCGGACGAACGGGTAGACGCACAGCCACTCGGCCGGTTCCACGCCGCGGGAGTAGGCGGGCGTGTGGTTCTTGGCGAACTCCGCCTCGCGGTGCACGCCCATGGCGGACCAGACGATCTCGGTGCCGGTGAAGAGCTTGCTGCGGCGGATGTCCCGGACGGCACGCTGCAGGGCCTCAGCCTTCGGCCCGTGCAGCCAGACCATGATGTCGGCGTCCGCGCGCATGGCAGAAACGTCGTAGCTGCCGCGGTGGATGACGCCCTCGCCGGCGAGGCGTGCCAGTAGGGACTCGAAGTCCTCGACGGCCTCGGCGTCGCGGAGGACGTCAGCGGACCGCTTGAAAACGGTCCACAAGGTGAAGAACTGCTCGGTTGAATCCTGGGGCGCCGATGCCCCGGCGACTGACTCTCCGGGGGTGGGCGTTCCGGTTTTAGTGACAGATTCGGCAGAAGTGTGGCTCATGCATACCAGTCTGCCCCCTCCGTTCAGCTAAGTCGAAATAAAGCACTTCTACAAGGCGTAGAAGTGCGCGATTTCACATGTGCGGGCCCGCCGTCCGGCGGAGGCGTCAGCTCCTGCGCAACCGCACGACGGCGACACCGGCTCCGGCCGACAGTGCCACCAGCCCGATGCCCCACCCGACCAGCGGGGAGATCCCCTGGGGCTCCACCTCCGAGGCCTGCAGTGACGTGCTGCCGGAGTGACCTTTGGCGGCCGCGGCCCTGGTCGAACCGCCGGAGGAGGACGTGGGAGCGTTCGACGGCGACACCGGCGCGCCGGTCGCGGCAGCCGCGGCAGGCGCGGCATCTCCGGAGTCGGGCTCCGCCGCGGAGCTCGCGCCGCCCGGGCCGGGCTGGCCGGGAGCCCCTCCGATAGCCGGAGCGGACGGAGCAGGCGCGGTTCCGTCCGTGGACGCGCCCGGCACCGGCGCGGCGGGCGTCGTGCGGGGGCTTTGCGGCCCGGAGGGCTGGGAAACGCTGGCGCTCGGGGTGCCTGACGGGGTGGCGGACGGCGGGTTGCTGGTGCGCGGAGTGGTGGGCTCGGGGCTCGTGGGTCTGCTCGGCTCAGGGTCGCTGGGTTCAGGATCGCTGGGCTCCGGGCTGCTGGTACGGACCGGGCCCGGAGTCGGCGCACTCGATCCGGAGGACGGCGACGGAGCCGGTGTGTGCGAGGAGCCCAACAGCGTGTCCAGCACGTTGCCGAGGCCGAGAGTGAGAGAGCTCTGGGCGGACCGCGGGGTGGACGCTGCCGCCGACAATCCCGTGGCTGCGTGCGAAGCGGGAACCCCTGCCGTCACAGCCAAAACCGCAGCTAGCGCGGCGGTTGCCGCTCCGCGCCGAAGGCCCCTGTCGCGTCCGATCTTCTTTGTTGCCGCGCTGGACCCGAAAATAAACATGATTATCGAGCCTAGCCGGAATCGGGCGGCATGAAAAACCGGCTGGATCCGGGGGAATGGGGACCGCAGCCCGTGTTATCCGGGGATACGGAAGGCAGCTGGGGCCGCTGTGATTCCTGTGACTGAAGGGGTTGCAGATCCCTCAGGGCAACAGCGGGCGGACCTGAGGCGCGGTGTCGGCGACGATCGCGGCCAGGCCGTTGCCGGACAGCCATCCGCCCACGACGGCCAGCGTTCCGTCGGCGGCACAGGCGCTGCGGACGGCGGCAACGCGCTGTTTGTGCCCGAGGGAGGCAAAGGGCAGCGCACCGGCCCAGCGGACCACGTCCCAGCCCACCACATCCGCGGCGGTGACGGGGACCGAGAGCAGGGCCGAGGCGTCGGCCAGCGCTGCGCGGAACAGTTCCTCGTCGGAGCGCGGCACCGCGGCAGCCGCTCCTTCGCGGGACAGCGGTGCCGTGCCGGGGCCTTCTGCCCGGCCGTAAGAGAGCCGGAGGACATGCCTGCCCGGTCCGGCCCGCTCGGCCAGCCACGCCCACTTGGCGGTGCCGTGCGTCAGGGCCTTGGCGTGCACGCCGGGACTCTGCGGAGCGACGAGCACGCCGGTGCCCCGCGGCGCCGCATCCAGCGCCGGGCGGTCCACCACCAGGGTGACCAGGCTGACGTCTGGTCCGGCGTCCGGGCGCAGGCCCGCGATGTCCGGCAGGGAAGCTTCGAGCAGCCCGACGGCGGCCGGCCCCTCGACCGCGACCGCCAGCAGGCCGGCGTCGTAGGTGGGTCCGTCCGTGGTGACCCGCCAGCCGGTTGCCGTGCGCTGCACGGACCGGGCGCGGGTGCCGCTGAGCAGGGTGACGTCCTGCTTGCGCAGGTCGGCCAGCAGGGCGGTCACGAGGAGGTGCATCCCGCCACGCAGGCCGGCGACGGCGGAGCCTGCCTTTTGCAGTCCGGCGGTCGGCCCCGGTGCGGGGAGGGAGGGTGTTGTGGCTCCTCCCCTGCGCTGGGCAGCGACGGCGGCGGCGAGGGAGCCGTGCTGGCGGATGCCGGCCCGCAGTCCGGGGGCCACCGTGTCGACATCCAGCACTGAGGGATCGGCGGAATGGACGCCGCCGACCACCGGTGCCACGAGCCGGTCCAGCACGCGCCTGCCCATGCGCCGCCGGACCAGCGACGCCACACTCGTGGCCCCGGCGGCGGTGCCCACCGAGGCCGGCAGGGCGGCGTCGATGGAGGCGCGGAGGGAGCCAAGCAGGCCAAGGGAACGGCGGACCTCCGGGTCCCAGGGGTTGGCCGGGATGCCCAGCACCCCGGTCTTGGGCAGTTCGCGCGGGCCGTCGGGCAGTTGGACCCAGGCGCCCCCGGGGTTCGGCGCGACGATCTCGCCGCCAATGCCCAGCTCGGCGGCGAGGTCGGCTACCGCGGAGGTGCGGGTGGCGAAGGACTCCGCCCCGCTGTCCAGGGTCAGTCCGGCCACGGCGTGGCTGCCGACGCAGCCGCCCCAGGCATCGGTGGCTTCCAGGACCGTGGTGCGGACGCCGGCCCGGGCGAACTCCCGGGCCGCCAGCAGGCCGGAGATTCCTCCCCCGATCACGACGGCCGTCCCCGGCGTAGCGGTGCCGGGCGCGGGTGTTGCGGCGGTGCCTGCGTCCATGCCCTTACTCCGGGGAGATGGAGTGGATGAGTTCGACGACGCGCGTCAACACCTCGGGGTCGGTTTCCGGGGGCACGCCGTGGCCAAGGTTCAGGACGTGGCCGGGCGCCGCCGAGCCGGCCGCGATCACGTCGCGGACATGCGCTTCCAAAATCTCCCAGGGTGCCGCGAGCAGCGCGGGGTCAATGTTGCCCTGCAGCGGGACGCTCCCGCCCAGGCGGCGGTTGGCCTCATCCAGCGGCAGCCGGTAGTCGACCCCCACGACGTCGACTCCGACGTCGCGCATGGCCACGAGCAGTTCCGACGTGCCGGTGCCGAAGTGGATGAGCGGTGCGCCGAGGTGGCGGACATGGTCCAGGGCGCGGGAGGAAGCCGGCGCCACATATCGCTGGTAGTCGGCCAGGCCCAGCGAACCGGCCCAGGAGTCGAAGAGCTGCCCGGCGGAGGCGCCGGCTTCCAGCTGCGCCCGAAGGAACATGCCGGAGGCGTCGGCGGCCCAGTTGGCCAGCGCCGTCCAGGTTTCCGGATCGGCATGCATCATAGTGCGGGGGCCAAGGTGGTCGCGGGAGGGCTTGCCTTCCACCATGTACGCGGCGAGGGTGAACGGTGCGCCGGCGAAGCCGATCAGCGGGGTGCTGCCGAGCTCGGCCACGGTCAGCCGGACGGCTTCACGGATGGGTTCCAGGGCCTCCCATGTCAGGCGCGGCAGGGCCGCGACGTCCGCGGCCGTGCGGACCGGCACGTCCAGGACGGGGCCGACGCCCGGCACGATGTCCACGCCGACGCCGGCCAGCTTGAGCGGGATGACGATGTCGGAGAAGAAGATGGCGGCATCGACGTCGTGGCGGCGGACCGGCTGCAGGGTGATCTCGGACGCCAGTTCCGGCCGCAGGCACGAGTCCAGCATGGCCACGCCTTCGCGGACCTTAAGGTATTCGGGCAGCGAGCGGCCGGCCTGGCGCATGAACCAGACGGGACGGCGGGAAGGCTTGCCGCCGCGGTACGCGGTGATCAGCGGGGAGCCTGCGGTGCGGCCGTCCATCAGCGGGTGTGCGGCGTCGAGGCCGTCCGCGCCGTTTACTGCTGCGCCGTTGCCGCGTTCGGACGGGCTGGATTTTGTCGCGCCGGCACTTGCCGCAGAGCTTCGAGTCATGAGTTCGATTGTGCCCAAGTTTGTGCGCAAAAGATAACGACAGCCTGTCACCCGTCGCGCCAAGGGAAGCGGCGTGGCGGGGATCACGGACCAGGGTGCCTGAGGCCACGCCCGATAGTTGTTCTACACGGACGCGAAAAAGCTATGATGGTCGTGCTGTGGTTCTTTTCTCATTGGTGGCTACACACGCCGACATCGACCTCGAAACCGTTGCTCAACTGAGCACCGGCGCTTCCGGGCTTGCCACGTCCGCCCTCGCCGGATCGCCGGCTGTGGCCGGCGCCGTTGTCCTTTCCACGTGCAACCGCTTCGAAATCTACGGTGAAGCCCCGGATCCGGATGCGGTCGACGCTGCCCGGGCGGCCCTCATTACGCAGATCAGCGGAGCAAGCGGACTTAACGACCAGCTCGTCTCGCGCGCTTTTAGCACCCGCACGGGCGCCGAGGTCAGCCAGCATCTCTTCGCGGTCAGTTCCGGGCTGGACTCCGCGGTGGTGGGCGAACGCGAAATCGCCGGACAGGTCCGCCGCGCCCTGATCACGGCCCAGCACGAGGGCACCGCCAGTTCCGGCCTGGTGCGGCTGTTTCAGGCCGCGTCCAAGACCGCCAAGGACGTGGGCGCGCAGACGGCGCTCGGATCCCGCGGCCTCTCCATCGTCTCCGTGGCGCTGGATCTGGCCACGGACCTGTCGGAAAACCCGGACTGGTCCACCAAGAAGGCCGTTGTCTTCGGAACCGGCGCGTACGCCGGCGCCACCATGTCACTGTTGCGTGAACGCGGCTGCACGGACGTCTCTGTCTATTCCTCCTCCGGCCGCGCCCCCGGCTTCGTCGCCACCCGCGGCGGCACGGCACTGGACGAGGACACTCTTCCGGCCGCCATTGCCGCGGCCGACGTGATGATCGGCTGCAGCGGCTCGGACAGCAGGGTGGAAGCCGAGGACCTGGGCCGGATCAGGGCCACCGCTCCCCAGCCGCTCATCGCGATCGACCTCGCCCTGACCCACGACTTCGACCCCGCGGTCGGCGAGCTCGACGGCGTCGAACTCCTCACGCTGGAATCCGTACGGCTCGCCGCTCCCCAGGAACAGGCCGAGTCACTCGTGCAGGCGAGCACCATCGTGTCCGGCGCGGCCAGCGCCTTCGAGCAGGAACGCGAGGCACGCTCCGTGGACTCGGCGATCGTGGCCCTGCGCCGCCATACGATGAACGTCCTGGACGCGGAAATGGAAAAGGTCCGTGCCCGGCACGGCTGCACCGCTGCCGCCGAAGAAGTCGAATTCGCCCTGCGCCGCATGGTGAAGCAACTGCTGCATATCCCCACCGTCCGGGCGCGCGAACTGGCCGCCAACGGACAGCAGGAAGATTACGTTGCCGGCCTGGAGGCGCTCTACGGCATCACGGTTGAGCCCTCCCCCGCCGCGGGCGCCCCGGGGCCTGCGGCTTTCGGAGCTGCAGGATCCGCGGCCGCCTGCCCCGTGGAGAACGGCCTGGCTGAAGACGGCCTTGCCGGCGGCATCCGCGACACCGCGTAGCCGCCTGCTGCTAACGGCGGTTTACCCGCTAGGAGCTGTTTACCCGGTGAAGGCGTTGATCCCGGTCATTTCCGCGGACACTTGCCACAGCCGTGCGGCGGCCTCCCGGTCCAGTGCATGCGCATCTACGCCCCTGACCCTGGCTTCGGGAGATCCCGGCACCGTCGGTTCGGCGATTTCGCAGTCCTCGCAGTAGACGCCGCCCTTGCCCTCAAGCGCCGGTGATGTCGCAGCCCAGACCGAGGTGGCCGCGCCCTGCTCAGGTGACTTGAACCGGGAGTCGACCTTGCCGTGCTCGTCCATCCAGCCCGAGGCGATCATTTCCTCCCTCGGCAGGTGCCGTTGGAGTTCTGTCATGATGCCGCCGGGATGCACGGCGAAGGCCCGGACTGCGCGGTCCCGGCCCAAGGCGTCGAGCTGCACGGCGAAGAGCGCGTTGGCCGTCTTGGCCTGGCCGTACGCCCGCCATTTGTCGTAGCCGGTGTCGAAGTTGATGTCATCGAAGCGGATCCCTGAGAGCTTATGCCCGGTGGAGGACAGCGAGACCACGCGGGCCCCCTCCCCCGCACAAAGCGATGGCCACAGCAGGTTGGTGAGGGCATAGTGGCCCAGGTGGTTGGTGGCGAACTGTGATTCCCAGCCGGGGCCCACCCTCTGCTCCGGGCTTGCCATGATGGCGGCGTTGTTGATGAGGATGTCCAGGCTGGGACGAGTGCCGGATGCTTCACCGGCCAAGAAGCGGGCTGCGAACTCCTTGACGCTGGCCTGGTCCGCAAGGTCCAGCGCCGCAACGCTGACCCCGCCTCCGCGGGTGCCGGGCAACAGCCCGGCCGCAGCGAGGACTTCCCGAGCGTGTTCAGGCCGCCGCGCCGGCACCAAAACAGCGGCCCCGGCGGACGCAATTGCCCGCACGGTCTCCAGGCCCAGCCCTGAGTATCCGCCGGTGACGATCGCATTCTTCCCGCGCAAGTCGATGCCGGCGACAACCTCGGACGCCGTCGAATCCCGGCCGAAACCGGAGCCGATTTTATGCTGGGGTGTCAGGGTGTTTTCCTGGCTCATGACGTGCCTTTCGCTGGAGCGCCGTTCGTCGGGCTAGCTTCGGTGTCCCGGTTCGCAGGGCAGGGTGGCGTCCTCAGTACACCGGCTTCCCGGGTTCCACGTCCCGGACCCAGGCGAGGATCCCGCCGTCGAGGTGGCTGACGCGCTCGTACCCGGCGGCGCGGGCGGCGGACAGGACTGCGGCGGACCGTGTTCCCGCCTTGCAGTGGAAGACGATGTCGGCGTCCTGGGGAAGTTCCGGCCACGCTTCCCCGGCCAGGATGCGGCCTTGCGGGATCAGCACTGATCCGTCGATATGGACAATGTCGTATTCTCCGCTCTCCCGCACGTCCACCAGCTGGAACTCCCGAAGTCCTGCCTTGCGCGAGGCCAGCATGGTGGCGAGCTGGGTGGCCGTCACGGTGTGTTCGGTTCCGGCATCCGCCGCGGGGGCAATGCCGCAGAACGCCTCGTAGTCGGTCAGTTCCGTGATGCGCTCGGCTGCGGGGTCCCGGGCCACCTTGATCTCGCGCCAGGTACCGCCCAAGGCGTCATAAAGCGCCAGCCGCCCCAACAGGGACCGCCCGACGCCGGTGATCAGTTTGACGGCCTCGGTCACCATCAGCGATCCGACGGCGGCGCACAGCATGCCGAACACGCCGCCTTCACCGCAGGAGGGCACGGATCCGGCCGGCGGGGCTTCCGGATAGAGGTCCCGGTAGGTGGGGCCGTGCTTTTCCCAAAAGACGCTGACCTGGCCGTCGAAGCGGAAGATCGATCCCCAGACGTACGGCTTGCCGAGGATCGCGGCGGCGTCGTTGACGAGGTAGCGGGTGGCGAAGTTGTCGGCGCCGTCGAGGATGAGATCGTAGCCGGCGAAGAGTTCCAGGGCGTTGGACGCGTCAAGGCGGACGTTGTGCAGCCGCACGTCGACGAGCGGGTTCAGGGCCGAGATGGCATCGCGGGCGGACTCGATCTTGGGCCGGCCCACGTCCGCGACGCCGTGGATGATTTGCCGCTGGAGGTTGCTCAGGTCGACGTCGTCGTCATCGACGATGCCCAGGGTGCCCACGCCGGCGGCCGCGAGGTACAGCAGGGCCGGAGAACCCAGGCCCCCGGCGCCGATCACCAGGACTTTGGCGTTCTTGAGCCGGCGCTGGCCGATCGCGCCAATCTCCGGAATGATGAGGTGGCGCGAATAGCGTTCCACCTCATCGGGGCTGAGGTCCGGCGCCGGGTCAACCAGCGGCCCGGGCATCGGATCCGGCTGGGCGGTCGCGGCGGCTGTTGCGGTGAACTTGGAAGCCATACTTCAATCTATGCCCGAAGATACTGCCAGGTCATATTACCCGCGCGTAGAGTGTAGTTCAGTGCAATATCGTGGAGTCTGCACCGCGTGCAACGGTGCATGCAATCGTGTGAAGAGGGAAAGAAGGCCGACAGTGGTCCATCAGGCGCCGTTGGAGCGGGACGAGACCGGCAAGCGGCCGGCCGGGCAGACTCGGAGCGGACAGCGCTCGGCACGCCTGCCCCGGGACGAACGACGGGCGCAGCTGCTGGCGGCCGCTCATGAGGTCTTCGTGGCCAACGGTTACCACGGTGCCGCCATGGACGAGATCGCCGAGACCGCCCATGTCAGCAAGCCGGTGCTGTACCAGCACTTCCCGTCCAAGCGGGACCTGTACCTGGCCTTGCTGGACAGCCACCTCAGCACGCTGATCGAGCTCCTGCTGGGCGCCCTGAATTCCACCACCGACAATGATGAGCGCGTCCAGGCGGTCATGCGGGCCTACTTCCAGTTCATCGCCAATGATGACCAGGCGCACCGGCTCGTCTTCGAGTCGGACCTGATCAACGACGTCGACGTCAGTGCACGGCTGGAAGCGTTCAACAAGACCTTCGCCGACGCCGTCGCGCGCGTTATCGCGGAGGACACGAAGCTGCCGGAGCTGGAGGCGCAGCTACTGGGCCGCGGACTGGCCGGACTCGCCCAGGTGAGCGCGCGGTACTGGCTGGAAACGGACGGAAACCTGGATCTCGATGTGGCCAGCGACCTCATCTACCGTTTAGCTTGGCGCGGAATCTCCCGCTTCCCCAAGGAGACCTAGGCTACAAATAGAGATTGACAGACATTTCTGAGACGTTGACTGGCTGGGAGGCCTTGCTGTGGAAGTAAAGATTGGGATTCAGAACGTTGGCCGCGAAATTGTGCTCGAATCGGCCCAGGACGCGGACTCCGTGGCCAAGGTCGTGGGCGAGGCGATTGCCAAGGGCAGCGAATTGCGGCTGAAGGACGACAAGGGCCGCCTGGTGATCGTCCCCGCCAGTGTTCTGGGCTACGTGGAAATCGGGGCGGAAGAAGCCCGCCGCGTCGGTTTCGGCGCACTCTAGCCCCGGCCTCCGCCGCACACCAGAGCCGTTTCTTCAAGTCGTTTTCTTCCCTATCGCGAGGTGCCCTGAATGCTTTCCCTGATTGTGGTTGCGCTGGTGACCGTTGCTGCGGGCTTTGTGGTGTGGGCCAACGACAAACGGCACACGAAGTACGGCATCAGCGTCCCGGCGGGGGTCGCCGCCTCCGTCGGGATGCTGAGCTGGATCATCTTCATGGCGGCCGGGTTCGGCTACCAGCCGGGCCTGACGTGGATTCCGTGGATCCTGCCGATGTTCCTGGGCTCGGCGGCCGCCGTCGCGGCCGTGGCGTACCTCGGCAAAACCCGGACCCGGCAGGATACTGAAAGGCTCACCGCCATCCTGAGGCTCTAGGGGTCAGCCCGCTTCCGGGGTCAGCCCTCCGGCGCCTGTTCCGGCAGGTCCGGCTCGTGGTTTTCCTCGGTGCACAGGCACAGCCGGTTTCCCTGCGCATCTGTGACCACCACCCAGTCGGGTGCGTGGTCACGGTTCATTAACGCTCCCGTGGCGGCCGTCTTGTCCAGGACGGCGGCGGATTCGGCCTTGCCCCGGTGGATGTCGAGATGGAGGCGGTTGACGTTCGGCGTGTTCGTTTCCTGGAACCACAGCCCGGGCCCGCGCCCGTAGGGGTCCACAAGATCCCCGAACCTGCCCTTACGGTAGCCCAGGGCCACCCGCCAGACCTCCGAAATCCCGGCGGGGTCCTCAGTATCGATGCCGATCTCGACCGACCGGTACAGCCCAGGCTCCGCGGCGGCACCGGCGTCCGCGGCGGCTGCGCTGGCCGCCGCCGCCGCCCGGACGTCCTGGGCCGTGACCTCCGAGCCGGCGTCGTGGGAGGTGAAGCGCAGGAACACCCGGTTGTAGCGCCAGTCCAGGTCCGGGTGGTGGTCCAGTTCCTCGGCCACGCGCCCGACGGCGGCAACCAGCTCCAGCGCCGCCGCGGACGTCGCTGTTTTGTAGACCGTCACCAGAGCGCCCAGCCGGTACCTCCAGTCCGGAAGGCCCGCGAGGGCGTCGTCGATCTGCGGCCGGGTGAGGACGGGGTCCGTGGCTGCCACTGCAGGCTCCTTGCTTGGGGACTTGCTCTGTGAACCGGATCAACCGCCGCACCGACCCGCCGAACCACCTGGCCGAGCCAGGCGGATCCGCTAAAGGAACTCGGCCCTGCCTTCCATGGCCGAGGACGCCAAGGCATGTTCGCGGCGTGGGATTCTGCCGGCCTTTTTCGCCAGCCTACCGGCCCGGACGGCGTGTTTGAAGGCCTCCCCCATCAGTGCTGGGTCCTGGGCACGGGTCACGGCCGTGGCCAGCAGCACGGCATCGCAGCCGAGTTCCATTGCCAGCGCCGCGTCCGAGGCCGTGCCGATTCCGGCGTCGAGCACCACGGGCACGGAGGCCCGCGCGACGATCAGCTCGATGTTGTGCGGGTTCAGGATGCCCAGGCCGGTGCCGATCGGGGCGCCCAGCGGCATCACGGCCGTCGCCCCGAGGTTTTCCAGCCGGAGGGCCAGCACGGGGTCGTCGTTGGTGTAGGCAAAGACCTTGAATCCGCGGGCCACGAGCTGCTCGGTTGCTTCCACGAGTTCGACGGCGTCCGGCAGTAACGTGTGCTCGTCGGCGATGACTTCGAGCTTGACCCAGTCCGTTTCCAGGGCCTCCCGGGCCAGTTCGGCGGTAAGAACAGCGTCCCGGGCGGTGAAGCAGCCGGCCGTGTTGGGCAGCACCCTGATGTTGTGGTCCGCGAGCAGCTGGAACAGCGACCCCGTTTCGGCCGGCGAATACCGGCGCATCGCCACGGTGGTCAGTTCCGTCCCGGAGGCCACGAGCGCCGCCCCCAGTCCGTCCAGGCTCGGTGCGCCGCCGGTGCCCATGATGAGGCGGGAGCCAAGCGTCACGCCGTCGACCACGAAGCGGTCCGCGGGCGCCGGAGGGGCCGCGGGTGCCGGAGCACCCGGGTCGCTCGGGACTCGACTAAATGTTGTCTCGCTCACCGTCATCCTCCTTGGACTGCCGTGACAAGTTCGACGTCGTCGCCGTCGGCGAGCGCGGTGGCGTGCCACTGGCTGCGCGGCACGACTTCGGCGTTGCGGGCCACCGCGACGCCGAGTTTACGCCCGTCGGCGGCCTGCCCATCGGGGCCGATGCTGCGGCCGGTGAGCTGGCTGACGAGCGTGCCGACGGAGGCGCCGTCGGCGACCCTCTGCTCCGTTCCGTTAAGTCTGATGTTCATGCTGCTTCCTTGGTGGGACTGTCCCCGGACGCACCGGGGACGCGGGAAAAACGGTCGGGACGGAATCCTTCCCAGCGCGGGTCGGATGTTCCGTCGATGAGCTGCCGGGCGACGGCGGCGGCCGCGGGAGTCAGCAGGACGCCGTGCCGGAAGAAACCTGTGGCGATGATGAGCCCCGACACGTCCCCGCCGTCCGGGTCCGCGGCCCGCCCCAGCAGCGGGGCGTTGTCCGGCGTGCCGGGCCGGGCCCGCGCCGTGGCTTCGAGCAGCTCCAGCTCCGCCACCGCGGGCACCAACTGCTGCGCGTCCCGGAGCAGCTGGTAGATGCCGCCGGCGGACACGGCGTGCGGATGGACCGGACCGTCCTCGCGCTGGGTGGCACCGATCACCACCGTGCCGTCCTGCCGGGGCACGATGTACACCGGCACCCCCCGCACCATGCCACGCACAGTGGCCGTGACCAGCGGCCGCAGGTGCCCGGGCACACGGAGCCGGAGGATGTCGCCGTAGACCGGGCGCAGCGGCAGCACCAGTCCCGGGGGCAGACCGTCGAGTGTGGCGGCGCCCAGCCCGTTGGCGACCACGGTTTCCGTAGCCCGCACGGAACCGCCGCCGGTCAGCCGGACCCCGGCGACGCGGCCGCCTTCCCACAGCAGCCCGGCCGCGCGCCGCCGGACGAAGCTGTTGCGGCCCTCGGCGTCGAGCAGTTCGCCGAGCCGGGCGACCAGCAGTCGCGGGTCCACCTGGTGGTCGGCAGGGATGTCGAAGGCGCAAGAGATGGCGGGGCTCAGCAATGGCTCGCGGCCGCGGGCCTCGCGCACTGTCAGGGGTTCCACGGTGAGGCCGCAGGCCTGCTGGGCAAGCCGCAGGTCCGCGAGCGCGCGCCGGTCCGCGGCGTCGGCGCCGACGGCGAGGGTCGGCGTCGTCACGTAACCGGTCCCGGTTGCCGAGCCGGGCGCAGTGGTTTCCAAGCTGGCGGCGGCGTCGATCGCGGCCGCGAACGCGGGCCACAGCCGGGAGGACTCCAGCATCAGCTCCAGGAGCTGCTCCTCCTGGTAATGCAGTTCGCTGACGGGAGCCAGCATGCCGGCCGCGGCCCAGCTGGCTCCGCTGCCGGGCGCGTCATCGATCAGGACCACGGACCGGCCGGCACGGCTGGCCTCGAAGGCGATGCCGTGGCCGATCACGCCGCCGCCGATCACGGCAACGTCGGCCGTGATGTCGGCGTTGACGGCGACGTTGACCGCGTCATCTGCGGCTTCGGCTTCATGGCTGGTTCTTGTGCCCATGGAAAATTCCTTCCCTACGCCGGTACTAGCCGGATCAGGTCAAGCGGTCGGCTCTGACGCCCTCTCAGCCATGCAGCGCCGACATGGCGGCTGCGGGGCTCCCGCGGTATCCGCCCAGTTTAGAGGAACTAGGCTGGTGCCATGAGCCAGGACTCCCTCCACACAACTGCCCGCCTCTATCTGTGCACCGACGCCCGACGGGACCGCGGAGACTTCGCGGACTTCGTGGACGCCGCTTTCGCCGGCGGAGTGGACATCATCCAGCTGCGCGACAAGTCGCTCGAGGCGGCCGAGGAGCTGGAGCTTCTGGAGGTTCTGCACGCCGCAGCCGCGCGGCACGGCCGGCTGTGGGCCGTCAATGACCGCGCGGACATCGCTTCACTGTCCCGCGCGCCGGTGTTCCACATCGGTCAGAAGGACATTTCCCTCGGCGCAGCCCGCGGCCTGCTCGGCAAACACACCGTGGTGGGCCTGTCCACGCACAGCCCGGAGCAGGTAGACGCCGCCATCGCGTCCTCGCCGGGCCGCAAGGGCCTCGACTACTTCTGCGTGGGACCGGTGTGGGCGACTCCCACCAAGCCCGGACGTGCCGCAGTCGGCCTGGACCTGGTGCGTTACGCCGCGCAGGCGATCAGCCGCGCCGAAGCGGAGGGGACCGGCAAGGTCGAGGGCGTCGTGCCCTGGTTCGCCATCGGCGGGATCGACCTCGGGAACGTGGAGCAGGTGGTGGACGCCGGGGCCCGGCGGATCGTCGTGGTCAGGGCCATCACTGACGCGGATGATCCGGCACACGCCGCGGGCGCACTGCTGGCGGCACTGGACGCCGCAGACTCCTGAGCCGGTTTGGCGGGCGCCGTCCGGGGCCGGGCTGCTGATCCAAGACTATTGGCGGAAATCGGGCTAACCTGATTTTCGTGTCCCATCATCGCCTGACCCCGAGCGTTCACGAGCAGAAGAACCAGCTCGCCGGAGCGCTCAAGGCGCTGCGCACCGAGCTCGAGCTCCCGGGCCCGTTCCCGGAGGACGCGCTCCGGGACGCGGAGGCGGCGGTCGCCGAGCACAAGTTTCCGGACCTGGATCTGACGCATGTGGAGTTCGTGACCATCGATCCGGCATCCTCCACCGACCTGGACCAGGCGCTGCACATCGAGCGCTCCGACGGTGGCTACAAGGTCTTCTATGCCATCGCGGACGTTCCGTCGTTTGTCGCCCCCGGCGGGGCCCTCGACGCCGAAACCCGCCGCCGCGGCCAGACTTTCTACACCCCAGACGGGCGGATCCCGCTGCATCCCGAGGTCATCAGCGAAGCCGCCGGCAGCCTCCTGGCGGACCAGCTGTGCGCGGCGTTCGTCTGGGAGTTCGACCTTGACGCCGCCGCGGAGGTGACCTCGGTGCTCGTGCGGCGCGCGCAGGTGCGCAGCCGGGCCAAGCTCAGCTACAAGGGTGTGCAGGCAGAGCTCGACGCCGGCACCGCGGCACCCGTGCTGCAGCTTTTAAAGGAGGTCGGCATCAAACGGGTGGAGCTGGAACGGCTCCGCGGCGGTGCGAGCCTGAACATGCCGGAGCAGGAGATCCAGCAGCTGCCCGACGGTGGCTACCGGATTGTGGCGGTCCCGCCCCTGCCGGTGGAGGACTGGAACGCCCAGATCTCGCTCATGACCGGGATGGCGGCCGCGCAGCTGATGCTTGAGGGCAAGGTCGGTATCCTGCGCACCATGCCCGCCCCCGACGAGGCGTCACTGCGCCACTTCCACCGGCAGACCCACGCGCTCGGCAAGCCCTGGGACGGGGAGATGCGCTACGGCGAATACCTGCGGACCCTGGACCCCATGGATCCCCAACAGCTGGCCATCGTGCACTCTGCCGGCATGCTCTTCCGCGGCGCCGGCTACACGCCCTTCGACGGCACCGTGCCGCCAGCCGCCGTCCAGTCCGCCATCGGCGCGGCCTACGCCCATTCCACGGCGCCGCTGCGGCGGCTGGTTGACCGGTTCGTGCTGGTGATCTGCGAGGCCTTGAGCAACGGCACCGAAGTTCCGGCCTGGGCGCGGGCGGCCCTGCCATCCCTTCCTGCCATCATGGCCACCTCGGACCAATTGGCCGCCAAGCTGGAGCGGCTCGCCCTGGACACAGTGGAGGCCGCGCTGCTCGTCAACCACATCGGCCAGGAATTCGACGCCGTCGTCCTCTCCGGCCCCAAACCCGCCAAAGGCAGCAACGGCGGCACCAACGGCAACGGGAACGGCGGGAAGGCCAACGGCAACGGGAACGGGCCGTCCGGGATAGTCCAGATCGCCGAGCCCGCGGTGACCGCACGGTGCCCCGGGGAGCTCGAGCCGGGCACGCAGGTCCGGGTCCGGGTGGTCGCCTCCGACATCGCCACGCGTGAAATCCTGCTGGAACTGGTGCTCTGACTGCCGGCTGCGGGGGCGCCCCGGCGGCGCGGCCGGGGCCTAAGTCGAGGATCGGGGCCCCGTACAGCTAGACTGGAGAGGTAGAAATGGATGCCCGGTCGTTGATTTCCATGATTTTCGAATTCAACAAGCCCGCCCCTACGCGATCTTGAGATACACCCGCTGGTCCCCAGTGCCAGCATTTAGATAGCCCGCGATCGGCTTCCACTGGATTTGCTTGCGCGCCTGAGCGTGCTCCGGAACGGCCTCCCCGGCCGGCCCCGTTGAGCAAGCAGCGCAGCCCAAATGAATAAGGAAACTCCCCTGTGAGTGAATTGCATACGCACCAGCTTCTGACCGATGAGTCCGGCACGGAAACCATCGAGCCTGAAGAAACCATCATCTCGGACGAAAAACCGCACGAGATTGCCGAAAAGACCTTCGCCGACTACAACGTCCGGGCCGACATTGTGGCGTCCCTTGCCGACGCCGGCATCACCCACCCTTTCCCGATCCAAGCGATGACGCTGCCGGTCGCCCTGTCCGGCCATGACATCATCGGCCAGGCCAAGACCGGCACCGGCAAGACCCTTGGCTTCGGCATCCCGGCGCTGCAGCGCGTCGTCGGCCGCGACGACGCCGGGTTCGACAAGCTGGCCGTTCCCGGCGCCCCGCAGGCCCTCGTGATCGTGCCCACCCGCGAACTCGCCGTCCAGGTGGCGGCCGACCTCGAGACCGCTGCCCGGAAGCGCAACGCCCGCATCGCCACCATTTACGGCGGCCGGGCCTACGAGCCGCAGGTCGAGGCGCTGAAGAACGGCGTCGAAGTTGTCGTCGGTACGCCCGGACGCCTGATTGACCTCTACAAGCAGAAGCACCTGAGCCTGAAAAACGTCAAGGTCGTCATCCTCGATGAGGCCGACGAAATGCTGGACCTCGGGTTCCTGCCGGACGTCGAAACGCTGATCGCCGCCACCCCGGCCGTCCGCCAGACGCTGCTGTTCTCGGCCACCATGCCCGGCCCGGTCATCGCCATGGCCCGCCGCTACATGAGCCAGCCCACCCACATCCGCGCCGCGGACCCGGATGACGAAGGCCTGACCAAGCGCGACATCCGCCAGCTCATCTACCGTGCCCACAGCATGGACAAGGTGGAGGTAGTCGCCCGCATCCTGCAGGCCCGCGGACGCGGCCGCACCATCATCTTCACCAAGACCAAGCGCACCGCCGCGAAGGTGGCCGAGGAACTCGTGGACCGCGGCTTCGCCGCGGCCGCCATCCATGGCGACCTCGGCCAGGGCGCCCGTGAACAGGCACTGCGTGCCTTCCGCAACAACAAGGTCGACGTCCTCGTGGCCACCGACGTCGCCGCCCGCGGGATCGACGTCGACGACGTCACCCACGTCATCAACTACCAGTGCGTTGAAGACGAAAAGATCTACCTGCACCGCGTCGGCCGCACTGGGCGCGCCGGCAACAAGGGCACCGCCGTGACCTTTGTCGACTGGGACGACATGCCGCGCTGGGGACTGATCAACAAAGCCCTGGGACTGAGCGTCCCCGAGCCCGTGGAGACCTACTCCTCCTCGCCTCACCTCTTTGAGGAACTCGACATCCCCGAAGGCACGAAGGGCCGCCTCCCCCGCGACAAGCGCGTGCTGGCCGGCGTCGACGCCGAAGTCCTCGAAGACCTGGGGGAAACCGGCAAGAAGCCCACGCGCGCCGGCGCAAAGGACAGCGGACGTGACAGCAGCCGCAGCGGCGGCCGCGACAGCGCAAAGGGCGGTGCCCGCGAAGCGCGCCGCAGCGGCTCCGAGGCTGGCGGACGGTCCGGCAGCCGCCGTCGCCGTCCCGCCGATGCCGGGGCCGGCACCCAGGCAGCAGCCGCAGCCCCCGCGGCCGGCGGCCCGGACGCAGCCGCAGCCGCAGCCGCTGCGCCGTCGAAGGCCCCAACCGAGGTGGACCGGGCAACCCGTGCCCGGCGTCGCACCCGCACCCGCCGCCGCAACGGCGAGGTGGTCGCCGGCGGCGACGCACAGCCGAGCAACGCCGAGGCCTAACCCCTGACGATGACTGAGACCGTCTGGGCGCCGGACGGCAGCAACCTGGTGGTGCACGCGGACAACGCGGAGTACCTCCCAATGCTGCCGGACGGCGCCTTCACACTGATTTACGTGGACCCGCCCTTCAACACCGGACGGGTCCAACGGCGCCAGGAAACCAAGATGGTGCTCAACGCCGGGGGCGAGGGCGACCGGGTCGGGTTCAAGGGCAGGTCCTACGACACCATCAAGGGCGCACTGCACAGCTACGACGACGCCTTCAGCGACTACTGGTCCTTCCTCGAGCCCCGGCTCGTGGAAGCCTGGCGGCTCCTGGCCGATGACGGGACCCTGTACCTGCACCTGGACTACCGCGAGGTGCACTACGCGAAGGTCATGCTGGATGCCATCTTCGGCCGTGAGTGCTTCCTGAACGAGATCATCTGGGCCTACGACTACGGTGCGCGGGCCAAGTACCGCTGGCCCACGAAGCACGACAACATCCTCGTCTACGTCAAGAACCCGGCGAAGTACCATTTCGACAGCGCCGAGGTGGACCGTGAGCCGTACATGGCGCCCGGGCTGGTCACGCCCGCCAAGCGCGAGCTCGGCAAGCTGCCCACGGACGTGTGGTGGCACACGATCGTCTCCCCCACCGGCCGGGAGAAGACCGGCTACCCGACGCAGAAGCCCGAGGGCCTCATCCGGCGCGTGGTAGCGGCCTCGAGCCGGCCCGGCGACTGGTGCCTGGACTTCTTCGCCGGCTCCGGCACGCTCGGCGCCGTGGCCGCGAAACTCGACCGGAAGTTCGTGTGCGTGGACCAGAACCAGGCCGCCGTCGACGTCATGGCCAAGCGCCTGTCCGCGAAGGCGCAGTTCACCACGTTCGAGCCGCCCAAGTAGCTCGCAGCAGGGGCCGTTCTGGACGTCCAGAACGGCCCCTGCTGCCAGTTAGTTGGGAATGAGGACGCCCGCTCAGCGGACCACGGAACAGCCGGTGCCCTGCTCCTCGATCCGGGCCAGGACCTCCGAGGAGGTCACGTTCTCCCCCAGCAGGTTCGGCTTCCCGGCGCCGTGGTAGTCGGACGAGCCGGTGACCAGCAGGCCATAGCGCTCGGCCAGGCGGCGGAGGAACGTCCTGCCCTCCTCCGGGTTGTCACGGTGATAGATTTCCAGGCCGGCCAGTCCGGCGTCGATCATCTCCCGGTAGGTCTCTTCACCCACGATCCGGCCTCGGGCAGACGCAACGGGGTGCGCGAAGACTGGAACGCCGCCGGCGGCACGGACCAGTTCGACGGCGACCGCCGGCTCGGGCGCGTAGTGCTGAACCCAGTAGCGCGAGCGCGAGGTGAGGATGGAGCTGAAGGCCTCGGTCCGGTCCTCCACCACACCTGCGGCGACGAGCGCGTCGGCGATGTGCGGACGGCCGAGAGTGGCGCCCGGCGCGACGTGGTGGATCACGTCGTCCCAGGTCAGCGGATAGTCCTCGGACAGCAGAGTGACCATCTTTTGGGCCCGCGTGTGCCGGGCATCCTTGGCTTTGGTGATTTCCTCGAGGAGCCCCGGGTGGGCGGGGTCGTGGAGGTAGCTCAGCAGGTGGACGCTGATGCCTTCCGCCGTCCGGCACGAGATCTCCATGCCCGGGACCAGGGCCACCCCGGTTTTCCGGGCCGCGGCGGCGGCCTCCGCCCACCCGGCCGTGGAGTCGTGGTCGGTCAGGGCGACGACGTCGAGCCCGGCAGCTGCGGCGGACTCCATGACGTCGGCCGGCGCCTGGGTGCCGTCGGATACGTTCGAGTGCGCATGCAGGTCAATCCTCACCTCACCAGCCTAGTAGATGGCCGGATCCAAAGCCCCGCCCGCGCGCTGACCGATGCACCGCCGTTGGCCTAGGCCGCGGGGGCGCGCCGTTGGCCTAAGCCGCGGCGCTGGTGAGACGATGGGACCGTGAACGATGCAGATAGCACCCAAGTCTCCGCTTCCCAGCCCCTCGAAGAGCGCGTCAGCAACCGCTCCCAGCGTCCCAGCTCCGATGCCTTCAAGGCGTTTATGGCCAGCAACTGGGCACCGGCCACGCAGCAGCTCCCCGAACGGGACGCCGTTGCAGGCCACGCCGCGGCCCGGCGCCGGGCCATTTCCGTGCAGTTCAAAGGTGAACGCCTGCTCATCCCCGCAGGCCCGCTGAAGATCCGCTCCAACGACTGCGATTACCGTTTCCGGCCGCACTCGGCCTTCGCGCACCTCACCGGCCTCGGCCTGGACCACGAGCCGGATGCGGTTCTGATCCTGGAGCCGGTGGCGGAGGGCACGGGCGACGACGGCGGAAACCACCACGCCACGCTCTACTTCCGGCCCCTGGCCGGCCGCGACACCGAGCAGTTTTACGCCGACTCCCGCTCCGGCGAGTTCTGGATCGGTGCCCGCCCCACCCTCGCCGAGTTCAACGCCAGGCTAGGACTGGACACCGCGGACATCCGCGAACTCGAACTGGCCATCACCAAGAACGTCGGCGCTCCCGAGATCGGCGGCATCTCCGTCCGGCTGGTCCGCAAGGTTGACGAGAACATCGACGCCCTCGTGGACACCGCCCGCTACAACACGGCCAAAGATCCGGACAACCTGGACCTGAGCGTCCTGGACGCCCTGGACGACAAGCTCACCGAGGCCCTCTCCGAACTCCGCCTGCTCAAGGACGAGTGGGAAATCGAACAGATGAAGGTCGCCGTCGACTCCACCGTGGCTGGGTTCACGGATGTCGTGAAGGCGCTGCCGCGGGCGCTGACCCACCAGCGCGGCGAGCGCGTCGTGGAAGGGGCGTTCTTCGCCCGTGCCCGCGAGGAAGGCAACGAGCTCGGCTACGACACCATCGCCGCTTCCGGCAACAACGCCACAGTGCTGCACTGGACGCGGAACACCGGCAGGATCAACGCCGGAGAACTGCTGCTCCTGGACGCCGGCGTGGAGGCCGACTCCCTGTACACGGCGGACGTCACCCGCACGCTGCCGGCCAACGGCACGTTTTCCGAGATCCAGCGCAAGGTCTACGAGGCAGTGCTCGACGCCGCCGACGCCGGCTTTGCCGCCGCCCAGCCCGGCACCCGGTTCCGGGAGATTCACACGGCGGCCACCACGGTGCTGGCCGAACGGCTCGCCGAATGGGGCCTCCTGCCCGTCTCCGTGGAGGATGCCATCAGCCCCGAAGGCCAGCAGCACCGCCGCTGGATGCCGCACGGCACGAGCCACCACCTCGGCCTCGACGTCCACGACTGCGCCCAGGCGAAACGGGAACTGTACCTCGACGGTGTGCTCACGCCCGGCATGGTCTTCACGATCGAACCCGGCCTGTACTTCAAGAACGAGGACATCGGCATCCCCGAGGAATACCGCGGCATCGGCGTCCGGATTGAGGACGACATCCTCATGACCGCCGACGGCCCGGTGAACCTCAGCGCCGCCCTGCCGCGGAAGGCCGACGACGTCGAGTCCTGGATGGCGGGCATCTACCTGGAAGTCGACGCCCAGACGCCGTAGACCCTGCTGTAGGACAAAAACGCACTACAGAAAACACACTAAAAAAGGGAGCGTTCCGGTTGTCCGGGACGCTCCCTTTTGTGCTAAATCCGCGCACCAAATTCAGTGCCGCTAAAGTCAGGGCTGCTGGCCGTCCTGGCCCGGGGCGGCCTTGTCGCCGTCCGTGACCCTGACGCCGTACTGCGGACGGCCGTCCGGGAGATCCGGATAACTCACTCCCGAAACGCGGCCGCCCTGCCGGGCCGCCTCGTCGGCAGTGCCGGGCGCGGCCGGGGCGTGGCTCGGCGCCCCAGCCTGCTCACCGCCGGACGGCTCGTTGCCCGACCGCTCACTGCCGGTCCCCGGCGTCCTCTGGCCGTACGGGTCATTCCAGCCCGCGGGGCGCTGGGGTGCCCCGCCCTGCTGTCCCGGCTGCTGGGATTGGGGCTGCTGCGGCTGCTGTTGCCGGTAGTCGTGCTGCGGGTAACCGGCAGCATGACCACCGGCAGCCGGAGCCGCGTCATGCGGCGTCATGGGCAGCTGGTGGAGCAGGCGCCGGGCTTCGCCCGCGGCCTCGAAGGACACCACGACGTCGTAGTTGCTCGCCACCACCTGGCTGGTTGAGGTGAAATCACGCTTGCCGCGCTGCATGGCGTACGTGACGATGCCAAACAGCATGAAGAACGCCGCGCCCATCAGCACGGACGTCACGATCGAGAAATACCCCGGGGTCGTGGAGAAGAAGGACAGCATGACGCCGACGAAAAGGCCGAACCACATGCCGCTGAGCGCGCCGGACAAAGCGACACGGGGGTACGTGAGCCTGCCGGTCACCCGTTCCACCATCTTCAGCTCGTTGCCGACGATCGAAACCATCTGCACGGGGAACTGCTGATCTGCCAGGTAGTCCACCGCCTTCTGGGCATCCAGGTAGGAGTTGTAGGAACCGACGACGTCACCTCTCGGGACGGCGCGCGCCTCGTCCGGGCCATTGGGGGCACCGGCCCTGGGGGCACCAAAAATGTTTGACATACGCCCATTCTTCCCCATCCGGCCGGTGTGCGGCTGGAAATTCAGCTAAAAGAGAGCAGACTCGGTAGCCTGTAGGAGTGAGCACGAATCTTTCGCGGGTGTTTGTCGCGCGCCTTCTCGGACTGGACGTCTTCGACCCGCTGGGCGACCGTCTGGGCCGCCTGCGCGACGTCGTGGTGCTCTCCCGCGGGACCAGGGGCGCCCCGCACGTGGTGGGCATCGTCGTCGAGGTTCCGGGCAAGAAGCGCGTGTTCGTGCCGATGACACGGATTACCTCCATCGACCAGATGCAGGTCATCTGCACCGGGCTGGTCAATCTGCGCCGGTTTGAACAGCGCGGCGCGGAGACCCTCGTGGTGGCCGAACTGTTCGACCGCCGGGTCACCCTTGCGGACGGCAGCGGGGATGCGACCATCGAGGACATCGCGATGGACCGGCACCGTTCCGGCGACTGGTTCGTCAGCAAACTCTTCGTCCGCCGCGGCCACTCCCTTTCGCCGCTGAGCAGGCTGCGCCGCAACGAAACCCTGATTATCGACTGGACCGATGCCCGGCAGGGCGCCAAGACCGAACCCCAGGCCGCCACCCAGTTCGTGGCCACCCATGAGGACCTCAAGCCGGCCGACTTCGCCGAAGCCCTCCAGGAGATGAGCGACAAGCGCCGCTTCGAGGTCGCGAGCGAACTCCAGGACGAGCGGCTCGCCGACGTTCTGCAGGAAATGCGCGAAGGCGACCAGGTGGAGATCCTCTCCGCCCTGGACGTCAACCGCGCCGCCGACGTCCTGGAGGAAATGGATCCCGACGACGCCGCCGACCTCCTCGCCGAACTCCCCAGCGCCCAGGCCGAGGAACTCCTGCAACTGATGGAGCCCGAAGGTGCCGAGGACGTCCGCCGACTGCTCGAATACGACGAGGACACCGCTGGCGGTCTCATGACTCCGGTTCCGGTCATCCTTCCCCCGGAGGCCACCGTGGCCGAGGCCCTGGCGCACGTCCGCCGGGAGGAGCTCTCCCCGGCCCTGGCGTCCTCGATCTTCGTAGCCCGGCCGCCGCTGGAAACGCCCACCGGGCGCTTCCTCGGCGTCGTCCACATCCAGCAGCTCCTGCGCTACCCGCCGCCGGAGCCGCTGGGCAACCTCGTGGACAAGAACCTGGAACCGGTCTCCGACCAGGCCCACATCAGCGAGGTGGCCCGGGCGCTGGCCACGTACAACCTTAATTCCCTTCCTGTTGTCAACGACGACGGACGGCTTGTGGGGGCGGTGACTGTTGACGACGTGCTGGATCACCTGCTGCCAGATGACTGGCGCGCCCACGAGGACGACGCCCCGATAAGGAAACTTGGAGGCCGCATTGGCTGATATGAGCACCCCCCGGGGTTCCGGCAGCACCCGCCCGGGCAGCAAGGCCTCCGGCGCCCTGGATACGCCGCTGAGCGGCCGGCAGCGGATCTTACCCAATTTCCGTCCAGACCCGGACGCCTTCGGCCACGCCACCGAGGGCTTCGCCCGGTTCATGGGCACACCCCAGTTCCTGATGTACATGACCGTGTTCTGTGTGTTCTGGCTGGGCTGGAACACGTGGGCCCCAGAGGCATGGCAGTTTGACTCGAGGGCGCTGGGCTTCACGCTGCTGACCCTCATGTTGTCCCTGCAGGCCTCATACGCCGCGCCGCTGCTGCTGCTGGCCCAGAACCGGCAGGATGACCGAGACAAAGTCTCGCTCCAGCAGGACCGCCAGCGGGCCGAACGCAACCTCTCGGACACCGAGTACCTGACCCGTGAACTGGCGTCCCTGCGCATCGCGCTGCGCGAGGTCGCCACCCGCGACTACGTCCGCGCCGAGCTGCGCAGCCTGCTGGAGGACATGCTGGAGGCCCAGGAGGAACTGCGCGCCCATGATCCGTCGGCCGGCTCCCACGAGCCACCGCGGGACAAGGTCAAGGAGAAGCTGAAGGACCGGCGCGACAAGCAGCGCGGCCCGCGGACCCAGCAGATCCCCCGCGTGAAGCCCGGCGGCAAGCGGGGCGTCCCGCCGGCGGATGCGCCGTCGACCCCGTCGGCAAATTCCCCGGCAACCCCCGCCGGGGGAAATGACGCCGGCCCCACCCGCCTGCCTGCACACCGCACCTCCCCCGAAAGCTGAGCCTCGCCCGCATGAGCACCCCGCTGGAACAGGCAGTGCACGCAGCACTGGCCACCGTGATCGACCCTGAACTCCGCCGGCCCATCACCGAACTCGGCATGGTGGAGTCCGTGGAGATCTCCGGCAGCGGCGGAGTGCGGATTGCGGTCCTGTTGACCATCGCCGGCTGCCCGCTGCGCGGCACTATCACCGCCGACACCGAGGCCGCATTGTCCACCGTGCCCGGTGTCACCGGCGTCGAGGTCGACCTGAAGGTGATGACCCAGGCTCAGCGGGACGCCCTCAAGGAGATGCTGCGCGGCTCGGGCGGCCAGCGCGGCATCCCCTTCAACGCGCCCGGCTCCCTGACGAAGGTGTACGCGGTGGCCAGCGGCAAGGGCGGCGTGGGCAAGTCGTCCGTGACGGTCAACCTGGCCTGCGCGCTGGCGGCGCAGGGGCTCCGTGTGGGGATCGTGGACGCGGATGTGTACGGGTTCTCCGTCCCGGCACTGATGGGCATCAGGCAGGCGCCAACCCGGGTGGACGACATGATCCTGCCGCCGGTGGCCCACGGCGTCAAGGTCATCTCCATCGGCATGTTCGTTACCGGGAACCAGCCCGTGGCGTGGCGCGGGCCGATGCTGCACCGGGCGCTCGAGCAGTTCCTGACGGACGTCTACTTCGGCGACCTCGATGCCCTCTTCCTTGACCTCCCGCCGGGCACCGGCGACATCGCGATTTCCGTCGCGCAACTGCTGCCCAAGGCGCAGATCCTGGTGGTGACCACCCCGCAGGCGGCCGCGGCCGATGTCGCGGAGCGGGCCGGGGCGATCGCCACCCAGACCGGGCAGACCCTGGCCGGCGTCGTGGAAAACATGTCCTACCTGGAACTGCCCGACGGCGGCAGGATGGAACTGTTCGGCAGCGGCGGCGGCGCTGTGCTCGCCGAGCGGCTCTCGGCCACAGTCGGTGAAGACGTGCCGCTGCTGGGTCAGATTCCGCTCGAAGTGCTGCTGCGTGAGGGCGGGGATGCGGGCGTGCCGCTGGTGCTGGGTCGTCCGGAGACACCGGCGGCGGTGGCCCTGGCCGGGATCGCCGGGAAGCTGGCGGCGGTTCCCCGCGGGCTCAAGGGCATGCACCTTGGCCTGCAGCCCCGCTGAACCTAGGTCGCCTCTGAATCGAAGGGCGCCGGTTCACCCTCGGGCAGCCGCTCAACCGGGCGGGCGGGGCGGTGTTCCGCGACGGCCGTAGCCGCAGCCGCCGTTGACACCGCGGCGGGTGCTCCCGCGCTGACCGGCTTGGTGTCGTCCTCCAGGAGGGCTTCCTTGATGATCCGGCGCGGGTCGTACTGCCGGGGATCGTACTTCTTCCAGTCGACCTCATCGATATCGATGCCGACTTCTTCCTTGATCTGTTCCCGCGCCCCGGACGCCATCCGGCGCACTTCCTTGACGATATTGGCCAGTTTCTGGGTGTATTCCGGCAACCTGCTGGGACCAATCACCAGAAGGCCGATGATCAGCAGAAGTAAGAACTCCGGTCCATTGATTCCAAGCACTTTAGGAAGATTACCCTCTCGTTCGGGCTGGCGACGACTTCGCGAAGCCCTGATGCATACGATGTCGGGCCCGCCCTCGCGTCACGGGGCCAGGCTCGCCAGGATGCGGCTCAGCCCGCGCTCCATCCGTTCCGCGATCCCGCCGCGGTGCGCCGATACCGGGGTGGCGTCGCCGGCCCGGGCAAGGGCGGTAACGGCGCCGCCGGCCTGCTCGGCCGGCAGGTCCGAGATGTAGGTGAAGGTGGCTCCCGCGGTCTGGTAAATCGCCCGGAAGGGCGGTGCAGCGTTGAGCCAGAGCGCGCCGTTCCGGGCGTCCGGGACGGCCGGCGATGCGCCGGACCGGCCGGGAGTGAAGCCGTCCGCCACGGCTGTGTGGCCGGTCAGGATGTTGATCGGCGAAGTGTCTGCCGGCCGCTCCGGAACCCCGCCAGGCGCCAACGGCGTGCCCGGGGCGTGTTGACCGGGTGCGTGCTGTTCGAGGACCGTGGCGAAGTGGCGGCCGTCCGTGAGGTGCAGCTCCAAGACCTCGTCCCCGGACAGGGCGCCGGCGCGGGCCCAGACGAGGTGGAAGCCGAGCTCCTGCAGTTCCGGACACGCCCATCCCTGCGACCGGAAGGCGGCGAGCTGACCGGCGCTGAGGGCACCGGCCGGAATGAAGTCCGGCTCGCCGACCAGGCCGAACCCGATGCGAGTCCCGCTTCCCGCCGCGACCCGGGGGTTGCTGGCTCCTTCCTCACCGGGCTGGGCCTGAACGAGAGGCCCGGCGATCTCCGGCCGCGAGAGCGCAGCGGCCTCCGTTCCGTCGGCGGGGACCCCGGCGTCGCCTCCCATGAGGTAAGCGGTACCGGCCATGAGAGCTAGCGCGGCGACCGCACCGCCTGCGGCCAGGGCCGGGGACAAGGAGCCGTGGCGGCCGCCACGTTCCGCGTCCGCCGCCGGGGTGTCGGGCCGCGCTGTACCAATCGGTTGTGGGCCGGCCGGCTGCGGGCCGGGCCGCTGTGAATCCTGCGGTTCAGCGGCCAACTGCTCGGTCCGCGCCAGGAGCCGTGCGGTCAGGTCGTCGCTGGCCTCGGGCACGGCGGCGCCGCGGAGCCGTTCGAGATACTGGCGCTCGCGCTGCTGCCGGCCGCGGCACTCGGGACACGACTCCACGTGCTCATGACGGTCGGCAGACCGCTGCCGGATAGAGCGGAGGCGGCCCCGGCCGGTCCGTTGGGAGAACCTGCACCCAGAGCCTCCCAGTAAACGTTGCAGCAGACCCATCGACCGGATCAGAGCAGGCCGGCGATGCGGGGCATCTTGAGCCGCGGCTTGAGGGACTGCTTGCCCGCCTGCGCCGGGCGGGGATCCCGGTGCGCGAGCTTTTCACGCAGCATCGTCCGGCCGCGGTGGATCCGAGACCTGACCGTCCCCAGTTTGATGTCCAGCGCCGCGGCGACTTCGTCGTAGGACAGACCCTCGAGGTCGCACAGCACGACGGCGGCGCGGAAGTCTGGGGGAAGCTCTTCGAGCGCCGCCTGAACGTCAATGTCTAGGTTGTTTAATTCGAAGCTCTGCTCCGGACCGGGATCCCGGCCCGGAATTCTCGACTCGGCGTCGTCGGCCAGCGCGTCAAAGCGGATCCGACTCTTGCGCCGCGCCTGATCCAGGAACAGGTTGGTGGTGATGCGGTGCAGCCAGCCATCCAGCGTGCCCGGCTTGAAGTTCTCCAACGAACGGAACACCCGGACGAACACCTCCTGGGTGAGGTCTTCGGCGTCGTACTTGTTTCCGGTCAGCCGGTAGGCGAGACGGTAGACCTTGGCGGAGTGGTTCGTCACCACTTCCTCCCAGGTGGGCCGCACCCATTCGGCTTCCGCCGCGGACCGGGCGGTTGGATCAGATTCCCCAGTTGCCGGGACAGGTGTCAGAACCGACATCGTCCGCTCCCCTCATGGATGGTACCTACGCCTCAATGGTGCCTGTTTGCACAGGTTCGTGCACCCTTCATTCGACGCCGATCACCACGCGGATGAGCGGATATCCATCATTTCAAAATAATCTGGGAATTTCCTGACGCCTTGCACTCTTCAGCCCAAGGCGGAACGCGTCCGCCCCGGCGGGACTCCTGCCGGGCCGCGGCGCCGCCACCTCCGTGTCCCGTCCCGCCCAACACAGTACGCTGTAGTGAGAACTCCCCCCTGCCGCCCAGAAAGCGATTACCCATGAGCGCCGATAAGTCCACGAGCTGGTCCTACGCAGAAGATCTGCCTGCCGAGGATGAGGTCCTGTTGCACGCGCGCGAACGGTCCTTCGAGCTTGGCGTGACGCCGATCGGCCCCGGCGTGGGGGCCGTGCTCACGGTGCTGGCGGCCGCGTCGAAGGCGCAGACGGCGGTGGAAATCGGCACGGGCGCCGGGGTGTCCGGTGTGTGCATCCTGCGCGGCCTGGGTCCCCACGCCGTCTTGACTACCATCGACGTCGACGTCGAACACCTCAGGGCAGCGCGCGAAGCCTTCCAGGAGGCCGGCAGCCCGGCCAACCGCACGCGCACCATTTCGGGCCGCGCCGGCGACGTGCTGCCGCGGCTGACCGACGGGGCCTACGATCTCGTCTTCATCGACGCCGACAAGCCGAACTACCCCAGCTACGTGGAGCAGGCCGTCCGGCTCCTCAAGTCCGGCGGCCTGCTGGTGGTCAACGACGCCCTTGACAAGGACCGCGTGGCGAACCCTGCGGCCCGGGACGCCACCACCGTGGTCCTGCGCCAGATCGGCAAGTCCATCCGCGACGACGACCGTCTTGCCTCCGCCATGCTGCCCACCGGCGACGGCCTGCTCATCGCAGTCAAGAAGTAAAAGCCAAGAAGCAGGAGTCCGGAACGGCAGCCGGAGCCCGACGGAAAAGGGCGGGGCCCGCAGCCTGTGGCCGGGACCCCGCCCTTTTGCGAAGCTCTTGGTGTGAAGCTATTCGGTGACGCCGACGAGGCATTCCCTGAGGTTGGTCGCCTCGGCAGCATTGAGTTCGACCACCAGCCGTCCCCCGCCTTCGAGCGGAACACGCATGATTAAGCTTCGTCCCTCTTTCGTCACTTCCATAGGGCCGTCGCCGGTGCGTGGTTTCATTGCCGCCATAAGGAATATCCCCTCCATTAGTCCCTGACATACCAGCCCGGCCGGGCTGCGTCCGCTTAGTCAATTAAGTCGCCCGGCAGCGCCCCGGGAGGCGGCCGGGACAGACTCGCCCACAGACAAACTCAGTGTGCTTCTTGTCCTTGCTTATCCTCTATTATCGCGTAACAACGCGCCCGTAGCTAATCGTTGGACTTTCCAGCGCGCCCCGCAAAGCCGGGCCGGGACCGGGACCTTGTGCTGCGGGTCACGGCGGATAGTCTCCTCCGCCGGGCAGTTGCGCCCACGCCCACAACCAGACAATCCAGACGATCTGCAGCAGGACGAACATGACCACCACGGTCCCGCGGTAGGCGCGGGAGCGTGAAACCAGGGCGGTGCTGAGGGCGAGCGGGAAAAGCGGCAGCAGCATCCGGAACGTGCTGGTCTGGGGGTGCAGGAAGACCAGCAGGTAGCCCATGTAGCAGCAGCACCAAAGCCTCAGCTCGGTGCCCAGTGCCACGACGGGCTTGGACATCATCAGCAGGGTGAAGCCGGCTACGAAGACGAAGGGCGCCAGCACGCCGAACGTCGGCCCGAAGAGCAGAATGCCGGTATCGAACCACGGTTTGAACGGCACCAGGTCATCGCCGCGCCAGGCGGTTTCTGTCTTGGTATAGGCTCCCGGATCGCCGGTCACCGCCCAGGCAACCGCCGGCCACACAAGCGCACCGACCCCGCTCACGGCGGTCAGCCCGGCCAGGGACCAGAGCTGGGCGTTGCCATGCACGGTACCCGGCTCGCCGGGCTTCGCGGCCACGCGCTCCCGGAGACGGTAAAGGAACAACACGCCCACCATGACGGCAAACGGAACACCGGTGGGCCGGGACAGGCACATCAGGAGCACCGCGGGCATGGCCCACACGTACCGGCGCTCCAGGACGAGCAGGAGCGCGGCCGCCAGCAGCAGCAGGTTGAGGGATTCGGCGTACGGCACCTGCAGCACCGGTGCCACCGGAAACATCGCGAGGAACACTGTCCCCCAAAGCGCCGTCCCGTGGGCGGCCCGGTGCCGGAAAATCCTGTACGCGACGAGGGCTGCCGCGGCCCCGCAGACCAGCGCGATGGCCGTCAGCGACCACGCGGGCCCGGTGCCCGTGAGTCCGGACAGGACCCGGCCCAGCACGGGAAACAGCGGATAGAAGGCCCACGCGTTCTCCTGGACGGCGCCGGAAGCATCCGTCGGCAGCAGCGCCGGATACCCGTTCAGCAGTGCTTCGGCGTACCAGCGGGCGTCCCAGATATTGATGAAGTTCCAGTAGTCAGGCTTGGCGGGAAACCACGGATTCACCCCCTGGTGAAGGGCGGCCGCCATGAAGATGCAGGCGCTGACCAGCCGCGCGGTGACATAGATGCCGGTCACCTGGATCCACCAGGGCCACCGCGACATCCGGGCGCCGGCGGCGGCAATCCGGTTCCACGCCGCGGCATTCAGTCCCATCGGCCCTCGCGCGGCGGGCGCGGCAATGGTCTCGGGGTCTTCCGCGTGGTTCACGAGGGCTGCTCAGTCGGCGGCCGGAGGCGTTCCAGCTCCTCCCCGAGTGCCTGGATCTTTCGGTCTTTGGCGCTGATCTGGTCGCGCAGGTCATCAAGGACCTGGTCCACCTGGTCCATCCGGTAGCCGCGGAGCCCCACAGCGAAGCGCAGGTGGTCGATGTCCGCCGGGGCGGCGTGCTCGGGCAGGAGGACCGGCGGCAGGGAGGCGACGGGTTCGTCGAAGCCGTCGTCAAAGCGCCTTTCACCGCTGCCGCGCCGGAAAACTTTCGGCGCCAGGCCGGTACCCAGGAGGACGGCGGCGCCGACCAGCACAATCGCCACGAAAACCAGGAAAAGACTCACTAGACCATCGTGCCAGACGCGGGCGGCCGGGCGCTTCAGCCCCGCGTTCCGCTGCCGTTTGCGCCGTTCGGGTTCCGGTGCCGGGCAGCACCGGCCACGACGAGTTCGACGGCCAGCGAGGGGTCGTCCACCACCTGCAGGAGGTCAAGGTCTTCCGCAGAAACCATCCCCTCGGCCACGAGGGTGTCCCGGACCCAGTCGAGCATCGGGCTCCAGAAGGTGGTTCCCACCAGCACGATCGGGAACGACGTCACCTTGTGGGTCTGCACCAGGACCATGGCTTCGAAGAGTTCGTCCAGGGTGCCCAGGCCCCCGGGCAGCACAATGAAGCCTTGGGCGTACTTGACGAACATGGTTTTGCGGGCGAAGAAGTACCGGAAGTTGATGCCCAGGTCGACCCACTGGTTCATGCCCTGCTCGAAGGGCAGCTCGATTCCGAGCCCCACCGAGACACCGTTGCCCTGCACGGCGCCCTTGTTCGCGGCCTCCATCGATCCGGGGCCGCCGCCTGTGATCACGGCCAGCCCGGCCTCGGCCAGTTTGCGTCCCACCTCGACACCAAGCTCGTAGTTCGGACTGCCCGGCACCGTGCGTGCGGAGCCGAAAACGCTGACCGCCGGGCCGAGATCGGCAAGCGCACCGAAACCTTCCACGAACTCGCTCTGGATGCGCAGGACGCGCCAGGGGTCGGTGTGGACGAACTGGCCTGGCCCCTTCGTGTCCAGCAACGTCTGGTCGGACATCGTTACTCTCGCGGCCTTGCGGCGCAGCTCCAGCGGACCCTTGTGCCGGATCCCGTTGGCCGCCGGGGCGCTGCGGACTTCACGGGACGGCTTTCCGGCCGGGTTCTGGTCGGCGTTCTGGTTCGGGCCGTGCTGCGGATCGCTACTCATCCCCATAGGCTAGCGCGGAACGCCGCCGCTGCCGCTCCGGCGCGTCGGGGACCACCCGGGCACCGGACGGCGCCACGGACTGCGGTGCCGCCGGCGGCGCGGGGCTGGCGGCGGCCCGCAGGGGACCCTGACGTGCAGGTATCTCTTGAATTACGATCTGCGGTAATCCCAGTGATTACGGTCATATCCCGTCAATCTTCGCTAGATTCTTTTTATGACTACTCAAGTGCCCGGCGATGCGCTCGTCTCCCTGAAGGCCGTGAACAAGCACTACGGCCAGCTGCACGTCCTCAAGGACATCAACCTGAATGTCCGCAAGGGCGAGGTGGTTGTTGTCATCGGCCCCTCGGGCTCCGGCAAGTCAACGCTTTGCCGCGCCATCAACCGTCTCGAGACGATCGACGACGGCGACATCAAGATCGACGGCAAGGAACTTCCCGAAGAGGGCAAGGAACTGGCGAGGCTGCGCGCCGACGTCGGAATGGTCTTCCAGTCCTTCAACCTGTTCGCCCACAAGACCATCCTGGAAAACGTCACCCTCGGCCCCATCAAGGTCAAGGGCATCTCCAAAGGCGAGGCCGACAAGGACGCCATGGCACTGCTGGAGCGCGTCGGCGTCGGGCACCAGGCCCCCAAACTTCCGGCCCAGCTCTCCGGCGGCCAGCAGCAGCGCGTTGCAATCGCCCGCGCCCTGGCCATGAAACCAAAAGTGATGCTCTTCGACGAGCCCACCTCCGCGCTCGACCCGGAAATGATCAACGAGGTCCTGGACGTCATGGTCCAGCTCGCCAAGGAAGGCATGACCATGATCGTGGTCACGCACGAGATGGGCTTCGCCCGCAAGGCGGCGGACCGGGTTGTGTTCATGGCCGACGGCCAGATCGTTGAGGACGCGACCCCCGACGAGTTCTTCAACAACCCCAAGAGCAGCCGGGCCAAGGACTTCCTGTCCAAGCTGCTGACACACTGACCGATCACGAGTTTCGCACCCTGGCCGCCGGATGGCGGCCGTCCAATGAAAGGAATGTCATGATGGCATTTTTGACCCGAAGGAAATCCCTTCTGGTTGCAGCATCCGCAGCACTGGCGCTGAGCCTGAGTGCCTGTGGCGGCAGCTCCTCCACGACCACCAACCCGCCTGTAGCCGAGAAGCCGAGCTTTGCCGCCGATTCCACCATGGCCAAGCTTGCATCCGCAGGCAAGATCACCATCGGCACCAAGTTCGACCAGCCCCTCTTCGGCCAGAAGGGCCTCGACGGCAAGCCTGTCGGCTTCGACGTCGAAATCGGCAAGCTGATTGCCGCCAAGCTGGGCATCCCCGCCGACAAGATCGAGTGGGTTGAAACTGTCTCCGCCAACCGCGAGCAGTTCATCAAGCAGGGCAAGGTGGACATGATCGTCGCCACCTACACGATCAACGACAAGCGCAAAAAAGAAGTCGACTTCGCCGGACCGTACTACGAGGCCGGCCAGGCTCTCATGGTGAACAAGGACAACAACACCATCACCAAGCCCGAGGACGTCAAGGGCAAAAACGTCTGCTCCGTGACCGGTTCCACCCCGGCATCCACGATCGTCGAGAAGTACGGAGCCGTCCTGGTGCCGGCCGCGACGTACTCCGCCTGCCTTGAACCGCTGCGGAACAAGCAGGTTGAAGCCGTGACCACCGACAACGTCATCCTGGCCGGTTTCGTATCCAAGGAGCCGGACGCCTTCAAGCTGGCATCGGATCAGACCTTCACCAAGGAGCCCTACGGCATCGGCCTGAAGAAGGACGACACCGCCTTCCGGATGTGGATCAATGACCAGCTGGAGGCTGCCGACAAGGACGGGTCCTACAAGAAGGCCTGGGAAGACACCGCCGGCACCGTCATCAAGACAACGCCCTCGCTTCCCACGATCGACCGCTACTAGCCGGCTGTGGCGGCCGCCGGGCAGCGGATCTTCCGCAGCCCGGCGGCCGCCACGTCCGTCTTTCGCTTGACTCCCCTCAACGCAGCTGAAGGAACTTATGGACGTCATCATTGAAAACCTCCCCCAGTATTGGGACGGTTTTCTCCGAACCCTCTTCCTGTCCCTGGTCTCGGGGATTATCGCCCTGATCTTCGGCACCATCCTGGCAGCCGCCCGCGTCTCGCCCGTCGCCGCCCTGCGGGGTTTCAGCATGGTGTACGTCGAGATCGTCCGGAACACCCCGCTGACCATCGCGTTCTTTTTCGCCGCCGTCGTTTTGCCCCGCCTCGGCGTCACCTTCCAGCAGTTCGAGGTCGCGGCCATCATCGCCCTGAGCGCCTACACGTCGGCCTTCATCGCCGAGGCCGTGCGCTCGGGCGTGAACAGCGTCCCGGTGGGCCAGGCGGAGGCCGCCCGCAGCATCGGCATGAAGTTCAGCCAGGTGCTCTCCCTCATCATCCTGCCGCAGGCCCTGCGCACCGTGATCCCGCCGTTGATCAACATCCTGATCGCCCTGGTCAAAAACTCCTCTGTGGCCGGCGCGTTCTATGTGCTGGAACTCTTCGGCCAGGGCAAGCAGCTGGCCAACGCCAACGGCGACGCCGTCGTGTGGGTCCTGGTCGGCGTCGCGTTCTTCTACCTGCTGATAACCGTCCCGCTTGGCCTCCTCGCCAACGTCGTTGAACGAAAGGTGGCAATCGCGCGATGAGCTCTGTTCTCTACGACGTCCCCGGCCCCAAAGCCCGCCGGATTTCGCTGATCGGCTCGATCATCGGAGTCATCGTGATCGGTGGCCTCCTCGTCCTGGCGGTGATGACCCTGGCCCAGCAGGGGATCTTCGACGCCAAACGCTGGGCGGTCTTCCAGATTCCCGATGTCTGGGTGCTGATCATCAACGGCCTCGGCGCCACACTCGCCGCCGCGGCCGTGTCCGCGGTGATTGCGTTCCCGCTGGGCCTTATCCTGTGCCTGCTGCGGATTTCGGATAACGCCTCGGTCCGGGTGCCCGTCCGGATCGTGCTGGAGTTCCTGCGCGGCATGCCCGTGGTGCTCATGATGCTGTTCGTTCTGCTTGTGTTCGCCACCAGCTCGTTCGTCGCCGTCGTGGCCGGCCTGGTCCTGTACAACTCGGCGATCTTTGCCGAGATCATCCGTGCCGGCGTCCAGTCGCTGCCCAAGGGCCAGCGCGAGGCGGGCCTGGCGATCGGCCTGACCAGTTTCCAGTCCCGGCTGACCATCGAGCTGCCGCAGGCCATCCGGCGCATGCTGCCCTCGCTGGTCGCGCAGCTGGTGGTGCTGCTGAAGGACACCTCGCTCGGCTACATCGTCGCCTATGGCGAGCTGCTCCGGGCCGTGCAGGTCATGGCCGACTTCCTCGGCCCGCAGTACCTGTTCCCGGTGTTCTTCGTGGCCGCTGCCATTTACATCGCGATCGACCTGGCCGTCTCCCGCCTCGCCATCTGGCTCGAACGCCGCGGCTCCAAGCGGGCCGCCGGCGGCGTGGCTCACGTGCCGGTCGCCGGGATCGCCGCCAAGTAGGTTCTTTCAATGCATGAAGGGTCCGGAACCTTTTAGGGGTTCCGGACCCTTCATGCATTTCGGAGGTCAGTCGCTGCGGCGCCCAGGCGCTGTGGCGTTCAGGCGCTGAGCCAGGTCCGGAGCGCCCGCAGGCATTCCCGGATCGCGTCCGCCTCGACGTGCTCGTTGTCCTTGTGCGCCAGCAGCGCGTCGCCGGGGCCAAAGTTCACCGCCGGGATGCCCAGTTCGCTGAACCGTGCGACGTCGGTCCAGCCGTATTTGGGCTTTGGCTCAGCGCCAACGGCAGCGACGAACGACGCGGCGGCCGGATGGTGCAGTCCCGGCCGTGCACCGGCGGCGCCGTCCGTGCGGACGACGTCGAATCCGTCCAGCAGGTCCCGGACATGCGCCTCGGCCCCCTCCAGTGACTTGTCCGGCGCGAACCGGTAGTTGATTTCGACGACACACTTGTCGGGGATGACGTTTCCGGCCGTGCCGCCGTGAATCTTCACGGCGTTGAGGCTTTCGCGGTAGTCGAGGCCGTCAACTGTGACGGTCTGCGGCTCGTACGCCGCCAGCCGATCCAGAATCGGGGCCGCGGCGTGGATGGCGTTGCTGCCCATCCAGGCCCGGGCCGAGTGTGCTGCCTCGCCCAGGGTGGTCACCTCGAAGCGGCTGGTGCCGTTGCACCCGCCCTCCACCGTCCCGTCGGTCGGCTCGAGCAGGATCGCGAAGTCTCCGCCCAGCAGGGATCCGTGGTTGCGGACCAGCCGGCCCAGTCCGCTCTTCACGGCCTCGACTTCCTCATGGTCGTAAAAGACGAACGTGACGTCCTTGTCGGGCTCCGCCCCGCCGTCGAACATGGTCGCTGCCAGCGCCAGCTGCACGGCGACGCCGCCCTTCATGTCAGTGGCGCCGCGGCCGTAAAGGACGCCCTCCCCCGGCGCTCCGGAGGGCCAGTAGGAAGGGACGGTGCCGAGGGAGCCTTCGGTGGTGGGGAGCGGGACCGTGTCCAGGTGCCCGGCGAGGATCACCCGTTCGGCGCGGCCGAGGTTCGTGCGGGCGATGATTGAGTCGCCATCGCGGACCAACTCCAGTTGGGGCAGCGTGCGGAGGGTTTGCTCCACGGCATCGGCCAGGACCTTTTCGCTGCCGGACACGCTGTTGATGTCGATCAGGGCCGCCGTGAGCAGGGCGACGTCCTGGCGAAGGTCGAGGTGGACGGCGCTGGAGGCCGCACCGGCGGGGGCGCCGGACGCGGCGCGGACGGTGTCGGCGCTGGTGGGGGTGCGGGGGTTCGTCGGGGTCACCGTTCCACTGTATCCTCCTGCCTCTCTCCGGAGCGGCTCCCACCGACTCCTAGCACGGGCCGTTCTGGGCGCCCGGAACGGCCCATGCCGCGACTCAGGCGGGCTGTCACGAGTTTCAGCGCGCGGACGCCCTCGTTAGACTTGGGACATGACTGAAACTGCTGCTTCCGCTGTGCCCGCCGACGCCCGCCCCGACGCCCGTTCTGCCTTCGGCTATGGGGTGGCCACCGTGTCCACCCGCAACGGTGAGGCCACCGTGCTGGACGTCTGGTATCCGGCACCGGCGCTGGGAATCGCGGCGGAACATCTCCGCGACGTGGCGAATGCGGACCAGTCGCTGATCGACGTCGCCGCGAACGGCACCGACCCGGACCGCGGGACGGAGCAGCAGGTCGTGTTCGCCCAGATCAACCTCGACGAGGCACCGGCAGACACGGCGGACGCCTACCTTCGCCTGCACTTGCTCTCGCACCGACTCGTCCAGCCCAACAGCATCAACCTCGACGGCATCTTCGGCAAGCTCCCCAACGTGGTGTGGACCAACTTCGGCCCCGCGGCCGTTGAGGACTTCGAGCTCACCCGTGCACGCCTGCGCAAGCGCGGCGCCGTCACCGTCTTCGGCGTCGACAAGTTCCCCCGCATGGTGGACTACGTGGTGCCCTCCGGCGTCCGGATCGCCGACGCCGGCCGGGTCCGGCTGGGCGCGCACCTTGCCGAAGGCACCACCGTCATGCACGAGGGCTTTGTGAATTTCAATGCCGGAACGCTGGGCACCTCCATGGTCGAGGGCCGGATCTCGGCCGGCGTCGTCGCCGGGGACGGGTCCGACGTCGGCGGCGGCGCCTCGATCATGGGCACCCTCTCCGGCGGCGGCAAGGAAAAGATCGCCCTTGGGGAGCGCGTCCTCCTGGGCGCCAACTCCGGCGTGGGCATCAGCTTGGGCGACGATTCCGTGGTGGAGGCCGGCCTCTACGTCACCGCCGGCACCCGCGTGCGCGTCATCAGCCCGCGGGATGCCGAGGGCGAGGACACCAGCCGGGTAGTAAAGGCCGTGGAGCTTTCCGGGGTTCCGAACCTGCTGTTCCGCCGCAATTCCACCACCGGGGCCGTCGAAGCGCTGCCCCGGAAGGGCCAGACCGTGGAACTCAACGCGGACCTGCACGCCAACTGACCGTACCGGCTGGTACGGTATGGCGGGCGGTGGGAACCGCCCGCCAGGGACAGTCCCGACGATGTAGCAGCCCGAAAGGGCCTGAGGGAGTTAGTTTTCGTGGCACGACGAGGGAGCTGGCGGCGCCGGATCGTCCTTCTGCTGACCCTGGCGATGGTCGCCGGTGCGATCTACACCGCGGTGGCGTTCCTGCAACGGTCGGAAACGCTGGTCACTGAACGCTGCACGGCCGCGGGCAGCGGAGGCGATGACCTCGCGACCGACCAGGCGGCCAATGCTGCTCTGATCACCGCCGTGGCGGTCCGCCGCGGACTTCCGGCCCGGGCCGCCAGCATCGCACTGGCCACCTCCATGCAGGAATCCAAGCTGCGCAACATCGGCCATGGCGACCAGGCCGGCCCCGACTCGCGCGGACTGTTCCAGCAGCGGCCCTCGCAGGGCTGGGGGACGACGGCGCAGGTGATGGACCCCTATCACGCCAGCAACGCGTTCTACGATGCGCTCGTGGAGATCTCGGGCTACCAGACGCTGGACATCACCGACGCCGCCCAGCAGGTCCAGCACTCGGCGTTCCCGGGCGCCTATGCCCGGCATGAGGGCCTGGCCCGCGCGTTCGCCTCTGCCCTGAGCGGCCAGACGCCCGCGGGCCTGGACTGCTCGCTGCGTTCCCCCGACGCTGCCGGGGATCCGGCTACTGTCGCGGAGGAAATGACCGCGGCGCTCGGCGTCGTCCCGGCCTCAACCGACGACCGGACGGTGCTGGTGGAGGCTGCAGGCGCCCAGGCGTGGTCGGTGGCGCAGTGGGCCGTGGCCAACGCCAAAGCGCTCTCCATCACCAGCGTCGACGTCGATGGCCACTCCTGGAACCGGCAGTCTCGCAACGGCTGGCAGCCTGCGCAGGTCCCCGCCGGGCTGGTCCGGGTGACCGTCGCCGACGCGCCCGGCAATTAGCCGCGCTCCCCTGGGATCCGTCCACACTCCGGAACACCAGCCGCGCGCCGCACCGCTGGGTCCAGGGAGCCCGCAGCGGCTCACACGAGCAGATCCACCACCGGCTGCACGTAGCTGCGGAACAGTTCCCGCTCGGATAACAGCTCGTGGCTCATGATCATCTTGTCCGGCTCGAGATACCACGCCCGCGGCTCCGCCAGCGGAAGTTCGATAATCGTCAGGCTGAAATCCCTCGCGGGGCGGCCAACATCCAGCAGGCGGTCCTCCACCATGTCCGCCAGCAGTTGGTTGTTGCTGTTGGCTTCACGTTCCGCCTCCAGGGCCACGTATTCCCCGCGGCGTTCCCGCGCCCACGTCAGCGCGGCGCCGAAGTGCGCCTGCAGCACCCGCCGGAGCGCCGGTGAATTGCTGAACGCTCGGAAGCCCGGCGGAGAAAGCTCCGGCGACATGTCGGGGTGGGCTTTCAGGAGCTGGTCCCACCATGCCTCCCACTCGGTCCTGAGCGCGGCGGCCCCTCCCACCTCGCCGATCAGATGCGTATGGTCCGCCGCCCGGATCTTCGGAGCCACGTGGCAGAGCGCCGGATGCCCCGCAGTGTCCAGTCCGGCGGCGTCACGAACATAAAGGGCAATGAGCATGGGACCAGAAGTATCCATGGTGATCCGCCAGCCAGGTCCGCCGGTGTGGTGCATCCAATTGCCTCCCTTGGCAAGCCGTACGATCCCAGTCTATTCCTGATGTTATTGCACGTTAACGGAGGGTCGGTCCGCCGGCCACCCTGCGGTAAAGGCCCTCCAGATGGGCCTCCAGCACGTCCCTGCACATCGCGGCTGTCATCCATTCCGACTGCAGGAGGACATGCATCGTCAGCCCGTCGAGGATGGCCAGCAGCAGTTCGGCTTCGGTAACGAGCACCTGCTGGTCGACGCCGCCCGCGGCGTCCCCGGCTGCGGCGTCAGCGCCGTCCGCGGCCAGGCCAAGGATGAGGCCGCCCACGACGGCAGCCACGGCGCGATGGCTTCGGTCGGCCTCCGCGGCCAAAAACGGCTTGGTCCGGGCGGCGTTCTTGAACGCCATCCAGACGCAGGCGTCGACCGCCCGCTCCTCATCCAGCGGGAGAAACTCCTCCAGGATCGCCACCACAGCACTGTGGCGCTCCGCCGACCGCGGCGTCAAATCGGCCAGCCGGGAGTCCGCGGCGGTAAGGCGACCCGTGATCCGGTCCACCACCACCGCGAACGCATGGGAGAGCAGCTCGTCGCTGCTGGCGAAATAGTGCCGCACCGATCCGACAGCCAGCTGGGCCTCATCGGCGACCTCCCGGAGGGAGGCCCGCTCCAGGCCATCGGCCGCGATGATCCTGAAGACCGCGTCAACTACTTCCTGGCGCCGGATTACGGCGTCGACAAATTTGGGCACTGGTCTTTTTTAGCACGTTCGTGTCACTGCCCGGGCGGGGCACACCGGCGCCGCCGGTGGCGTCGCGCACGTCACAGGGCATGCTCCCCAAGCACGACGCCGGCCGCGCACCTCAGCGGAGGTGCGCGGCCCGCGTCGTGCTCGCCATGAAG